>NZ_JACVZM010000006.1:0-115296 GCF_017151935.1 Staphylococcus sp. EG-SA-14 | reverse complement strand
ACATTCATATGTCTGGTGACTATAGCAAGGAGGTCACACCTGTTCCCATGCCGAACACAGAAGTTAAGCTCCTTAGCGTCGATGGTAGTCGAACTTACGTTCCGCTAGAGTAGAACGTTGCCAGGCAAAAAATGGATGCGATGAGCCGCATTGAGACCGCAAGGTCTCTTTTTTTTTATGTCTAAAACGTCAAAATAAAAAGCAAACACAAAGAAAAATGGCTTGGCGAAGTGAAAACGTTTGAATCTGACGAAACGAGAAAAGAGCGCAACGAGTTTAGTAGAGCTAAATGAGTAAGCGAGAGCCGAAGGAGAGGAAAGAAGCAAGCGATTGTCACAAGTCAAGAAAGGTTCTTAGCGAGGATGGTAGCCAACTTACGTTCCGCTAGAGTAGAACGTTGCCAGGCAAAAAATGGATGCGATGAGCCGCATTGAATTTTAGAAATAATAATTTAATAATGTGCACTTTTGATTGTCTAAGTATGTACAACTTTAATTTTGTGTTTATATAAATTTAAAATGATATCATCGAAAACAAAATATTGTATAAATAGAGAAGAGCAGTAAGACGGTATCTAATTGAAAATGATCTTACTGTTCTTTTATATACTTTATTGAAATACAAAAAGGAAATTAATTATTATACAATAGACAAGCTATTGCATAAGTAACACTAACTTTTATCAAAGAAGTGTTACTTTATAATTAATGATTTTATTAGAGCGTCTACATGCGGTTTTAAAGCATCATCGTCTATACCGCCAAAGCCTAATATAAATTTAGGGGTTTTCTTATAGTCTTGATCATCATCAAAATTATAAACTTGTAATTTTAACTTTACTTTGTTTGCTCTATCAAGACACTCTTGTAATGTTAATCCATTTTTTACTGTAATTGTAAAATGCATACCCGTTTCAGCACCTTGAATATCAAGCTGCTCTTTGTAAGGTTTCAATCTTTTTAAAATATAGGTTAGTTTTCTACGATAAATTCGTCTCATTTTATTTAAATGCCTTTCAAAACCACCGGAAGATATAAACGTTGCAATAAGGTTTTGCATATGAACAGGTACAGTGTTGCCTTCAATGTGATTTTGAGAATGATATTTTTTCATTATAGAATAGGGTAACACCATATATGCAACTCGACAGCTAGGAAAAATAGACTTTGAAAATGTACTGATATAAATCACTTTTTCTCCTCTTGAATATAGACCTTGAATTGCTGGAATGGGTTTGCCGAAATATCTAAACTCGGAATCATAATCATCTTCTATAATAAATCGTTCTTCTTTTTCTTGAGCCCATTGTATTAATTGAGTTCGTTTTTTTAAGTCCATCACATATCCAGTTGGAAATTGATGGGAAGGCGTTATATATACTATATTTTTTTGTGATTTAATAACTTCATCTACGTTTATTCCATTATCTTCAACTTCAATTTGTTCATATTCAACTTGTTTTTTATCTAAAATATTTTTGATTGGTGGATAACTAGGTTTTTCGATAATAAATGTTGAAGTATAAAGTAAATCGACTAATTGATTTACTAATTGTTCGGTAGATGAGCCAATTATAATTTGATTAGGATCACAAATTACGCCACGATTAGTAAATAAATAAAATGCCAGTTGAAACCGCAAATGTAATTCTCCTTGAAAATGTCCTCTACGTAATTGATTTAAATGATTTGTATCATAAAGATCTTTGGAATACTTTCTGAAAAGTTCTATAGGGAAATGTTTCGTATCTATTTCATCCAAATTAAAAGCATAATCATAAGCTTCATCACTCGCTTTTGGTTTATATGAATCATCATCAAAAAGAGAGGGGATAGGTTGATTGTTTAAAATTGTTAAAGATTCAATTTCGGACACAAAATATCCAGAGCGAGGTCTTGAATAAATGTAACCTTCGTCTAATAGAAGTTGATATGCATGCTCTACGGTTGTTTGGCTAATAGATAAATGTTTGCTTAATTGTCTTTTAGAATAAAATTTATCGCCTTCTTTAAATTGACCTTCAATTATTTGTTTTTTTAATTTTTCATAAAGTTGATGGTATAAAGTGTTTTTCAATTTTATAACTGACCTCCTAAATTTATCTTATTTTGTACCTTTTTAAATATCAGTTTATACATTACAATGTATTTAATCAACTTGAAAAGGGGTTTTATGTATAATGAGTAAAATTATTGGATCAGACAGAGTCAAAAGAGGTATGGCTGAAATGCAAAAAGGCGGCGTTATTATGGATGTCGTTAATGCTGAGCAAGCAAGAATTGCAGAAGAAGCTGGCGCGGTAGCAGTTATGGCATTAGAACGAGTACCTTCTGATATTAGAGCTGCTGGTGGTGTTGCACGTATGGCAAACCCTAAAATTGTAGAAGAAGTAATGAATGCTGTTTCTATTCCAGTCATGGCTAAAGCACGTATTGGTCATATCACTGAAGCAAGAGTATTAGAGGCGATGGGTGTTGACTATATTGATGAATCAGAAGTGTTAACACCAGCAGATGAGGAATATCACTTAAGAAAAGATCAATTTACAGTACCATTTGTATGTGGATGTCGTAATTTAGGTGAAGCTGCGCGTAGAATTGGTGAAGGTGCTGCTATGTTACGTACTAAAGGTGAACCAGGTACAGGTAATATTGTTGAAGCTGTAAGACATATGAGACAAGTTAATTCAGAAGTTAGTCGATTGACTGTAATGAATGATGATGAGATTATGACTTTTGCGAAAGATATCGGTGCGCCTTATGAAATTTTAAAACAAATTAAAGACAATGGTCGTTTACCGGTAGTTAACTTTGCAGCTGGTGGCGTTGCGACTCCTCAAGATGCTGCTTTAATGATGGAATTAGGTGCTGACGGTGTATTCGTTGGATCAGGTATTTTTAAATCAGAAGATCCAGAAAAATTTGCTAAAGCAATTGTTCAAGCAACAACACATTACCAAGACTATGAACTAATTGGAAGATTAGCAAGTGAACTTGGCACTGCTATGAAAGGTTTAGATATCAATCAATTATCATTAGAAGAACGTATGCAAGAGCGTGGTTGGTAAGATATGAAAATAGGTGTATTAGCATTACAAGGTGCAGTACGTGAACATATTAGACATATTGAATTAAGTGGTCATGAAGGTATTGCAGTTAAAAAAGTTGAACAATTAGAAGAAATCGAGGGCTTAATATTACCTGGTGGCGAGTCTACAACGTTACGTCGATTAATGAATTTATATGGATTTAAAGAGGCTTTACAAAATTCAACTTTACCTATGTTTGGTACATGCGCAGGATTAATAGTTCTAGCGCAAGATATAGTTGGTGAAGAAGGATACCTTAACAAGTTGAATATTACTGTACAACGAAACTCATTCGGTAGACAAGTTGACAGCTTTGAAACAGAATTAGATATTAAAGGTATCGCTACAGATATTGAAGGTGTCTTTATAAGAGCCCCACATATTGAAAAAGTAGGTCAAGGCGTAGATATCCTATGTAAGGTTAATGAGAAAATTGTAGCTGTTCAGCAAGGTAAATATTTAGGCGTATCATTCCATCCTGAATTAACAGATGACTATAGAGTAACTGATTACTTTATTAATCATATTGTAAAAAAAGCATAGCTTAATGTATGCTAAATCAACGAATTATTGATATTTATAGATTTGTTGAGAAGACAATATCTCCTTCAAACTTAGCTTTGGAGGAGTTGTTTTTTATGTCAAAATTAAAAATGATAAAAAATAAAGATATACATAAGAAAAAACCCCTTCAAAGACACTGAGAATAGTCAAAATTTTGAAGGGGTTAATTCGATGTTGATGTATTTGTTAAATAAAGAATCCAGCGATTGCAGCTGAAATGAAAGATACTAGTGTTGCACCGAATAGTAATTTCAAACCAAAGCGGGCAACTGTATCTCCTTTTTTGTCATTAAGAGATTTAATCGCACCTGAAATAATACCAATAGAGCTAAAGTTAGCAAATGATACTAAGAATACAGATGTAACACCTTTTGCGTGTTCAGATAAATCACTAAGTTTACCAAGTGCTTGCATTGCTACAAATTCGTTAGATAATAGTTTTGTCGCCATAACTGAACCGGCTTGAACTGCATCTTGCCATGGCACACCGACTAAGAATGCAAATGGTGCAAAGACAAAACCAATTAATGTTTGGAAATCCCAAGAAATAGCGCCACCTGAAACTGTACTAAAGATATTGCTTACAATTCCATTTAATAGAGCGATAATGGCAATGTATCCGATTAACATTGCGCCTACAATGACAGCTACTTTAAATCCATCTAAAATATATTCTCCTAGCATTTCGAAGAATGATTGTTGTCTTTCTTCAGTTTCTTCAACTAATAATTTGTCATCTTCTTCATTAACTTTATAAGGGTTAATAATTGAAGCGATGATGAAACCACCAAATAAGTTTAAGACAACAGCCGTTACAACATATTTAGGTTCAATTAAGGTAAAGTATGCACCGATAATTGAAGCAGAAACAGTCGACATTGCTGAAGCTGTTAATGTGTATAAACGTTGCTTAGGTATGTATGGTAATTGTTTTTTAATTGAAATAAATACTTCAGATTGTCCCAAAATTGCTGCAGCAACTGCATTGTATGATTCTAAACGTCCCATACCATTAATTTTAGAAATTAAGAATCCTAAAACATTAATGATTAAAGGTAAAATCTTTGTGTATTGAAGGATACCGATAATCGCTGAAATAAATACGATAGGTAATAATACACTGAAGAAGAATGGTGGTTGCTTAGGATCGATATATTGAATACCACCGAATACAAAGTTAACACCATCTGCTGCTTTTAATAATAAGTAGTTAAAACCGTTTGAAATACCACCAATAACCTTGATTCCCATTGTAGTTTTAAGCAAGATAAATGCAAAGATAAGCTGAATTGCAAGTAAAATTCCTACATATTTCCAGCGAATATTTTTCCTGTCTGAGCTAAATAGAAACGCAAGTGCTAAAAAGAAGATAATTCCGATAATCCCAATTAGAATATGCATATATTTCTCATTCCTTTAGTTTTTTCTACAATCTATCATACAATAAAATGGAAGGGCTAACATCATAAATTTTTGAAAATATAAAA
Source organism: Staphylococcus sp. EG-SA-14 (assembly GCF_017151935.1). Lineage (NCBI taxonomy): Bacteria > Bacillati > Bacillota > Bacilli > Caryophanales > Staphylococcaceae > Staphylococcus > Staphylococcus sp. EG-SA-14. Next base: position 110,157 of record NZ_JACVZM010000006.1, on the reverse strand, counting down.
ACAAATTAATTGAAAAAGGTCAAAATAGGTCATATAATATAGTCAAAGAAGGTCAAAAAGGGGTGATATACATGCACAATATGTCTGACATCATAGAACAATACATCAAACGTTTATTTGAAGAGTCGAATGAAGATGTCGTTGAAATTCAGAGAGCGAATATCGCACAGCGTTTTGATTGCGTACCATCACAATTAAATTATGTAATCAAAACACGATTCACTAATGAACATGGTTATGAAATCGAAAGTAAACGTGGTGGTGGTGGTTACATCCGAATCACTAAAATTGAAAATAAAGATGCAACGGGTTATATTAATCATTTGCTTCAGCTGATTGGACCTTCTATTTCTCAACAACAAGCTTATTATATTATTGATGGGCTTTTAGATAAAATGTTAATAAATGAACGTGAAGCTAAAATGATTCAAGCAGTTATTGATAGAGAAACGCTATCAATGGATATGGTTTCTAGAGATATTATTAGAGCAAATATTTTAAAACGTTTGTTACCAGTTATAAATTATTACTAAATGAAATGAGGTGTTGAAGTGCTTTGTGAAAATTGTCAACTTAATGAAGCGGAATTAAAAGTTAAAGTTACAAGTAAAAATAAAACAGAAGAAAAAATGGTGTGTCAAACTTGTGCTGAGGGGCACCATCCGTGGAATCAAGCTAATGAACAACCTGAATATCAAGAACATCAAGATAATTTCGAAGAAGCATTTGTTGTTAAGCAAATTTTACAACATTTAGCTACGAAACATGGCATTAATTTTCAAGAAGTAGCGTTTAAAGAAGAAAAACGTTGCCCATCATGTCATATGACTTTGAAAGATATTGCACATGTTGGTAAATTTGGGTGTGCTAATTGTTATGCAACATTTAAAGATGACATCATTGATATCGTCCGCAGAGTTCAAGGTGGACAATTTGAGCACGTTGGAAAGACACCACATTCTTCACATAAAAAGATAGCTTTAAAGCGAAAAATCGAAGAAAAGAATGAATATTTGAAAAAACTTATTGAAATCCAAGATTTTGAGGAAGCAGCCATTGTTAGAGATGAAATTAAAGCACTAAAAGCTGAGAGTGAGGTGCAACATGATGACGCATAATATTCATGATAATATCAGCCAATGGATGAAAAGTAATGAAGAAACACCAATTGTTATGTCTTCTAGAATTCGGTTAGCGCGTAATTTAGAAAATCATGTGCATCCACTAATGTATGCTACTGAAAATGATGGATTTAGAGTTATAAATGAGGTACAAGATGCCTTGCCAAACTTTGAATTAATGCGTCTTGATCAAATGGATCAACAAAGTAAAATGAAAATGGTTGCAAAGCATTTGATTAGTCCTGAACTAATAAAACAACCAGCAGCCGCAGTATTAGTGAATGACGATGAATCTTTAAGTGTCATGATAAATGAAGAGGACCATATTCGTATTCAAGCTATGGGAACTGACACGACATTACAGGCTTTATATAATCAAGCTTCATCAATTGATGATGAATTAGATCGAAGCCTTGATATAAGTTATGATGAACAACTTGGTTATTTAACTACATGTCCTACCAATATAGGTACTGGTATGAGAGCAAGCGTGATGCTACATTTGCCAGGTCTATCTATTATGAAAAGAATGACACGGATTGCTCAAACCATTAATCGTTTTGGATATACAATCAGAGGTATTTACGGTGAAGGTTCGCAAGTTTATGGACATACTTATCAAGTATCCAACCAACTTACACTTGGTAAATCTGAGTTAGAAATCATAGAAACATTAACAGAAGTTGTTAATCAAATCATTCATGAAGAAAAACAAATACGACAAAAGTTAGACACTTATAATCAATTAGAAACACAAGACCGTGTTTTTCGCTCGCTAGGTATTTTACAAAACTGTAGAATGATAACTATGGAAGAGGCTTCTTATAGATTAAGCGAAGTTAAACTTGGTATAGATTTAAATTACATTGAATTACAAAACTTTAAATTTAATGAATTGATGGTAGCTATACAGTCACCATTTTTATTAGATGAAGAAGATGACAAATCTGTAAAAGAAAAACGAGCAGATATACTAAGAGAACATATAAAGTAGGAGGTCATTATTTATGTTATTTGGTAGATTAACTGAGCGTGCACAGCGCGTATTAGCACATGCCCAAGAAGAAGCAATTCGTTTAAATCATTCAAATATAGGAACAGAACACCTATTATTGGGGTTAATGAAAGAACCTGAAGGAATTGCTGCAAAAGTATTAGAAAGTTTTAATATCACTGAAGATAAAGTAATTGAAGAAGTTGAAAAATTAATCGGACATGGTCAAGATCATGTTGGTACATTGCATTATACACCTAGAGCTAAAAAAGTCATTGAATTATCGATGGATGAAGCTAGAAAATTACATCACAATTTTGTTGGAACGGAACATATTTTATTAGGCTTGATTCGTGAAAATGAAGGTGTTGCAGCAAGAGTTTTTGCAAATCTAGATTTAAATATTACTAAAGCACGTGCACAAGTTGTGAAAGCTTTAGGAAACCCTGAAATGAGTAATAAAAATGCACAAGCTAGTAAGTCAAATAATACTCCAACTTTAGATAGTTTAGCTCGTGACTTAACAGTCATTGCCAAAGACGGTACATTAGATCCTGTTATAGGACGTGATAAAGAAATTACACGTGTAATTGAAGTATTAAGTAGACGTACGAAAAACAATCCTGTGCTTATTGGAGAGCCAGGTGTTGGTAAAACTGCTATTGCTGAAGGTTTAGCGCAAGCCATAGTGAATAATGAGGTACCAGAGACATTAAAAGATAAGCGTGTTATGTCTTTAGATATGGGAACAGTAGTTGCAGGTACTAAATATCGTGGTGAATTTGAAGAGCGTCTGAAAAAGGTTATGGAAGAAATCCAACAAGCAGGTAATGTCATCCTATTTATTGATGAGTTGCATACTTTAGTTGGTGCTGGTGGTGCTGAAGGTGCTATCGATGCTTCGAATATTTTGAAACCGGCATTAGCACGTGGTGAATTACAATGTATTGGTGCTACTACATTAGATGAATATCGCAAAAATATTGAAAAAGACGCGGCTTTAGAACGTCGTTTCCAACCTGTACAAGTTGATGAACCTTCAGTAGTAGATACAGTTGCTATTTTAAAAGGATTAAGAGATCGTTACGAAGCACACCATCGTATTAATATTTCAGACGAAGCTATTGAAGCAGCTGTTAAATTAAGTAACAGATACGTTTCAGATCGTTTCTTACCAGATAAAGCAATTGATTTAATTGATGAAGCAAGTTCTAAAGTAAGACTTAAGAGTCATACGACACCTAATAATTTAAAAGAAATTGAACAAGAAATTGAAAAAGTTAAAAATGAAAAAGATGCCGCAGTACATGCTCAAGAGTTTGAAAATGCTGCTAACCTGCGTGATAAACAAACAAAACTTGAAAAGCAATATGAAGAAGCTAAAAATGAATGGAAGAATGCACAAAATGGCATGTCAACTTCATTGTCAGAAGAAGATATTGCTGAAGTTATTGCAGGATGGACAGGTATCCCATTAACTAAAATCAATGAAACAGAATCTGAAAAACTTCTTAGTCTAGAAGATACATTACATGAGAGAGTTATTGGGCAAAAAGATGCTGTTAATTCAATCAGTAAAGCGGTTAGACGTGCCCGTGCAGGGTTAAAAGATCCTAAACGACCAATTGGTAGCTTTATCTTCCTTGGACCAACTGGTGTTGGTAAAACTGAATTAGCTAGAGCTTTAGCTGAATCAATGTTTGGCGATGATGATGCGATGATCCGTGTAGACATGAGTGAATTTATGGAAAAACACGCAGTGAGCCGATTAGTTGGTGCTCCTCCAGGATATGTTGGTCATGATGATGGTGGACAATTAACTGAAAAAGTTAGACGTAAACCATATTCTGTAATTTTATTTGATGAAATTGAAAAAGCTCATCCAGATGTATTTAATATTCTATTACAAGTTTTAGATGATGGACATTTGACAGATACAAAAGGACGTACAGTTGATTTCAGAAATACAATTATCATAATGACATCAAACGTTGGGGCACAAGAATTACAAGATCAACGATTTGCTGGATTCGGTGGTTCAAGTGATGGACAAGATTATGAAACAATTCGAAAAACGATGTTAAAAGAATTAAAAAATTCATTCCGTCCAGAATTTTTAAACCGTGTAGATGATATCATTGTATTCCATAAACTAACAAAAGAAGAATTAAAAGAAATTGTAACAATGATGGTTAATAAATTAACAAATCGATTATCTGAACAAAACATAAATATTATTGTTACTGATAAAGCGAAAGACAAAATCGCAGAAGAAGGATATGATCCAGAATATGGTGCAAGACCATTAATTAGAGCGATACAAAAAACTATCGAAGATAATTTAAGTGAATTAATATTAGATGGTAATCAAATTGAAGGTAAGAAAGTTACAGTAGATCATGATGGTAAAGAGTTTAAATATGACATTGCTGAACAAACTTCAGAAACTAAAACACCATCGCAAGCATAATTATAAAACAGTCCAAAACAAATTAAAGTTTTGGGCTGTTTTTTTAGTAGCATTGAACTATAGAAATTCGTGAAAGTATCCATCAACGAAACAATCTAATAAAATAATCATCAAAGGATAGTTAAGAATTATATGTAACAAGTTAATGAGCATACAGCGATAGCATAAAGGTATGAATTTTTATAAAGGTTTTTTGTTTGAAGATACTAGCAACTTACGTCAAAATAAAATAGGTCTATATAATATTGTGATAAATCTAGAGAAAAGAGTTTACTAAGAAATTATTAAGATTTTATCTTTGAAAGATACCGACTATCAACATGATGTAAGTTTATTTTATAATATTCATAAAAAATAAATCTGGTAAAACAGTTTGCGTTAGTAGTCATGTTAAAATACAAACAAATGTAACTCACATTTAATTTGTCATAATGGGAATGTGCGTTTAAAATAGATTTGTTCAAAGGAAAGTGGAGGTGCAATTTTGGCCAAGAAAAAAGTGATTTTTGAATGTATGGCTTGTGGTTATCAATCTCCTAAATGGATGGGGAAATGTCCTAATTGTGGCGCTTGGAATCAAATGGAGGAAATTATTGAAAAAGCAGCCAATCCTAAACATGGAGTTAAAACCAAGGAATTAGCAGGTAAAGTACAAAAATTAAATAGTATTAAACATGAAACAACGCCGAGAGTGTTAACAGATTCAGCAGAATTCAACCGTGTATTAGGTGGAGGTATTGTGAGCGGATCGTTAGTACTTATTGGTGGGGATCCAGGTATTGGTAAGTCAACGTTACTTTTACAAATTTGTGCATCGTTATCTCAAAAGAAAAAAGTACTATATATTACTGGAGAAGAATCGCTTAGTCAGACTAAATTACGTGCAGAGCGATTAGATGAAGATTCAAGTGAATTGCAAGTATTAGCTGAAACAGATCTTGAAGTTATTTATCAAACAGTAAAAGAAGAACAACCTGATTTATTAGTAGTGGATTCGATTCAAACAATATATCATCCTGAAATCAGCTCTGCGCCAGGTTCTGTTTCACAAGTTCGTGAAAGTACACAAAGTTTAATGAATATTGCTAAACAAATGAACATTGCAACTTTTATAGTGGGTCATGTAACGAAAGAAGGTCAAATTGCTGGCCCAAGATTGCTAGAACACATGGTTGATACTGTGCTTTATTTTGAAGGCGATGAACACCACGCATATCGAATTTTGCGAGCTGTTAAAAACCGTTTTGGTTCAACGAATGAAATGGGAATCTTCGAAATGAAGCAAAGTGGATTAAAAGGTGTAAATAATCCATCTGAAATGTTTTTAGAAGAACGTTCAACAAATGTTCCAGGTTCAACAATTGTTGCAACCATGGAGGGAACCAGACCACTTTTAATAGAAGTTCAAGCGCTGGTAACTCCAACGACTTTTAACAATCCGAGACGAATGGCAACAGGGATTGATCATAATCGATTAAGTTTGTTGATGGCTGTTTTGGAAAAGAAAGAAAATTATCTATTACAACAACAAGATGCTTATATCAAAGTAGCTGGCGGTGTAAAGTTAACGGAGCCAGCAGTTGATTTAAGTGTAATTGTAGCAACTGCATCTAGCTTTAAAGATAAAGCTGTCGACGGATTAGATTGCTATATTGGAGAAGTTGGTTTAACGGGTGAGGTACGTCGTGTATCTCGGATAGAACAACGCGTGCAAGAGGCTGCAAAACTAGGTTTCAAACGTGTAATTATTCCTAAAAATAATATAGGCGGATGGACATATCCTGAAGGTATACAAGTAATAGGTGTAACTACTGTACATGAAGCATTGTCATTTGCTCTTCATTCATAAAACATCAAGAAAGGAGGACATTGTGTGAATATCGTTAAACTAATGGTTATTATTATTTACTTAATTATTGGGAGCGCATTAGGAATAATTATTATTCCTGAAATTGCAAATGATCTTGGATTACAAAACTCCAGCTTTTTAAAAAATCACTATGTAGATGGCATTATCGGTAGTATTTTTATGTTCTTAATTTTTGGTGTATTTATTAGACGAGTTACTAACGCTATAAAAGGTTTAGAACATTTTATTATGCGTAGAAGTGCTGTTGAAATACTATTCGCAACAATAGGTTTAATAATCGGATTACTTATTTCTGTTATGGTGTCGTTTATATTAGAATCAATTGGCAACTCTATTTTTAATCATTTCATTCCTGTCATAATTACGATATTACTATGTTATTTCGGTTTCCAATTTGGCCTTAAAAAACGAGATGAAATGTTAATGTTTTTACCTGAGAATATAGCGCGTTCCATGTCACAACATACTAAAAGTGCTACGCCAAAAATTATCGACACAAGCGCAATTATTGATGGTCGTATTTTAGAAGTCATTCGTTGCGGTTTTATCGATGGCAATATTTTAATTCCACAAGGTGTTATTAATGAATTACAAATTGTTGCAGATTCAAATGACAGTGTTAAACGTGAAAAGGGTAAAAGAGGCTTAGATATTTTAAATGAATTGTATGATTTAGATTATCCTACAAAGGTTATACATCCAACTAAAACACATAGTGATATTGATACAATGCTATTAAAGCTAGCTAAACAATATCATGCAAGTATTATTACGACAGATTTCAACCTAAATAAAGTTTGTCATGTACATGGTATCAAAGCATTAAATGTTAATGATTTATCAGAAGCAATCAAACCTAATGTACATCAAGGTGATCAACTGCATATTTTACTGACAAAAATGGGTAAAGAGCCTGGTCAGGCAGTAGGATATCTAGATGATGGTACGATGGTAGTTGTTGATAATGCTAAAAATCTTATTGGCAGTCATGTCAATTTAGAAGTAGTCAGCTTATTGCAAACATCTTCAGGAAGAATTGTTTTTGCTAAAAAAATCGAAGATACAGTATCATTATAAAAACTGTAGTTGACGAAAACAAAATAGATATTAAAAGGTATATGAAATGGCGAAGTTTGTAATTTGAAGTATAACTATAAATAAATGCAAAACATATTAGTTATCAAAAAATACAAATAGTGCTAATATATCATTGAAACAAGTTCATTAAGTGTTAAATTTTAGATATTAATAAAGTTATTCTTATAGCAATCAAGACATACAAAATTAGAATCAATTTTAACGTATTTGAATAGTTAATTTGAAGTTTAATTTCACAGTACATAATATTCATTTTTAAGTCGTTGAAATGTTTATGTAGTGCAGTCTTGATTCTTAGGGATAGCTTTTTTAAAGTGTTGAAAAAACAACTGCTTTCTATTTAAAATTTAAGCATATTACCCAGGGAATTATGTTATGATTAAACAATGAAATTATTTTAAGGTCATGTTAAAAAGCATTGTTTCGTTTTAACAATAAGACGAGTTAGACATTTGTTATGACGGTCGAAGATAGCAAATGAACAATTTATATGAACTAACTTGAAAATCTGATATTTAATTTAGGAGTGAAAAAAATGAGCGATCGTATAAGAGTAAGATATGCACCAAGTCCAACTGGTTATCTTCATATTGGTAATGCAAGAACAGCATTATTCAATTACTTGTATGCTAAACATTACAACGGAGATTTTGTGATTCGAATTGAAGATACTGATAAAAAACGTAATTTAGAAGATGGAGAAACATCACAATTTGATAATCTTAAATGGTTAGGATTAGATTGGGATGAGTCTGGAGATAAAGACAATGGCTACGGACCATATCGTCAATCTGAACGTCAACATATCTACCAACCATTAATAGATCAGTTACTAGCAGAAGATAAAGCATATAAATGCTATATGACAGAAGAAGAATTAGAAGCTGAACGTGAAGCGCAAATCGCTCGTGGTGAAATGCCTCGCTATGGTGGTCAACATGCGCATTTGACTGAAGAACAACGTCAACAATTTGAAGCAGAAGGACGCCAACCATCAATTCGTTTCCGAGTACCTCAAAACCAAACGTATTCATTTGATGATATGGTAAAAGGAAATATTTCATTTGATTCAAATGGTATTGGTGACTGGGTTATCGTAAAAAAAGATGGCATTCCAACGTACAATTTTGCAGTAGCTATAGATGATCATTACATGCAAATTTCAGATGTAATTCGTGGTGATGATCATATTTCAAACACGCCTAAACAAATTATGATTTATGAATCATTTGGCTGGGAGCCACCTCGTTTTGGTCATATGTCATTAATTGTTAATGAAGAACGTAAAAAGTTAAGTAAACGTGATGGGCAAATTTTACAATTTATTGAGCAATATCGTGACTTAGGTTATTTACCTGAAGCGTTATTTAATTTTATTGCGTTATTAGGTTGGTCTCCTGAAGGTGAAGAAGAAATCTTTTCTAAAGAAGAATTTATCAAAATCTTTGATGAAAAGCGTTTGTCAAAATCACCAGCATTTTTCGATAAGCAAAAATTAGCATGGGTTAATAACCAATATATGAAACAAAAAGATACTGAAACAGTATTCCAATTAGCATTACCTCATTTAATTAAAGCAAATTTGATTCCTGAGGTGCCGTCAGAAGAGGATTTATCTTGGGGACGCAAATTAATTGCGCTTTATCAAAAAGAAATGAGTTATGCCGGTGAAATTGTACCTTTATCAGAAATGTTCTTTAAAGAAATGCCAGCTCTTGGTGAAGAAGAACAACAAGTGATTAATGGAGAGCAAGTACCAGAGTTAATGACGCACTTATTCAGTAAATTAGAAGCACTTGAACCATTTGAAGCGGCTGAAATTAAAAAGACAATTAAAGAAGTTCAAAAAGAAACAGGAATAAAAGGCAAGCAATTATTTATGCCTATTCGTGTTGCTGTAACAGGCCAAATGCATGGTCCTGAATTACCAAATACAATTGAAGTACTTGGTAAAGAAAAAGTGCTAAACCGTTTAAAACAATATAAGTAATGAAATAGACAAGATCAAGGTAGTATATACTTGAATTTTATAACGTAACCACATATGATAAAGTTGTATTAACAAATTACAACAATATGAATAAAGTATTTTATATAAAACGAAGGATTAGTAATTAAATTTATACGATGCAGAGAGTGTACGGTTGCTGTGAGTACAACGTAGAAATTAATGAATGCACCTTCGTAAAATGAATTAAATATATAATGAGAGTGATGAGCATTAAGTTGACTTAGTTTCCTTGATAATTTGGAAGCGCCCGCAATATTATTAATGTTATTCGCTAAATTCAGAGTGGAACCGTGCGGAAGCGCCTCTAACAATACAATTTGTATGTTAGTGGTGCTTTTTTGATATTTAATTTCGCAGGTACTTCAATTATGTATTTACGTAGTTCAATCATTGAGGAGGAAATGATCTTGTTAAAAAGAATGAGAGACGATATAAAAATGGTATTTGAGCAGGATCCAGCGGCACGTTCAACATTAGAAGTCATTACAACGTATGCAGGTTTACATGCAGTTTGGAGTCATTTGATTGCACATAAGTTATACAACCAAAAAAAATATGTTGCAGCACGCGCGATATCTCAAATTTCAAGATTTTTCACAGGTATAGAAATCCATCCAGGTGCTAAAATTGGAAAGCGTCTATTTATAGATCATGGTATGGGCGTTGTAATAGGAGAAACATGTACAATTGGTGATAATGTGACAATCTATCAAGGCGTGACACTTGGTGGGACAGGGAAAGAAAGAGGGAAAAGACACCCAGATATAGGAGACAATGTTTTAATAGCAGCGGGTGCGAAAGTTTTAGGAAATATTAAAATAAATTCAAATGTAAATATTGGTGCAAATTCAGTTGTTTTACAATCAGTTCCAAGCTATTCAACGGTTGTTGGTATACCAGGACATATTGTTAAGCAAGATGGTGTTCGAGTTGGAAAAACATTTGATCATCGCCATCTACCTGATCCAATTTATGAACAAATTAAGCATTTAGAACGACAACTTGAAAAGACTAGGAATGGAGAGATTCAAGATGATTACATTATATAATACGCTTACACGTCAAAAAGAAGTGTTCAAGCCTATAGAACCAGGAAAAGTAAAAATGTATGTATGTGGTCCTACTGTATATAACTACATTCATATTGGTAACGCAAGACCAGCAATTAATTATGACGTAGTGAGACGTTACTTTGAATACCAAGGATATAATGTAGAATATGTATCAAATTTTACAGACGTAGATGATAAATTAATTAAACGTTCTCAAGAATTAAATCAGTCTGTTCCCGAAATTGCAGAAAAATATATCGCTGCTTTTCATGAAGATGTTGGTGCGTTAAATGTTAGAAAAGCGACTTCAAATCCAAGGGTAATGGACCATATGGATGACATTATTCAATTTATTAAAGATTTGGTGGATCAAGGTTATGCATATGAAAGTGGTGGCGATGTTTACTTTAGAACACGTAAATTTGAAGGTTATGGTAAATTAAGTCATCAATCCATAGATGACTTAAAAGTGGGTGCTCGTATAGATGCAGGAGAGCATAAAGAAGATGCACTTGATTTTACATTGTGGAAAAAAGCGAAGCCTGGCGAGATTAGTTGGGATAGCCCATTTGGTGAAGGTAGACCAGGATGGCATATAGAATGTTCTGTAATGGCATTTCATGAGCTAGGACCTACAATTGATATACATGCGGGTGGTTCAGATTTACAATTTCCACATCATGAAAATGAAATAGCACAATCAGAAGCACATAATCATGCGCCATTTGCTAATTATTGGATGCATAATGGTTTCATTAATATTGATAATGAAAAAATGAGTAAATCACTAGGCAACTTTATTTTAGTTCACGATATTATTAAAGAAGTTGATCCAGATGTACTAAGATTCTTTATGATTAGCGTACATTATAGAAGCCCAATTAACTATAATCTAGAATTGGTAGAATCAGCACGTAGTGGACTAGAGCGTATTCGCAATAGTTATCAATTAATTGAAGAGCGCGCACAAATTGCTACTAATATTGAAAATCAACAGACATATATTGATCAAATTGATGCGATTTTAAATCGTTTTGAAACAGTTATGAATGATGATTTTAATACAGCTAATGCAATTACAGCTTGGTATGATTTAGCAAAACTTGCGAATAAATATGTACTAGAGAATACAACATCAACAGAAGTAATTGATAAATTTAAAGCAGTTTATCAAATTTTCAGCGATGTTTTAGGTGTACCGTTAAAATCTAAAAATGCAGATGAATTATTGGATGAAGATGTTGAAAAATTAATCGAAGAGCGTAATGAAGCAAGGAAAAACAAAGATTTTGCACGAGCAGATGAGATTCGAGACATGCTGAAATCACAAAACATTATATTAGAAGACACACCTCAAGGGGTTAGATTTAAACGTGGATAATCAACAAGATAATCACATTAAATTATTGAATCCATTGACCTTAGCATATATGGGAGACGCAGTCTTAGATCAATATGTACGTACCTATATCGTTTTAAAGCTTAAAAGTAAGCCTAATAAACTACATCAAATGTCTAAAAAATATGTATCTGCCAAAAGTCAGGCGCAAACGTTAGAATATTTAATGGAGCAAGAATGGTTTACAGACGAAGAAATGGATATTTTGAAGCGAGGGCGTAACGCGAAAAGTCATACTAAAGCTAAAAACACTGATGTTCAAACATATCGTAAAAGTTCAGCGATAGAAGCAGTGATAGGTTTTCTTTATTTAGAAAAAAGAGAAGAACGATTAGAGGCATTATTAAATAAAATAATAACAATAGTAAACGAAAGGTAGTGACGATGTGGAAGATACGGTTATTGTTGGTAGGCATGCTGTTAGAGAAGCGATTATTACTGGGCATCCGATAAATAAGATATTGATTCAAGAAGGTATTAAAAAGCAACAAATTAATGAAATTTTAAAAAATGCAAAAGATCAAAAAATCATTGTTCAAACTGTACCAAAATCTAAATTAGATTTTTTAGCAAATGCACCACATCAGGGTGTTGCAGCGCTTATTGCACCATATGAATATGCTGACTTCGATCAATTTTTAAAACAGCAAAAAGAAAAAGAAGGTTTATCGACAGTACTTATATTAGACGGCTTAGAAGACCCGCATAACTTGGGATCAATTTTAAGAACAGCCGATGCAACGGGAGTTGATGGTGTTATTATTCCTAAACGTCGTTCAGTTACACTAACGCAAACAGTTGCAAAAGCCTCAACAGGTGCAATTGAACATGTACCAGTTATTCGAGTGACAAATTTAGCTAAAACTATCGATGAACTAAAAGATAATGGCTTTTGGGTAGCTGGCACTGAAGCTAATAATGCAACAGATTATAGAAATCTAGAAGCGGACATGTCATTGGCTATTGTAATTGGTAGCGAAGGACAGGGTATGAGTCGCCTAGTAAGTGATAAATGCGATTTTTATATTAAGATTCCAATGGTTGGACATGTAAACAGTTTGAATGCTTCGGTTGCAGCAAGTTTAATGATGTACGAAGTATTTCGAAAAAGACATGATGTTGGAGAAATATAATGAAAGAACGTTACTTAATCATTGATGGATACAATATGATAGGACAATCACCAACGCTAAGCGCCATTGCAAAAGAGAATTTAGAAGAAGCTAGAATGCAATTAATAGATGCAATTGCAAATTATAATGCAGTTATTTCAGATGAAATTATTTGTGTTTTCGATGCTTATGACCAATCGGGTGTTGAAAGAGAATACATGTATCATGGCGTTAAAACGATTTTTACCAAGGAAAAAGAAACAGCTGATAGTTTCATAGAACGTTATGTTTATGAACTTTATGACAAGCATACTAAGCATATTACAGTTGTAACAAGTGATATGAGTGAGCAACATGCTATCTTTGGATCAGGTGCATATAGAATATCATCTCGCGAAATGTGGAGAGATTTAAAAGAAAATGAAATTGATGTGAGTAAATCATTAGATGATATAAGTGAAAACAAGCCAAGAACTCGAATTCCGTTATCTTCTGAAATCCTTGCAGAATTTGAAAAAATACGAAGAGGACATCATAAGAAATGACATTTCCGTCATCTTGAAATTTTGAATGTAACAATATTAAACTAACCTTAAAATTTAGATAGAAGGGGTTAGTTTAATATTTGAAATACGATTTGACAACTCAAGACAGTACAATCAAACGTAACAATGCAATAAATGATAAAGACTTCGAAAAGTTAGTAATGGATCTACAACCATTAATTATTCGACGCATCAAAACATTTGGATTTAATCATTATGATTTAGAAGACTTATATCAAGAAATACTTATACGGATGTATAGGTCGGTCCAAACATTTGATTTTAGTGGAGAGCAGCCTTTCACAAATTATGTTCAATGTTTAATTACGTCTGTAAAGTATGATTATTTGAGAAAATATTTAGCTACAAATAAAAGAATGGATAATTTGATTAATGAATATAGAGTTACGTATCCATGTGCAATAAAGCGTTTTGATGTTGAAAACAATTATTTGAATAAATTAGCAATTAAAGAGTTGATTTGTCAGTTTAAGTATTTGAGTGCATTTGAAAAAGATGTCATGTATTTAATGTGTGAACAATATAAGCCGAGAGAAATTGCTCAATTGATGCATGTAAAAGAGAAAGTGATTTATAATGCCATACAACGATGTAAAAATAAAATAAAACGTTATTTCAAAATGATTTGAAAAGCGCCTTAGGACGTGAATTGAATTATAACGTGTTACTTACTGATGGTTTGACATTTGTTATAAATTTTATGTATAGTATACTGGTATTATAATGAATAAAGGTGAATTATTGTGAGAAAAATACCTTTAAATTGTGAAGCTTGTGGCAATAGAAATTATAATGTTCCTAAGCAAGAAGGCTCGGCAACAAGATTAACCTTAAAGAAATATTGTCCAAAATGTAACGCGCACACAATTCATAAAGAATCGAAATAAATACATTCGAAATAATACTTTGATAATATGTTCAAAGGATTTGGAGGTTGAGCAGATGGCTAAAAAAGAAAGTTTCTTTAAAGGCGTTAAGTCTGAAATGGAAAAAACAAGTTGGCCGACGAAAGAAGAGCTATTTAAATATACTGTAATTGTAGTTTCTACTGTTATATTCTTCTTAGTCTTTTTCTATGCCTTAGATTTAGGAATTACAGCATTGAAAAATTTATTATTTGGTTAGAGGAGTGAAGACATGTCTGAAGAAGTTGGCGCAAAGCGTTGGTATGCAGTGCATACATATTCTGGATATGAAAATAAAGTTAAAAAGAATTTAGAAAAAAGAGTAGAATCTATGAATATGACTGAACAAATCTTTAGAGTAGTCATACCGGAAGAAGAAGAAACTCAAGTAAAAGATGGCAAAGCTAAAACGACTGTTAAAAAAACATTCCCTGGATATGTTTTAGTGGAATTAATCATGACAGATGAATCATGGTATGTGGTAAGAAATACACCAGGCGTTACTGGTTTTGTAGGTTCTGCAGGTGCAGGGTCTAAGCCAAATCCATTGTTACCAGAAGAAGTTCGCTTCATCTTAAAACAAATGGGTCTTAAAGAAAAGACTATCGATGTTGAACTCGAAGTTGGCGAGCAAGTTCGTATTAAATCAGGTCCATTTGCGAATCAAGTTGGTGAAGTTCAAGAAATTGAAACAGATAAGTTTAAGCTAACAGTATTAGTAGATATGTTTGGCCGAGAAACACCAGTAGAAGTTGAATTCGATCAAATAGAAAAGCTTTAATTAACAATTAAAGTTATTAAACTAACCAAAAGATAAAAAAGAGTATTGATTTTTTAATTAGAAAAGTGTTAAAATTATGTGGTCGCGCTTTTAGAGCGCCCATTTCGTCACGAAATGTTAAGAGTGGGAGGGCAAAACTGAGCCCTGTGACCACATCACGATATCAAGGAGGTGCACATCGTGGCTAAAAAAGTAGATAAAGTTGTTAAATTACAAATTCCTGCAGGTAAAGCGAATCCAGCACCACCAGTTGGTCCAGCATTAGGTCAAGCAGGTGTGAACATCATGGGATTCTGTAAAGAGTTCAATGCACGTACTCAAGATCAAGCAGGTTTAATTATTCCGGTAGAAATCAGTGTTTATGAAGATCGTTCATTTACATTTATTACAAAAACTCCACCGGCTCCAGTATTACTTAAAAAAGCAGCTGGTATTGAAAAAGGTTCAGGCGAACCAAACAAAACTAAAGTTGCTACAGTAACTAAAGATCAAGTACGCGAAATTGCTAACAGCAAAATGCAAGACTTAAACGCTGCTGACGAAGAAGCAGCTATGCGTATTATCGAAGGTACTGCACGTAGTATGGGTATCGTTGTAGAATAATTTTACGAATATTAAATTTGATTACATGATTTAAACGATGAAGCAGATAACAGAGATAATAATGATGAATTATAAATATAATCTGAATGACTAGATTAATGATTGATTTATTCATAAGATTAATTCTTCTGTTGTCTGCTCTTAACTTGCATATAGCAAGTAATGTGGGAGGAAATTCCGCTAAAACCACTAAAGGAGGAACTATAAATGGCTAAAAAAGGTAAAAAGTATCAAGAAGCAGCTAGTAAAGTTGACCGTACTCAGCACTACAGTGTTGAAGAAGCAATTAAATTAGCTAAAGAAACAAGCATTGCTAACTTTGACGCTTCTGTTGAAGTTGCATTCCGTTTAGGAATTGATACACGTAAAAATGACCAACAAATCCGTGGTGCAGTTGTATTACCAAACGGAACTGGTAAATCACAAAGTGTATTAGTATTCGCTAAAGGTGACAAAATTGCTGAAGCTGAAGCAGCAGGTGCTGACTATGTAGGTGAAGCAGAATACGTTCAAAAAATCCAACAAGGTTGGTTCGACTTCGATGTAGTAGTTGCTACACCAGACATGATGGGTGAAGTTGGTAAATTAGGTCGTGTATTAGGACCAAAAGGTTTAATGCCAAACCCTAAAACTGGAACTGTAACAATGGATGTTAAAAAAGCTGTTGAAGAAATCAAAGCTGGTAAAGTAGAATATCGTGCTGAAAAAGCTGGTATCGTACATGCATCAATTGGTAAAGTTTCATTTACTGATGAACAATTAATTGAAAACTTCAATACTTTACAAGATGTATTAGCTAAAGCTAAACCATCATCTGCTAAAGGTACATACTTCAAATCTGTTGCTGTAACTACAACAATGGGTCCTGGAGTTAAAATTGATACTGCAAGTTTCAAATAATAAATGATATAAACAATTACAGGCTGAAAGAAATATCTTTCAGTCTGTAAAAATATATTGACAATAAGTAATTTCCAAGTTATATTACTTATTGTGATTATTTTACCTAAGACAGTAGGAGTTATTTATAACTTAAAATTTATCCTGCCGAGGCTAAAATTGACTTGAACGTGATGATCTATGATCTTTCAAGCACTTTTTGCCGTGGGTAGAAAGTGCTTTTTTTATTAATTTTAAAAAAAGCACCAAAAATTTAAATGGAGGTGTCTGAATGTCTGCTATCATTGAAGCTAAAAAACAACTAGTTGATGAAATTGCTGAGGTACTATCAAATTCAGTTTCAACAGTAATCGTTGACTACCGTGGATTAACAGTAGCTGAAGTTACTGACTTACGTTCACAATTACGTGAAGCTGGTGTTGAGTATAAAGTATACAAAAACACTATGGTACGTCGTGCAGCTGAAAAAGCTGGTATCGAAGGCTTAGATGAATTCTTAACAGGTCCTACTGCTATTGCAACTTCAAGTGAAGATGCTGTAGCTGCAGCGAAAGTAATTTCTGGATTTGCTAAAGATCATGAAGCATTAGAAATTAAATCAGGCGTTATGGAAGGCAATGTTATTACAGCAGAAGAAGTTAAAACTGTTGGTTCATTACCTTCACACGATGGTCTTGTATCTATGCTTTTATCAGTATTACAAGCTCCTGTACGCAACTTCGCTTATGCGGTTAAAGCTATTGGAGAACAAAAAGAAGAAAACGCTGAATAATTTTTAGCGTAAAAAAATTAAAAATAATGGAGGAATTATAAAATGGCTAATCATGAACAAATCATTGAAGCGATTAAAGAAATGTCAGTATTAGAATTAAACGACTTAGTAAAAGCAATTGAAGAAGAATTTGGTGTAACTGCAGCTGCTCCAGTAGCAGTAGCAGGTGCAGCTGGTGGCGCTGACGCTGCAGCAGAAAAAACTGAATTTGACGTTGAGTTAACTTCAGCTGGTTCATCTAAAATCAAAGTTGTTAAAGCTGTTAAAGAAGCAACTGGTTTAGGATTAAAAGATGCTAAAGAATTAGTAGACGGAGCTCCTAAAGTAATCAAAGAAGCTTTACCTAAAGAAGAAGCTGAAAAACTTAAAGAACAATTAGAAGAAGTTGGAGCTACTGTAGAATTAAAATAATTCAAGTATCTTAAACTTAATAATCAAAGTTTTATAGCAAGTATTGCTATAATATAATGATTCTTTGAGAAGTTAAAACCCCGTTATTTTGATAACGGGGTTTTATTCATTTAAAGACTGAGTGAAATGTTATAATTATAATGACGAGTTACAAAGTGAAGATGAGGTGGAATAATGAGTCATTATTACGATGAAGATCCAAGTGTAATTAGCAATGAACAACGTATTCAATATCAATTAAACCATCATAAAATTGATTTAATAACTGATAACGGAGTGTTTTCGAAAGATAAAGTAGATTATGGTTCAGATGTTCTTGTTCAAACTTTTTTAAAAGCGCATCCACCTGGTCCAAGTAAGCGAATTGCCGATGTTGGTTGTGGTTACGGACCAATTGGTTTGATGATTGCTAAAGTATCACCACATCATTCAATTACAATGCTAGATGTTAATCACAGAGCGCTAGCCTTAGTTGAAAAAAACAAAAAATTAAATGGTATTGATAATGTGATCGTAAAGGAAAGTGATGCTTTGTCTGCTGTGGAAGACAAAAGTTTTGATTTTATTTTAACCAATCCACCAATAAGAGCAGGGAAAGAAACCGTGCATCGTATATTCGAGCAAGCATTACATAGATTAGACTCGAACGGTGAACTATTCGTTGTAATTCAGAAGAAGCAAGGTATGCCATCTGCAAAGAAAAGAATGAATGAACTTTTTGGAAATGTAGAAGTGGTAAATAAAGATAAAGGATATTACATTCTGAGAAGTATAAAAGCTTGAAATGAAATGGATATTCTGTTATAGTTATATAATGTAAAAATTTATGTTCAATAAGTGTGTACTTTTACGTTAAATAGATAAGTTAATTAAGAATAAATATAGAATCGAAAATGGTGTCATCATTAGTGTTGCCGTTTTCTTTTTGTCTTTTTATTAATATGCTTATGGTATTTAGCTAAAAGCGGATCACATAATTTTTGAGGGGTGAATCTGTTTGGCAGGTCAAGTTGTCCAATATGGAAGACATCGTAAACGTAGAAACTACGCGAGAATTTCAGAAGTATTAGAATTACCAAACTTAATAGAAATTCAAACTAAATCTTACGAGTGGTTCCTAAGAGAAGGTTTAATCGAAATGTTTAGAGACATTTCTCCAATTGAAGATTTTACTGGTAATTTGTCATTAGAGTTTGTGGATTACCGTTTAGGAGAACCAAAATATGATTTAGAAGAATCTAAAAACCGTGACGCTACTTATGCTGCACCTCTTCGTGTAAAAGTGCGTCTAATCATTAAAGAAACAGGAGAAGTTAAAGAACAAGAAGTCTTTATGGGTGATTTCCCATTAATGACTGATACAGGTACGTTCGTTATCAATGGTGCAGAACGTGTAATCGTATCTCAATTAGTTCGTTCACCATCCGTTTATTTCAATGAAAAAATCGACAAAAATGGTCGTGAAAACTATGATGCAACAATTATTCCAAACCGTGGTGCATGGTTAGAATATGAAACAGATGCTAAAGATGTTGTATACGTACGTATTGATAGAACACGTAAACTACCATTAACAGTATTGTTACGTGCATTAGGTTTCTCAAGCGACCAAGAAATTGTTGACCTTTTAGGTGACAATGAATATTTACGTAATACTTTAGAGAAAGACGGCACTGAAAACACTGAACAAGCGTTATTAGAAATCTATGAACGTTTACGTCCAGGTGAACCACCAACTGTTGAAAATGCTAAAAGTCTATTGTATTCACGTTTCTTTGATCCAAAACGCTATGACTTAGCAAGCGTGGGTCGTTATAAAACAAACAAAAAATTACATTTAAAACATCGTTTATTTAATCAAAAATTAGCTGAGCCAATTGTAAATACTGAAACTGGTGAAATTGTAGTTGAAGAAGGTACAGTGCTTGATCGTCGTAAAATCGACGAAATCATGGATGTACTTGAATCAAATGCAAACAGCGAAGTGTTTGAATTGCATGGTAGCGTTATAGACGAGCCAGTAGAAATTCAATCAATTAAAGTATATGTTCCTAACGATGATGAAGGTCGTACGACAACTGTAATTGGTAATGCTTTCCCTGACTCAGAAGTTAAATGCATTACACCAGCAGATATCATTGCTTCAATGAGTTACTTCTTTAACTTATTAAGCGGTATTGGATATACAGATGATATTGACCATTTAGGTAACCGTCGTTTACGTTCTGTAGGTGAATTACTACAAAACCAATTCCGTATCGGTTTATCAAGAATGGAAAGAGTTGTACGTGAAAGAATGTCAATTCAAGATACTGAGTCTATCACACCTCAACAATTAATTAATATTCGACCTGTTATTGCATCTATTAAAGAATTCTTTGGTAGCTCTCAATTATCACAATTCATGGACCAAGCAAACCCATTAGCTGAGTTAACGCATAAACGTCGTCTATCAGCATTAGGACCTGGTGGTTTAACACGTGAACGTGCTCAAATGGAAGTACGTGACGTTCACTACTCTCACTATGGCCGTATGTGTCCAATTGAAACACCTGAGGGACCAAACATTGGATTGATTAACTCATTATCAAGTTATGCACGTGTAAATGAATTCGGCTTTATTGAAACACCATATCGTAAAGTTGATTTAGATACACATGCTATCACTGATCAAATTGACTATTTAACAGCTGACGAAGAAGATAGCTATGTTGTAGCACAAGCAAACTCTAAATTAGATGAAAATGGTCGTTTCATGGATGATGAAGTTGTATGTCGTTTCCGTGGTAACAATACAGTTATGGCTAAAGAAAAAATGGATTATATGGATGTATCGCCGAAGCAAGTTGTTTCAGCAGCGACAGCATGTATTCCATTCTTAGAAAATGATGACTCAAACCGTGCATTGATGGGTGCGAACATGCAACGTCAAGCAGTGCCTTTGATGAATCCAGAAGCACCATTTGTTGGTACAGGTATGGAACACGTTGCAGCACGTGATTCTGGTGCGGCTATTACAGCTAAGCACAGAGGTCGTGTTGAACATGTTGAATCTAATGAAATTCTTGTTCGTCGTCTAGTTGAAGAGAACGGCGTTGAGCATGAAGGTGAATTAGATCGCTATCCATTAGCTAAATTTAAACGTTCAAACTCAGGTACATGTTACAACCAACGTCCAATCGTTGCAGTTGGAGATGTTGTTGAGTATAACGAGATTTTAGCAGATGGACCATCTATGGAATTAGGAGAAATGGCATTAGGTAGAAACGTAGTAGTTGGTTTCATGACTTGGGACGGTTACAACTATGAGGATGCCGTTATCATGAGTGAAAGACTTGTGAAAGATGACGTGTATACTTCTATTCATATTGAAGAGTATGAATCAGAAGCACGTGATACTAAGTTAGGACCTGAAGAAATCACAAGAGATATTCCTAATGTTTCTGAAAGTGCACTTAAGAACTTAGACGATCGTGGTATCGTTTATATTGGTGCAGAAGTAAAAGATGGAGATATTTTAGTTGGTAAAGTAACGCCTAAAGGTGTAACTGAGTTAACTGCCGAAGAAAGATTGTTACATGCAATCTTTGGTGAAAAAGCACGTGAAGTTAGAGATACTTCATTACGTGTACCTCACGGCGCTGGCGGTATCGTTCTTGATGTAAAAGTATTCAATCGTGAAGAAGGCGACGATACATTATCACCTGGTGTAAACCAATTAGTACGTGTATATATCGTTCAAAAACGTAAAATTCATGTTGGTGATAAGATGTGTGGTCGACATGGTAACAAAGGTGTCATTTCTAAGATTGTTCCTGAAGAAGATATGCCTTACTTACCAGATGGACGTCCGATCGATATCATGTTAAATCCTCTTGGTGTACCATCTCGTATGAACATCGGACAAGTATTAGAGCTACACTTAGGTATGGCTGCTAAAAATCTTGGTATTCACGTTGCATCACCAGTATTTGACGGTGCAAACGATGACGATGTATGGTCAACAATTGAAGAAGCTGGTATGGCTCGTGATGGTAAAACTGTACTTTATGATGGACGTACAGGTGAACCATTCGATAACCGTATTTCAGTAGGTGTAATGTACATGTTGAAACTTGCGCACATGGTTGATGATAAATTACATGCGCGTTCAACAGGACCATATTCACTTGTTACACAACAACCACTTGGCGGTAAAGCGCAATTCGGTGGACAACGTTTTGGTGAGATGGAGGTATGGGCACTTGAAGCATATGGTGCTGCATACACATTACAAGAAATCTTAACTTACAAATCCGATGATACAGTAGGACGTGTGAAAACATACGAGGCTATTGTTAAAGGTGAAAACATCTCTAGACCAAGTGTTCCAGAATCATTCCGAGTATTGATGAAAGAATTACAAAGTTTAGGTTTAGATGTAAAAGTTATGGATGAGCAAGATAATGAAATCGAAATGACAGACGTTGATGACGATGATGTTGTAGAACGCAAAGTAGATTTACAACAAAATGATGCTCCTGAAACACAAAAAGAAGTTACTGATTAATACGCAATTTACAAAACAGGCAAAAAGATACTAAGCTGAATTTTATTGATGATTCAGTTTAGTACTTTAAGCCATTTTAAATAAATGCAAATCAATCAAATAGCACAGCTAATCTAAATTGAAGGAGGTAGGCTCCTTGATTGATGTAAATAATTTCCATTATATGAAAATAGGATTGGCTTCACCTGAAAAAATCCGTTCTTGGTCTTTTGGTGAAGTTAAAAAACCTGAAACAATCAACTACCGTACATTAAAACCTGAAAAAGATGGTCTATTCTGTGAAAGAATTTTCGGACCTACAAAAGACTGGGAATGTAGTTGTGGTAAATACAAACGTGTTCGCTACAAAGGCATGGTCTGTGACAGATGTGGAGTTGAAGTAACTAAATCTAAAGTACGTCGTGAAAGAATGGGTCACATTGAACTTGCTGCTCCAGTTTCTCACATTTGGTATTTCAAAGGTATACCAAGTCGTATGGGATTATTACTTGACATGTCACCAAGAGCATTAGAAGAAGTTATTTACTTTGCTTCTTATGTTGTTGTAGATCCAGGTCCAACTGGTTTAGAAAAGAAAACTTTATTATCTGAAGCTGAATTCAGAGATTATTATGATAAATACCCAGGTCAATTCGTTGCAAAAATGGGTGCAGAAGGTATTAAAGATTTACTTGAAGAGATTGATCTTGACGAAGAACTTAAATTGTTACGCGATGAGTTGGAATCAGCTACTGGTCAAAGACTTACTCGTGCAATTAAACGTTTAGAAGTTGTTGAATCATTCCGTAATTCAGGTAACAAACCTTCATGGATGATTTTAGATGTACTTCCAATCATCCCACCAGAAATTCGTCCAATGGTTCAATTAGATGGTGGACGATTTGCAACAAGTGACTTAAACGACTTATACCGTCGTGTAATTAATCGAAATAATCGTTTGAAACGTTTATTAGATTTAGGTGCACCTGGTATCATCGTTCAAAACGAAAAACGTATGTTACAAGAAGCCGTTGACGCTTTAATTGATAATGGTCGTCGTGGTCGTCCAGTTACTGGCCCAGGTAACCGTCCATTAAAATCTTTATCTCATATGTTAAAAGGTAAACAAGGTCGTTTCCGTCAAAACTTACTTGGTAAACGTGTTGACTATTCAGGACGTTCAGTTATTGCAGTAGGTCCAAGCTTGAAAATGTACCAATGTGGTTTACCAAAAGAAATGGCACTTGAACTATTTAAACCATTCGTAATGAAAGAATTAGTTCAACGTGAAATTGCAACTAACATTAAAAATGCGAAGAGTAAAATCGAACGTATGGATGATGAAGTTTGGGACGTATTGGAAGAAGTAATTAGAGAACATCCTGTATTACTTAACCGTGCACCAACACTTCATAGACTTGGTATTCAAGCATTTGAACCAACTTTAGTTGAAGGTCGTGCGATTCGTCTACATCCACTTGTAACAACAGCTTATAACGCTGACTTTGACGGTGACCAAATGGCGGTTCACGTTCCTTTATCAAAAGAGGCACAAGCTGAAGCAAGAATGTTGATGTTAGCAGCACAAAACATCTTGAACCCTAAAGATGGTAAACCTGTAGTTACACCATCACAAGATATGGTACTTGGTAACTATTACCTTACTTTAGAAAGAAAAGATGCAGTAAATACAGGCGCAATCTTTAATAATACAAATGAAGTATTAAAAGCATATGCAAATGGCTTTGTACATTTACACACTAGAATTGGTGTACATGCAAGTTCGTTCAATAATCCAACATTTACTGAAGAACAAAACAAAAAGATTCTTGCTACGTCAGTAGGTAAAATTATATTCAATGAAATCATTCCAGATTCATTTGCTTATATTAATGAACCTACGCAAGAAAACTTAGAAAGAAAGACACCAAACAGATATTTCATCGATCCTACAACTTTAGGTGAAGGTGGATTAAAAGAATACTTTGAAAATGAAGAATTAATTGAACCTTTCAACAAAAAATTCTTAGGTAATATTATTGCAGAAGTATTCAACAGATTTAGCATCACTGATACATCAATGATGTTAGACCGTATGAAAGACTTAGGATTCAAATTCTCATCTAAAGCTGGTATTACAGTAGGTGTTGCTGATATCGTAGTATTACCTGATAAGCAACAAATACTTGATGAGCATGAAAAATTAGTCGACAGAATTACAAAACAATTCAACCGTGGTTTAATCACTGAAGAAGAAAGATATAATGCAGTTGTTGAAATTTGGACAGATGCAAAAGATCAAATTCAAGGTGAATTGATGCAATCACTTGATAAAACTAACCCAATCTTCATGATGAGTGATTCAGGTGCCCGTGGTAACGCATCTAACTTTACACAGTTAGCAGGTATGCGTGGATTGATGGCCGCACCATCTGGTAAGATTATCGAATTACCAATCACATCTTCATTCCGTGAAGGTTTAACAGTACTTGAATACTTCATCTCAACTCACGGTGCACGTAAAGGTCTTGCCGATACAGCACTTAAAACAGCTGACTCAGGATATCTTACTCGTCGTCTTGTTGACGTGGCACAAGATGTTATTGTTCGTGAAGAAGACTGTGGTACTGATAGAGGTTTATTAGTTTCTGATATTAAAGAAGGTACAGAAATGATTGAACCATTTATCGAACGTATTGAAGGTCGTTATTCTAAAGAAACAATTCGTCATCCTGAAACTGATGAAATAATCATTCGTCCTGATGAATTAATTACACCTGAAATTGCTAAGAAAATTACAGATGCTGGTATTGAACAAATGTATATTCGCTCAGCATTTACTTGTAACGCACGACATGGTGTTTGTGAAAAATGTTACGGTAAAAACCTTGCTACTGGTGAAAAAGTTGAAGTTGGTGAAGCAGTTGGTACAATTGCAGCCCAATCTATCGGTGAACCAGGTACACAGCTTACAATGCGTACATTCCATACAGGTGGGGTAGCAGGTAGCGATATCACACAAGGTCTTCCTCGTATTCAAGAGATTTTCGAAGCACGTAACCCTAAAGGTCAAGCGGTAATTACAGAAATCGAAGGTGTCGTAGAAGATATTAAATTAGCAAAAGATAGACAACAAGAAATTGTTGTTAAAGGTGCTAATGAAACAAGATCATACCTTGCTTCAGGTACTTCAAGAATTATTGTAGAAATCGGTCAACCAGTTCAACGTGGTGAAGTATTAACTGAAGGTTCTATTGAACCTAAGAATTACTTATCTGTTGCTGGATTAAACGCGACTGAAAGCTACTTATTAAAAGAAGTACAAAAAGTTTACCGTATGCAAGGTGTAGAAATCGACGATAAACACGTTGAGGTTATGGTTCGACAAATGTTACGTAAAGTTAGAATTATCGAAGCAGGTGATACGAAGTTATTACCAGGTTCATTAGTTGATATTCATAACTTTACAGATGCAAATAGAGAAGCATTTAAACACCGTAAGCGTCCTGCAACAGCTAAACCAGTATTACTTGGTATTACTAAAGCATCACTTGAAACAGAAAGTTTCTTATCTGCAGCATCATTCCAAGAAACAACAAGAGTTCTTACAGATGCAGCAATTAAAGGTAAGCGTGATGACTTATTAGGTCTTAAAGAAAACGTAATTATTGGTAAGTTAATTCCAGCTGGTACTGGTATGAGACGTTATAGCGACGTAAAATACGAAAAAACAGCTAAACCAGTTGCAGAAGTTGAATCTCAAACTGAAGTAACGGAATAACAAGTATATAACAGAGGCTAATGCTTTAGCCTCTTGTTATTTTTATGTAAATTATTTGATTTAATGTTGACGAATTCTCTTGTTCAATGTTAATATATTAAAGGTTGATGCAAGCAGAACTTTGGAGGATAAATTATTGTCTAAGGAAAAAGTTGCACGCTTTAACAAACAACATTTTGTAGTTGGTCTTAAAGAAACGCTTAAAGCGTTAAAGAAAGATCAAGTTACATCTTTGATTATTGCTGAAGACGTTGAAGTATATTTAATGACTCGCGTGTTAAGCCAAATCAATCAGAAAAATATACCTGTATCTTTTTTCAAAAGCAAACATGCTTTGGGTAAACATGTAGGTATTAACGTCAATGCGACAATAGTAGCATTGATTAAATGAGAATTAGTAAGTGTTTTACTTACTAAATTTTATTTAACCTAAAAATGAACCACCTGGATGTGTGGGATTAAAAAGTGAAGAGAGGAGGACATATCACATGCCAACTATTAACCAATTAGTACGTAAACCAAGACAAAGCAAAATCAAAAAATCAGATTCTCCAGCTTTAAATAAAGGTTTCAACAGTAAAAAGAAAAAATTTACTGACTTAAACTCACCACAAAAACGTGGTGTATGTACTCGTGTAGGTACAATGACACCTAAAAAACCTAACTCAGCGTTACGTAAATATGCACGTGTGCGTTTATCAAACAACATCGAAATTAACGCATACATTCCTGGTATCGGACATAACTTACAAGAACACAGTGTTGTACTTGTACGTGGTGGACGTGTAAAAGACTTACCAGGTGTGCGTTACCATATTGTACGTGGAGCACTTGATACTTCAGGTGTTGACGGACGTAGACAAGGTCGTTCATTATACGGAACTAAGAAACCTAAAAACTAAGAATTTAGTTTTTAATTAAATCTTAAACTTAAAATATTTAATATAAGGAAGGGAGGATTTACATTATGCCTCGTAAAGGATCAGTACCTAAAAGAGACGTATTACCAGATCCAATTCATAACTCTAAGTTAGTAACTAAATTAATTAACAAAATTATGTTAGATGGTAAACGTGGAACAGCACAAAGAATTCTTTATTCAGCATTCGACCTAGTTGAACAACGCAGTGGTCGTGATGCATTAGAAGTATTCGAAGAAGCAATCAACAACATTATGCCAGTATTAGAAGTTAAAGCTCGTCGCGTAGGTGGTTCTAACTATCAAGTACCAGTAGAAGTTCGTCCAGAGCGTCGTACTACTTTAGGTTTACGTTGGTTAGTTAACTATGCACGTCTTCGTGGTGAAAAAACGATGGAAGATCGTTTAGCTAACGAAATTTTAGATGCAGCAAATAATACAGGTGGTGCCGTTAAGAAACGTGAGGACACTCACAAAATGGCTGAAGCAAACAAAGCATTTGCTCACTACCGTTGGTAAGATAAAAGCTTTTACCCTGAGTGTGTTCTATATTAATGAATTTTCATTAAGCGTTCATGCTTAGGGCATCGCCATATCTATCGTATTTATTCAGTAATATAAACTGGAAGGAGAAAAAATACATGGCTAGAGAATTTTCATTAGAAAAAACTCGTAATATCGGTATCATGGCTCACATTGATGCTGGTAAAACGACTACG
Organism: Staphylococcus sp. EG-SA-14; assembly: GCF_017151935.1. Classification (NCBI taxonomy): domain Bacteria; kingdom Bacillati; phylum Bacillota; class Bacilli; order Caryophanales; family Staphylococcaceae; genus Staphylococcus; species Staphylococcus sp. EG-SA-14. The sequence continues at coordinate 82,145 of NZ_JACVZM010000006.1, read as the reverse complement.
ACTGAACGTATTCTTTATTACACTGGCCGTATCCACAAAATTGGTGAAACACACGAAGGTGCTTCACAAATGGACTGGATGGAGCAAGAACAAGACCGTGGTATTACTATCACATCTGCTGCAACAACAGCAGCTTGGGAAGGTCACCGTGTAAACATTATCGATACACCTGGACACGTAGACTTCACTGTAGAAGTTGAACGTTCATTACGTGTACTTGACGGAGCAGTTACAGTACTTGATGCACAATCAGGTGTTGAACCTCAAACTGAAACAGTTTGGCGTCAGGCTACAACTTATGGTGTTCCACGTATCGTATTTGTAAACAAAATGGACAAATTAGGTGCTAACTTCGAATACTCTGTAAGTACATTACATGATCGTTTACAAGCTAACGCTGCTCCAATCCAATTACCAATTGGTGCGGAAGACGAATTCGAAGCAATCATTGACTTAGTTGAAATGAAATGTTTCAAATATACAAATGATTTAGGTACTGAAATTGAAGAAATTGAAATTCCTGAAGACCACTTAGATAGAGCTGAAGAAGCTCGTGCTAGCTTAATCGAAGCAGTTGCAGAAACTAGCGACGAATTAATGGAAAAATATCTTGGTGACGAAGAAATTTCAGTTTCTGAATTAAAAGAAGCTATCCGCCAAGCTACTACTAACGTAGAATTCTACCCAGTACTTTGTGGTACAGCTTTCAAAAACAAAGGTGTTCAATTAATGCTTGACGCTGTAATTGATTACTTACCTTCACCACTAGACGTTAAACCAATTATTGGTCACCGTGCTAGCAACCCTGAAGAAGAAGTAATCGCGAAAGCAGACGATTCAGCTGAATTCGCTGCATTAGCGTTCAAAGTTATGACTGACCCTTATGTTGGTAAATTAACATTCTTCCGTGTGTATTCAGGTACAATGACATCTGGTTCATACGTTAAGAACTCTACTAAAGGTAAACGTGAACGTGTAGGTCGTTTATTACAAATGCACGCTAACTCACGTCAAGAAATCGATACTGTATACTCTGGAGATATCGCTGCTGCGGTAGGTCTTAAAGATACAGGTACTGGTGATACTTTATGTGGTGAGAAAAATGACATTATCTTGGAATCAATGGAATTCCCAGAGCCAGTTATTCACTTATCAGTAGAGCCAAAATCTAAAGCTGACCAAGATAAAATGACTCAAGCTTTAGTTAAATTACAAGAAGAAGACCCAACATTCCATGCACACACTGACGAAGAAACTGGACAAGTTATCATCGGTGGTATGGGTGAGCTTCACTTAGACATCTTAGTAGACCGTATGAAGAAAGAATTCAACGTTGAATGTAACGTAGGTGCTCCAATGGTTTCATATCGTGAAACATTCAAATCATCTGCACAAGTTCAAGGTAAATTCTCTCGTCAATCTGGTGGTCGTGGTCAATACGGTGATGTTCACATTGAATTCACACCAAACGAAACAGGCGCAGGTTTCGAATTCGAAAACGCTATCGTTGGTGGTGTAGTTCCTCGTGAATACATTCCATCAGTAGAAGCTGGTCTTAAAGATGCTATGGAAAATGGTGTTTTAGCAGGTTATCCTTTAATTGATGTTAAAGCTAAATTATATGATGGTTCATACCATGATGTCGATTCATCTGAAATGGCCTTCAAAATTGCTGCATCATTAGCACTTAAAGAAGCTGCTAAAAAATGTGATCCTGTAATCTTAGAACCAATGATGAAAGTAACTATTGAAATGCCTGAAGAGTACATGGGTGATATCATGGGTGACGTAACATCTCGTCGTGGACGTGTTGATGGTATGGAACCTCGTGGTAATGCACAAGTTGTTAATGCTTATGTACCACTTTCAGAAATGTTCGGTTATGCAACATCATTACGTTCAAACACTCAAGGTCGCGGTACTTACACTATGTACTTCGATCACTATGCTGAAGTTCCAAAATCAATCGCTGAAGATATTATCAAGAAAAATAAAGGTGAATAATATAACTTGTTTTGACTAGCTAGCCTAGGTTAAAATACAAGGTGAGCTTAAATGTAAGCTATCATCTTTATAGTTTGATTTTTTGGGGTGAATGCATTATAAAAGAATTGTAAAATTCTTTTTGCATCGCTATAAATAATTTCTCATGATGGTGAGAAACTATCATGAGAGATAAATTTAAATATTATTTTTAATTAGAATAGGAGAGATTTTATAATGGCAAAAGAAAAATTCGATCGTTCTAAAGAACATGCCAATATCGGTACTATCGGTCACGTTGACCATGGTAAAACAACATTAACAGCAGCAATCGCTACTGTATTAGCAAAAAATGGTGACTCAGTTGCACAATCATATGACATGATTGACAACGCTCCAGAAGAAAAAGAACGTGGTATCACAATCAATACTTCTCACATTGAGTACCAAACTGACAAACGTCACTACGCTCACGTTGACTGCCCAGGACACGCTGACTACGTTAAAAACATGATCACTGGTGCTGCTCAAATGGACGGCGGTATCTTAGTAGTATCTGCTGCTGACGGTCCAATGCCACAAACTCGTGAACACATTCTTTTATCACGTAACGTTGGTGTACCAGCATTAGTAGTATTCTTAAACAAAGTTGACATGGTTGACGATGAAGAATTATTAGAATTAGTAGAAATGGAAGTTCGTGACTTATTAAGCGAATATGACTTCCCAGGTGACGATGTACCTGTAATCGCTGGTTCAGCATTAAAAGCTTTAGAAGGCGATGCTCAATACGAAGAAAAAATCTTAGAATTAATGGAAGCTGTAGATACTTACATTCCAACTCCAGAACGTGATTCTGACAAACCATTCATGATGCCAGTTGAGGACGTATTCTCAATCACTGGTCGTGGTACTGTTGCTACAGGCCGTGTTGAACGTGGTCAAATCAAAGTTGGTGAAGAAGTTGAAATCATCGGTTTACATGACACATCTAAAACAACTGTTACAGGTGTTGAAATGTTCCGTAAATTATTAGACTACGCTGAAGCTGGTGACAACATTGGTGCATTATTACGTGGTGTTGCTCGTGAAGACGTACAACGTGGTCAAGTATTAGCTGCTCCTGGTTCAATTACACCACATACTGAATTCAAAGCAGAAGTATACGTATTATCAAAAGACGAAGGTGGACGTCACACTCCATTCTTCTCAAACTATCGTCCACAATTCTATTTCCGTACTACTGACGTAACTGGTGTTGTTCACTTACCAGAAGGTACTGAAATGGTAATGCCTGGTGATAACGTTGAAATGACAGTAGAATTAATCGCTCCAATCGCGATTGAAGACGGTACTCGTTTCTCAATCCGTGAAGGTGGACGTACTGTAGGATCAGGCGTTGTTACTGAAATCATTAAATAATTTCTAATTTCTTAGATTTTATATAAAAAGAAGATCCCTCAATCGAGGGGTCTTTTTTTAATGTGTAAATTTTGTAATGGCTATTCGATTTAGAAGAACAATAATTGATGAAAGACTGACTAATAAAACTTATAACTGATAATACTGTTTAAATAAAATTGTTGAGTCTTGGACATTGTAAAATGCTCCCTTCAAAGTTTTCATTTTTTCAATGTCTACTTTGAAGGGAGCATTTCATTAGTTTATGTCTCAGATTCATATCTTTCAATTAATTTAAATGCTTAATTTGTTTTAAATACTTGCTCTAATTCAATGATTTTTAAAAATACAGCTACAGCGTATTTTAATGATTTTTCATCAATATCAAATTTGGGATTATGGTGTGGCGCTGTAATACCTTTACTTTCATTACCACAACCAGTCAGAAAGAATGCACCTGGTCGTACTTTCAAATAATGTGAAAAATCTTCTCCAATCATCATTAAATCTGATTCATTAAAGCGAACATGTAAGTCATTTGTTGCTTCTTTAATAACTTGATATGCTTTCTCGTTATTATGGACAGGCAAATACCCTTTAATATAATTCAAATCATAGTTAATATCATTTGCTATTGCTAAACCTTGTAGAAGCTTATCCATTTTGTCCATTACATGATTCTGTATATCTGAATCGAAAGTTCTAACTGTACCTTTACAAAATGCTTGATCAGGAATAACGCTATCTGTGGTGCCTGCTTGAATCATTCCAAATGAAAGTACAGCTTGTTTAACTGGATCGATCGTACGTGAAATTATTTTTTGTGCACTTAAAATGAACTCTGCCATGATTACTATTGGGTCAATGGTTTCATGAGGTTTGGCACCATGACCGCCACGACCTTTAATTGTGACACTAAATTCATCTGGAGAGGCCATGATTGCCCCCGCACGTGAATGAATAGTTCCAGTAGGATAACCACTCCATAAATGTGTACCGTAAATTCTATCTACATTTTCCAGACATCCAGCATCTATCATTTCTTGAGAACCACCTGGCATGATTTCTTCACCGTACTGGAATATTAATACAACATTACCTTCTAATAAATGTTTATGTTCATCTAAAATCTCTGCTACAGTAAGTAAAATTGCTGTATGACCATCATGCCCACACGCATGCATACATCCTGGATTTTTAGACTTATAAGGCACATCGTTTAATTCCTCGACAGGTAACGCATCAAAGTCAGCTCTTAATGCAATGGTAGGTCCTGTGCCCAAGCCTTTAAATGTGGCTTTGATACCATTGCGGCCGATAGGAGTTTCAATATCACAAGATAACTGGCTTAATTGGTTAACAATATAATCATGTGTTTGAAATTCTTCAAAAGATAACTCAGGATATTGGTGTAAATAACGTCTGAGTTGAATTGTTTTATTTTCTTTATTATTTGCTAGTTGGAACCAATCTAACACCCTTATCACTACTTTCTAAAATAATGTTTATAGTATAACATTTTATGAAATTATCGTACTAAATGATTGCTTTGAGATATTTTATCTATGAATGATAAGGCTTTCAAGTTATGTAGAATTACTGTATGATAAAGGTATTACCAAACAATACTTAAGGGGGATTATATACTGTGGTTCAATCATTACATGAGTTTTTAGAGGAAAATATAAATTATCTAAAAGAAAATGGTTTGTATAATGAAATAGATACAATTGAAGGTGCAAACGGACCAGAAATCAAAATCAATGGGAAATCATACATTAACTTATCTTCAAATAATTATTTAGGACTAGCAACAAATGAAGATTTGAAATCAGCTGCAAAAGCAGCTATTGATACACATGGTGTAGGTGCAGGCGCTGTTCGTACAATCAATGGTACATTAGATTTACACGACGAATTAGAAGAAACACTAGCAAAATTTAAAGGAACAGAAGCTGCAATAGCTTATCAATCAGGATTTAATTGTAATATGGCTGCTATTTCAGCTGTCATGAATAAAAATGATGCTATTTTATCAGATGAGCTTAATCATGCATCAATTATTGATGGATGTCGCTTATCTAAAGCTAAAATTATTCGAGTTAACCATTCAGACATGGATGATTTACGTGCGAAAGCAAAAGAAGCAGTTGAATCAGGTCAATACAATAAAGTGATGTATATCACTGATGGCGTTTTTAGTATGGATGGTGATGTGGCTAAATTACCTGAAATTGTAGAAATTGCAGAAGAATTTGGTTTATTAACTTATGTTGACGACGCTCATGGTTCAGGTGTTATGGGTAAAGGCGCTGGTACGGTTAAACATTTTGGTTTACAAGATAAAATCGATTTCCAAATAGGTACGCTTTCTAAAGCAATTGGTGTCGTTGGCGGTTATGTAGCAGGTACAAAAGAGTTAATAGATTGGTTAAAAGCACAATCACGACCATTCTTATTCTCTACATCATTAGCACCTGGGGATACCAAAGCAATAACTGAAGCAGTTAAAAAGTTAATGGATTCAACTGAATTACATGATAAATTATGGAACAATGCACAATATTTAAAAAATGGATTGTCAAAATTAGGATATGATACAGGTGAGTCAGAAACTCCAATTACACCAGTAATTATTGGTGATGAAAAAACAACTCAAGAATTTAGTAAGCGTTTAAAAGACGAAGGTGTCTATGTGAAATCTATCGTTTTCCCAACAGTACCAAGAGGTACAGGACGTGTAAGAAATATGCCTACAGCTGCACATACAAAAGACATGTTAGATGAAGCAATTGCGGCTTATGAAAAAGTAGGAAAAGAAATGAAGTTGATTTAATATTTATTTATTCCCACGGCAAATATTGTCGTGGGCTTTTTTTAATGTTTAGTTTATTAACAGTAAGTTCTTATATCAATGTTTAGTGCTCCCCAAAATTGAAGTTTGAATTTTAAAAGCATCTTGTAGAATTTAGTTGTATTTTTTTCAAAGAAATTCATTTTGATTATTTTTGATAATGAGCATTTTAATAGTAATACATGTTTATAGTGTGTAGTATATGTCTATACTAGTAGTAACTATATAGAGAAAGTAGGAATAAACTATGTCACAAGATGTAAATGAATTAAGTAAGCAACCAACGCCAGATAAAGCAGAAGATAATGCATTTTTCCCATCACCATATTCCCTTAGTCAATATACAGCACCTAAAACAGATTTTGATGGTGTTGAACACAAAGGTGCCTATAAAGATGGTAAATGGAAAGTATTGATGATTGCTGCTGAAGAGAGATATGTATTATTGGAAAATGGAAAAATGTTCTCTACGGGTAATCATCCTGTTGAAATGTTATTACCTTTACATCATTTAATGGAAGCAGGTTTTGACGTTGATGTTGCGACATTATCTGGTTATCCAGTTAAATTAGAATTATGGGCTATGCCAACTGAAGACGAGGCAGTTATAAGTACTTATAATAAATTGAAAGAAAAATTAAAACAGCCAAAAAAATTAGCAGATGTGATTAAAAATGAATTAGGACCTGATTCAGACTATTTATCTGTCTTTATCCCAGGCGGACATGCTGCAGTTGTTGGTATTTCTGAAAGTGAGGACGTTCAACAAACATTAGATTGGGCATTAGACAATGACCGCTTTATAGTTACATTATGTCATGGACCAGCAGCACTACTTTCAGCAGGGCTTAACAGAGAAAAATCTCCATTAGAAGGATACTCTGTTTGTGTCTTCCCTGACTCATTAGATGAAGGTGCAAATATTGAAATAGGTTATTTACCTGGGCGCTTGAAATGGTTAGTTGCTGATTTACTAACTAAACAAGGATTAAAAGTAGTTAACGACGATATGACAGGAAGAACGTTAAAAGATCGTAAATTATTAACAGGTGACAGTCCTTTAGCTTCAAATGAGTTAGGAAAATTAGCAGTTAATGAAATGTTAAATGCAATACAAAATAAATAATTAAATATTAATTAGAGGAGCCTCATATGTAAATGTATGAGGACTCTTTTTTTGGCAAAATTTAAGTGATACTTGTAAAATAGAACCTATTATGAGTATGATTTAAGAAAACGCTTACAAAACTAATAACCGCAACTAGCGATATGGAGGAAACATGATGTCTTATAGCATTGGAATTGATTATGGAACAGCTTCAGGCCGTGTGTTTTTAATTAATACAACTAACGGTCAAGTAGTATCAAAATTTGTGAAACCATATACACATGGTGTCATTGAGAGTGAATTAAATGGTTTGAAAATACCACATACATATGCACTTCAAAATAGTAATGATTATTTAGAAATTATGGAAGAAGGAATATCATATATAGTACGTGAATCAAAAATAGATCCAGACAATATAGTAGGTATTGGTATAGACTTTACTTCATCTACTATTATTTTTACTGACGAAAACCTTAACCCGGTACATAACTTAAAACAATTTAAAAACAATCCACATGCGTATGTGAAACTTTGGAAACATCATGGTGCATATAAAGAGGCAGAGAAATTATATCAAACTGCTATTGAAAATAATAATAAGTGGTTAGGCCATTATGGATATAATGTTAGTAGTGAATGGATGATTCCCAAAATAATGGAAGTCATGAATCGAGCACCAGAAATTATGGAAAAAACGGCTTATATTATGGAAGCGGGCGATTGGATTGTAAATAAATTAACTAATAAAAATGTACGGTCGAATTGTGGATTAGGTTTCAAAGCATTTTGGGAAGAAGAAACAGGGTTTCATTATGATTTATTTGATAAAATAGACCCCAAATTATCAAAAGTAATTCAAGATAAAGTATCTGCACCTGTTGTTAATATTGGTGAAGCAGTAGGGAAACTGGATGATAAAATGGCACAGAAATTAGGATTATCAAAAGAGACTATGGTAAGTCCTTTTATTATTGATGCCCATGCTAGTTTATTAGGTATTGGGTCTGAAAAAGATAAAGAAATGACTATGGTGATGGGAACAAGCACATGCCATCTTATGTTAAATGAAAAGCAACATCAAGTGCCAGGTATATCAGGTTCTGTAAAAGGAGCAATTATTCCAGAATTATTTGCTTATGAAGCGGGACAATCAGCAGTAGGTGATTTGTTTGAGTATGTCGCTAAGCAAGCACCAAAGTCATATGTAGATGAAGCAGCAAATAGAAATATGACTGTATTTGAATTAATGAATGAAAAGATAAAACATCAAATGCCAGGTGAAAGTGGGCTCATTGCTCTTGATTGGCATAATGGAAATCGAAGTGTATTAAGTGATAGCAATTTAACAGGTTGTATCTTTGGATTAACTTTACAAACTAAGCATGAGGATATTTATAGAGCATATTTAGAAGCTACAGCATTTGGTACTAAGATGATTATGCAACAGTATCAAGATTGGCATATGGAAGTAGAAAAGGTATTTGCATGTGGCGGTATACCTAAAAAGAATGCTGTTATGATGGATATCTATGCGAATGTACTGAATAAAAAATTAATTGTTATGGATAGTGAGTATGCACCAGCAATAGGCGCAGCAATATTAGGTGCAGTCAGTGGTGGCGCACATAATTCAATTAATGATGCAGTTGATGCTATGAAAGAGCCAATTTTATACGAAATTAATCCAGAAGCGGAAAAAGTACAAAGGTATGAAACATTATTTAAAGCTTATAAGGCTTTACATGATATCCATGGTTATAAAAAAGCTAATATAATGAAAGATATCCAGAGTTTAAGAGTTGAGGGATAAAAAATTTAATTTGACAGTAATTAGCAATAATAAACGCTATAAATTACTAAAATCAATTAATACAACTAGAATTTCCATTTACAGAAATATCAGCAACATGTACATGTCATATATACAAGAAAGCGCTTTTATATTATAATTATTATGAAAATGAATATTATGTCCGCTTGTGATGGACTATAGCTATATAGAAGAGACAAAGGAGATATTTCTATGAAAAAAATTATGATTACTGGTGCATTAGGACAAATTGGTACAGAATTAGTTGTTAAGTGCAGAGAAATTTATGGGACAGATAATGTTCTTGCTACAGATATTAGGGAACCTGAAGCAGACTCACCTGTACAAAATGGACCATTTGAAATCTTAGACGTAACAGATCGTGACCGTATGTTTGAGTTAGTTAGGGACTTTGAAGCGGATAGTCTAATGCATATGGCAGCATTATTATCAGCAACTGCTGAGAAAAATCCAATTCTAGCTTGGGATTTAAATATGGGTGGATTAATGAATGCATTAGAAGCTGCAAGAACTTATAATTTGCACTTTTTCACACCAAGTTCAATTGGTGCATTTGGAGACTCAACTCCTAAAGTTAATACGCCACAAGTAACGATTCAGCAACCTACGACAATGTATGGTGTAAATAAAGTAGCTGGAGAATTATTGTGTCAATACTATTTCAAACGTTTTGGTGTAGATACAAGAAGTGTTAGATTCCCAGGTTTAATCTCGCATGTTAAAGAGCCAGGTGGCGGTACTACAGACTATGCTGTTGAAATATACTTCAAAGCAGTAAGAGAGGGTCATTATACAAGCTTCATAGATAAAGGCACGTATATGGATATGATGTATATGGATGATGCAATTGAAGCAATTATTAAACTTATGGAAGCAGACGACGCTAAATTAGAAACTAGAAATGGTTATAATTTGAGCGCAATGAGTTTTGATCCAGAGATGGTAAAAGAAGCAATTCAAGAATACTATCCCAATTTTACATTAGATTACGATGTTGATCCTATTAGACAAGGTATCGCTAATAGTTGGCCGGATTCTATTGATACAAGCTGTTCACGTGGCGAATGGGGATTTGATCCTAAATATGATTTAGCGAGCATGACTAAATTAATGTTAGAAGCTATTGAACAAAAAGATACTGTTAAAAATAATAACTAATCATTTCCATTCACTTTAATACACGGAATGATATTTTAAATTACTCTTTATTTTAATAAACTAGTGCATGAATTCTAATATTATTCATTATACTTATTGAATTCGCGAGCTTAGTTCATTTTAAAGTAAAGAGTTTTTTGTATGTAAAGTATATTAGTAAAACACAGATTACTTGTCTCTGTGAAATTAATACGTTTATACTAAAAGATATAGTCTTTCTAGAAAATCTGTTAATTAATTTTGAATTTTTAGAAAATTTATTGAACAGAAAAATATGGATTGTTATAATTTAAGTTAAACAAATTCTTATACAATATTATTAGGAGGCAATCACCATGTCACAAGCAGTTAAAGTTGAACGACGAGAAACATTAAAACAAAAACCAAATACATCTCAACTAGGTTTTGGTAAATATTTTACTGATTATATGTTGAGTTATGATTATGATGCAGATAAAGGATGGCATGATTTGAAGATAGTACCTTATGGTCCTATTGAAATTTCACCTGCTGCACAAGGTGTTCATTATGGTCAATCGGTATTCGAAGGATTAAAAGCATATAAAAGAGATGGGGAAGTTGCACTTTTCCGTCCTGAAGAAAATTTTAAGCGTCTTAATAACTCGTTAGCACGATTAGAAATGCCTCAAGTAGACGAAGCAGAATTGTTAGAGGGGCTAAAACAATTAGTTGATATTGAAAGAGATTGGATTCCTGAAGGGGAAGGTCAATCATTATATATTCGTCCATTTGTTTTTGCAACAGAAGGGGCACTTGGCGTTGGTGCATCACATCAGTATAAATTATTAATTATTTTATCTCCTTCAGGTGCATATTATGGTGGTGAAACTTTAAAACCAACTAAAATCTATGTAGAAGATGAATATGTGCGTGCTGTTCGTGGCGGTGTAGGCTTTGCAAAAGTTGCAGGTAACTATGCGGCAAGTTTATTAGCACAAACTAATGCAAATAAATTAGGTTATGACCAAGTATTATGGCTTGATGGTGTTGAACAGAAATATATCGAAGAAGTTGGTAGCATGAACATTTTCTTCGTTGAAAATGGCAAAGTAATTACACCAGAGTTGAATGGCAGTATTTTACCTGGTATTACACGTAAATCTATTATCGAATTAGCTAAAAACTTAGGATATGAAGTCGAAGAGCGCCGCGTTTCAATCGATGAATTATTCGAATCATATGATAAAGGTGAGTTAACAGAAGTATTTGGTAGTGGTACTGCAGCAGTTATTTCACCTGTGGGTACATTGAGATACGAAGATCGTGAAATCGTTATTAATAATAATGAGACTGGTGAAATTACTCAAAAATTATACGACGTCTATACTGGTATTCAAAATGGTACTTTAGAAGATAAAAATGGTTGGAGAGTCGTTGTACAAAATATTAATAAAAATTGAATATAATCATGAAAACAATATGCAAAAGTTAATCATGACTAAAATCCCTTTCAATAAAGCGAAGCATGGTAATAAATTAAGTTTACAATGTTTATTGTTAAGTATTGAAGGGGATTTCACTTATTATTATATTTAATTCAATATTTAAATAGAACAATACTACGAGTTCATTTTCAGGGGATAACGAATATCATAGAATCAGCATAATACGAAATAAATAAATAGGAGTATTGATATTAATGGAATGGATATTATTTGATAAAGATGGTACGTTAATTGAATTTGATAGAAGTTGGGAAAAAATAGGGGTACGATTTGTACAATCATTGCTTGAGACTTTCCCAGTACATAATAAAGAAGCTGCTTTAAGACAACTCGGTGTCATTAAAGAATCTATTGATCCAAAATCAGTGATGGGTTCAGGATCTTTACAACAAATTATCCAGGCATTTAATGATGTGACGGGACAAGATACAACCGACTGGTCCAAGTCAACAAGTCAAAAGCTGGTAGATGAACGTATTCCTGAAATTAATTGGGTAGAAGGTGTTAAAGAAGCACTTATCGATTTGAAAGCAAAAGGCTATCAACTTGGTATTGTTACGAGTGATACTAAAAAAGGTGTAGAACAATTTTTAGCACATACCAATGCTACCTCGTTGTTCGATTTGATCATTTCTACCGAAGCGGATGCCTATGAGAAGCCAAATCCTAAAGTATTATCGCCTTTATTTGAGCAATATAATGTAGATCCTCAGAAAGTAGCTATAGTAGGAGACACTGCTAATGATATGAAGACAGCAAGTAATGCAAATTTAGGTATGGCAATAGGTGTATTAACAGGTATTGCAACAAAAGAAGAATTACATGAAGCTGATATTATTTTAAATAGTGCGGCAGATATTTTAGAAGCTTTAAATTAAAAAGAAAGACATAGTGTATATGTGAATTAATGTATTCGATAGAATTGATAAAATAATCGATAATATCTATGGAATATACATTGAATATAAACATATACGCTATGTCTTTAGTCTTTTATCGTGTATCTACTTGTCGATATGTTTGAATAATTCGAGCAATTTTGTTTATCATAGGATTTAAAGATTCGGGGTCCTTATGGATATCATATTCATTAATATTGATACGTACAACTGGACATGCATTAAAGCTATTAATCCAATCGTCATAGCGTTTAAATAGCTTTTTCCAGTATTCAGGGTCTGTATTAATTTCCATTTCGCGACCACGTTCAATAATACGATCAATGACCTCATCATAGTTACATTCTAAATAAATCATTACATCAGGTTTAGGAAAATAAGGTGTCATGACCATGGCATTAAATAAGTCTGAATATGTTTTGAAATCTTCTTTACTCATTGTGCCTTCTTCTTCATGCATTTTTGCAAAAATATCAACATCTTCATAAATTGATCGATCTTGGACAAAGCCACCACCATATTCAAACATACGCTTTTGTTCTTTAAAACGTTCAGCTAAGAAGTAAATTTGCAAATGGAAACTCCATCGTTCAAAATCGCTGTAAAATTTATCTAAATATGGATTATGTTCGACATTTTCAAAAGACGTTTTAAAGTTTAATTTATCTGCAAGTGCTTGCGTTAGTGTTGATTTTCCAACACCAACTGTACCTGCAATGGTTATAATGGCATTTTGTGGAATACCGTAATTATTCATTGGTAATATCTCCTATCATAGGTAATATAATATGTAATATATCTTCGTAATCTTGTTCATTTTTAAGAAAATCAATAGAAGTTGTATCGATTAAAACTACATTTGAACCATTACTTTGTAAGGACTCATAATACTCACGATAATCTTTTTTTAACTTTAACAGATATTCATCTTCTATTTGATGCTCAAAACTACGGTTACGTTTAGCAATTCTAGATTTTAACACATCAAGGTCTGCATCTAAAAAGATAATCATATTCGGCATAATCATATCTTCAGTTAAAATATCATAAATTTTACTGAATTTCTGAAATTCAACAGAACTCAAAGTATTTTTAGCAAATATCTTATTTTTATGTATATGATAATCACTAACTACACCTTGATTTAGTTGTGTTACATCTTGAAATTGCTTATATCTATTGCATAAAAAGAACATTTCAGTTTGAAAACTCCATTTAGAGATATCTTCATAAAAGTCTGATAAAAATGGATTTTCTGTGATTATTTCTTTTTCTTCATAAAAATCTAAAGTTTGACTTAATTTGTGTGCAAGTGAAGATTTACCTACGCCAATAGGACCTTCAATTGCTATAAAAGGCTTGTTCATATTCACATCTCCAAATGTTAAAATAGACATTGAGTATTGTACCATAAGTGAGGTATCTGGACATAAATGACAAATGATATATATTTTATGACATTAGCGATTGAAGAAGCTAAAAAAGCAGCTCAACTAGGCGAAGTACCTATAGGTGCTATCATCACTAAAGATGATGAAGTTATCGCTAGAGCACATAATTTAAGAGAAACACTACAACAACCAACGGCGCATGCTGAACATATTGCAATTGAACGTGCAGCCAAAGTGTTAGGTAGTTGGCGTTTAGAAGGTTGCACATTATATGTAACCTTAGAACCATGTGTCATGTGCGCAGGAACAATTGTAATGAGTCGCATTCCAAGAGTCGTCTATGGCGCAGATGATCCTAAAGGTGGTTGTAGTGGCAGTTTAATGAATTTATTGCAACAATCTAATTTTAATCATCGTGCAATTGTTGATAAAGGTGTACTTAAAGAAGCATGTAGCACATTATTAACAACATTTTTTAAAAACTTAAGAGCCAATAAGAAATCCACCAATTAGACGATAGTACATACTAATTAAAATTTGTTAGAATTACATTATATGATAAATTAATGACAATATAAATGTTAATAGAAAAGTATGTGCGCTGAGTATATATTCTTATGTAAGAACAAGATTTTAAATTTACGAAACGAGGTAACATAATGATAAAACTAATAGCCACTGATATGGATGGCACGCTACTTAATGCAGCACATGAAATTTCTCAACCTAATATTGATGCGATTAAATACGCTCAAGAACAAGGGATAACGGTTGTTATCGCGACAGGTCGAGCATTTTATGAAGCACAAGCACCAGTTGCTGACACAGATTTAACAGTACCATATATTTGTTTGAATGGTGCTGAAGTACGTGATGAAACTTTCAATGTAATGAGCACTTCACACCTTAATAAATCGTTAGTACACAAAATTACAAATGTTTTAAAAGATGCAGGTATTTATTATCAAGTATACACGAGTCGTGCGATTTATACTGAAAATCCACAAAGAGATTTAGACATTTACATAGATATTGCTGAGCGTGCAGGTCAACATGCAAACGTTGAGCGTATTAAAAATGGTATTCAAAGACGCATAGATAATGGTACGTTGAAAGTTGTTGATAATTATGATGCTATTGAAAACATACCTGGTGAATTAATTATGAAAATATTAGCATTTGATGGAAATTTAGAAAAAATTGACAAAGCTAGTAAAATTTTAGCTGAATCTCCGAATTTAGCTATATCATCATCTTCGAGAGGAAATATAGAAATAACGCATTCAGATGCACAAAAAGGTATTGCGCTAGAAACAATTGCCGAAAGATTAGGGATTGAAATGAAAGATGTCATGGCAATAGGTGACAATTTAAATGACTTATCAATGTTAGAGAAAGTTGGTTATCCAGTTGCGATGGAAAATGGTGCAGAAGAAGTTAAAAAAATAGCGAAATATGTCACAGATACGAATGAAAATAGTGGTGTTGGAAAAGCTATTATGAAATTATTACGTGAACAACAAGTTTAATAAAAAAGAGGGGTCAAATATGAAAGGATTAATTATTATTGGCAGTGCACAAGTGAATTCACATACAAGTGCACTAGCAAGATACTTAACTGAGCATTTTAAAACACATGATATTGAAGCGGAAATATTCGATTTAGCAGAAAAGCCGTTAAATCAATTAGATTTTTCAGGAACAACACCGTCTATTGATGAAATCAAACAAAATATGAAAGATTTAAAAGAGAAAGCAATGGCGGCGGACTTTTTAATATTAGGAACGCCAAACTATCATGGTTCATATTCTGGAATATTGAAAAATGCATTAGATCATCTAAATATGGATTATTTTAAAATGAAACCTGTAGGCTTAATAGGAAATAGTGGTGGTATTGTTAGTTCAGAGCCATTGTCACATTTAAGAGTAATCGTCAGAAGTTTACTAGGCATTGCTGTACCAACTCAAATTGCAACACATGATTCTGATTTTGCTAAAAATGAAGATGGTTCATATTACTTAAATGATAGTGAATTCCAATTACGAGCAAGATTATTTGTCGATCAAATTGTATCTTTTGTGAATAATAGTCCATATGAACATTTAAAATAATATTAAAAAAATGTAAATATACATTAAAAATAGGTATGTAGCTTAAGGTATTTCATTGAGAATGCTTTTAAGTCACATGCCTATTTTTTGTTCTAATGCACCAATAGTAAGCCTTTGAGATTACTGTTGCGAGCAATGTTATTAATTAAAATAAGATGTAATAGCGAATTGAAAACAAGCTTAGATTAAAAGTGAGTTTTAAAAATATAGATAAATAATTTAAAACAATTAAAGAAAAAAAGTATTAAAAATTGCAATTCTTAAACTGTGATTCATATTAATATTTGTGGCAAATAACATTGTAAAATAAAGAAAAATAATTAAAGTATTGCACTTTATTGAAATTTATATTACGATAGTAATGCAGAAATTTATATATGCAAAATATTATATTTATCAAATTTTGATATTTTAAAGGAGTATTATTAAATGAATAATAAAAAGACAGCAACAAATAGAAAAGGCATGATATCAAATCGATTAAACAAATTTTCGATAAGAAAGTATTCTGTAGGTACTGCTTCAATTTTAGTAGGGACAACATTGATTTTTGGGTTAAGTGGTCATGAAGCTAAAGCGGCAGAACATACGAATGGAGAATTAAATCAATCAAAAAATGAAACGACAGCTCCAAGTGAGAATAAAACAACTGAAAAAGTTGATAGTCGTCAACTAAAAGATAATACGCAAACTGCAACTGCAGATCAGCCTAAAGTGACAATGAGTGATAGTGCAACAGTTAAAGAAACTAGTAGTAACATGCAATCACCACAAAACACTACAGCTAATCAATCTACTACACAAACTAGCAATGTAACAACAAATGATAAATCAGCAACTACATATAGTAACGATACTAGTAAAAGCAATTTAACGCAGGCAAAAGACGTTTCAACTAAGCCTAAAACAACAACTATTAAACCAAGAACATTAAACCGTATGGCAGTGAATACTGTTGCAGCACCACAACAAGGTACAAATGTTAATGATAAAGTACATTTTAAGAATATTGATATTGCGATTGATAAAGGACATGTTAATAAAGATACTGGTAAAACTGAATTTTGGGCAACTTCAAGTGATGTTTTAAAATTAAAAGCAAATTATACAATCGATGATTCTGTTAAAGAGGGCGATACATTTACTTTTAAATATGGTCAATATTTCCGTCCAGGATCAGTAAGATTACCATCGAAAACACAAAATTTATATAATGCTCAAGGTAACATTATTGCTAAAGGTATTTATGATAGTGCAACAAATTCAACAACATATACATTTACAAACTATGTTGATCAATATACAAATATTAGTGGTAGTATTGAACAAGTTTCATTTGCCAAACGTGAAAATGCAACAACTGATAAAACTGCTTATAAAATGGAAGTTACATTAGGAAACGACTCTTATAGTAAAGAAGTTATTGTCGATTATGGTAATAAAAAAGCACAACCGCTTATTTCAAGTACAAATTATATCAACAATGAAGATTTGTCACGAAATATGACTGCATATGTAAATCAACCTAAAAATACATATACTAAACAAACGTTTGTTACTAATTTAACTGGATATAAATTTAATCCAAATGCAAAAAACTTCAAAATATACGAAGTGACTAACCAAAATCAGTTTGTGGATAGTTTCACACCAGATACTTCAAAACTTACAGATGTTACTGATCAATTCGATATTAATTATAGTAATGATAATAAAACAGCTACAGTCGATTTAATGAAAGGCCAAAAAAGTAGTAATAAACAATACATCATTCAACAAGTTGCTTATCCAGATAATAGTTCAACAGATAATGGGAAAATTGATTATACTTTAGACACTGACAAAACTAAATATAGTTGGTCAAATAGTTATTCAAATGTGAATGGCTCATCAACTGCAAATGGCGATCAAAAAAAATACAATCTTGGTGATTATGTTTGGGAAGATACAAATAAAGATGGTAAACAAGATGCTAACGAAAAGGGTATTAAAGGCGTGTATGTCATTCTTAAAGATAGCAATGGTAAAGAATTAGATCGTACGACAACAGATGAAAATGGTAAATATCAGTTCACAGGTTTAAGCAATGGAACATATAGTGTAGAATTTTCAACACCAGCCGGTTATACACCAACAACTGCAAATGCAGGTACAGATGACGCAATAGATTCTGATGGACTAACTACAACAGGTGTCATTAAAGATGCTGACAACATGACATTAGACAGTGGATTCTATAAAACACCAAAATACAGTTTAGGTGATTATGTTTGGTATGACAGTAATAAAGATGGTAAACAAGATTCGACTGAAAAAGGAATTAAAGGTGTTAAAGTTACATTGCAAAATGAAAAAGGCGAAGTAATTGGTACAACTGAAACAGATTCAAATGGTAAATATCGTTTTGATAATTTAGATAGTGGTAAATACAAAGTTATCTTTGAAAAGCCTGCTGGCTTAACTCAAACAGGTACAAATACAACTGAAGATGATAAAGATGCTGATGGTGGCGAAGTTGACGTAACAATTACGGATCATGATGATTTCACACTAGATAATGGCTACTACGAAGAAGAAACATCAGATAGCGACTCAGATTCAGACAGCGATTCAGATTCAGACAGCGATTCAGATTCAGACAGCGACTCAGACTCAGATAGCGATTCGGACTCAGATAGCGATTCAGACTCAGACAGCGATTCAGATTCAGATAGCGATTCAGATTCAGATAGTGACTCAGACTCAGATAGCGACTCAGATTCAGACAGTGATTCAGACTCAGATAGTGACTCAGACTCAGACAGCGACTCAGATTCAGATAGCGACTCAGACTCAGACAGCGACTCAGATTCAGATAGTGACTCAGACTCAGATAGCGACTCAGATTCAGACAGCGATTCAGATTCAGATAGTGACTCAGACTCAGATAGCGATTCAGATTCAGACAGCGACTCAGATTCAGATAGTGACTCAGACTCAGATAGCGATTCAGATTCAGACAGCGACTCAGACTCAGACAGTGATTCAGATTCAGATAGCGATTCAGATTCAGATAGTGACTCAGACTCAGATAGCGACTCAGACTCAGATAGCGACTCAGACTCAGACAGCGATTCAGATTCAGATAGTGACTCAGACTCAGACAGTGACTCAGACTCAGATAGTGATTCCGACTCAGATAGCGACTCAGATTCAGACAGCGATTCAGACAGTGACTCAGATAGCGACTCAGATGCAGGTAAACATATACCGGCTAAACCAATGAGTACGGTTAAAGATCATCACAACAAAGCTAAAGCATTACCAGAAACAGGTAGTGAAAATAATAATTCAAATAATGGCACATTATTCGGTGGATTATTTGCGGCATTAGGTTCATTATTACTATTCGGTCGTCGTAAAAAACAAAATAAATAATATGATTAACTTAACCAGGTCCTTGTGACCTGGTTTTTCTGTTTAGAAATTACCAGATATAAATCAAAAAGATTTAAAAAATTAGATACAATTTAATTCGTTATATCAGTGTAATTGTTTATGAATTAGAAAAGCCAAAATATTAATTTCAAGGGTAGATAATGCTATTTTTTATGATAATTAAATAAAGATTACAAAACTCATAAAAATTTTTATTTAAACACAAATATTAAATAACGTTTTAAGATAAAGAAAAATAATTAAAGTATTGTACTTTATCTAAAAATGTAATACTATATTGATATACATTTTTGTATTTAAAACAATTGTATTATTTAAAAATTTGATGAATTAGGAGTAATCTAATGCTAAACAGAGAAAATAAAACGGCAATAACAAGAAAAGGCATGGTATCCAATCGATTAAATAAATTTTCGATTAGAAAGTACACAGTGGGAACAGCATCAATTTTAGTAGGTACAACATTAATTTTTGGTCTGGGGAACCAAGAAGCAAAGGCTGCAGAAAGTACTAATAAAGAATTGAACGAAGCGACAACTTCAGCAAGTGATAATCAATCGAGTGGTAAAGTTGATATGCAGCAACTAAATCAAGAAGACAATACTAAAAATGATAATCAAAAAGAAATGGTATCATCTCAAGGTAATGAAACGACTTCAAATGGGAATAAATCAATAGAAAAAGAAAGTGTACAATCTACCACTGGAAATAAAGTTGAAGTTTCAACTGCCAAATCAGATGAGCAAGCTTCACCAAAATCTACGAATGAAGATTTAAACACTAAACAAACTATAAGTAATCAAGAAGCGTTACAACCTGATTTGCAAGAGAATAAATCAGTGGTAAATGCTCAACCAACTAATGAGGAAAACAAAAAGGTAGATGCCAAAACTGAATCAACTACATTAAATGTTAAAAGTGATGCTATCAAGAGTAATGCTGAAACTCTTGTTGATAACAATAGTAATTCAAATAATGAAAATAATGCAGATATCATTTTGCCAAAAAGTACAGCACCTAAACGTTTGAATACAAGAATGCGTATGGCAGCAATACAACCAAACTCAACAGATTCTAAAAATGTTAATGATTTAATCACATCAAATACAACATTAACTGTCGTTGATGCAGATAATAGCAAAACGATTGTACCAGCCCAAGATTATTTATCATTAAAATCACAAATTACAGTTGATGACAAAGTTAAATCAGGTGATTATTTCACAATTAAATACTCAGATACAGTACAAGTATATGGATTGAATCCGGAAGATATTAAAAATATTGGTGATATTAAAGATCCAAATAATGGTGAAACAATTGCGACTGCAAAACATGATACTGCAAATAATTTAATTACATATACATTTACAGATTATGTTGATCGATTTAATTCAGTAAAAATGGGTATTAATTACTCAATTTATATGGATGCAGATACAATTCCTGTTGACAAGAAAGATGTTCCTTTTAGTGTAACTATTGGAAATCAAATTACAACTACAACAGCAGATATCACTTATCCGGCTTATAAAGAAGCTGACAATAATTCAATAGGATCAGCTTTTACAGAGACAGTTTCTCATGTAGGAAATGTTGAAGACCCTGGTTACTATAACCAGGTAGTATATGTTAATCCTATGGATAAGGATTTAAAAGGTGCTAAGTTAAAAGTTGAAGCGTACCATCCGAAATATCCAACTAATATTGGTCAAATTAATCAAAATGTTACAAATATAAAAATATATCGTGTTCCTGAAGGATATACATTGAATAAAGGATATGACGTTAATACTAATGATTTGGTAGACGTAACTGATGAATTTAAAAATAAAATGACGTATGGATCAAATCAAAGTGTTAATCTTGATTTTGGTGATATTACATCAGCATATGTTGTAATGGTTAATACAAAATTCCAATATACAAATAGCGAAAGCCCAACACTTGTTCAAATGGCTACTTTATCTTCAACAGGTAATAAATCCGTTTCTACTGGCAATGCTTTAGGATTTACTAATAACCAAAGTGGCGGAGCTGGTCAAGAAGTATATAAAATTGGTAACTACGTATGGGAAGATACTAATAAAAACGGTGTTCAAGAATTAGGAGAAAAAGGCGTTGGCAATGTAACTGTAACTGTATTTGATAATAATACAAATACAAAAGTAGGAGAAGCAGTTACTAAAGAAGATGGGTCATACTTGATTCCAAACTTACCTAATGGAGATTACCGTGTAGAATTTTCAAACTTACCAAAAGGTTATGAAGTAACCCCTTCAAAACAAGGTAATAACGAAGAATTAGATTCAAACGGCTTATCTTCAGTTATTACAGTTAATGGCAAAGATAACTTATCTGCAGACTTAGGTATTTACAAACCTAAATACAACTTAGGTGACTATGTCTGGGAAGATACAAATAAAAATGGTATCCAAGACCAAGATGAAAAAGGTATATCTGGCGTAACGGTAACATTAAAAGATGAAAACGGTAACGTGTTAAAAACAGTTACAACAGACGCAGATGGCAAATATAAATTTACTGATTTAGATAATGGTAATTATAAAGTTGTATTTACTACACCAGAAGGCTATACACCGACTACAGTAACATCTGGTAGCGACATTGAAAAAGACTCTAATGGTTTAACAACAACAGGTGTTATTAATGGTGCTGATAACATGACATTAGATAGTGGATTCTACAAAACACCAAAATATAATTTAGGTAATTATGTATGGGAAGATACAAATAAAGATGGTAAGCAGGATTCAACTGAAAAAGGTATTTCAGGCGTAACAGTTACATTGAAAAATGAAAACGGTGAAGTTTTACAAACAACTAAAACAGATAAAGATGGTAAATATCAATTTACTGGATTAGAAAATGGAACTTATAAAGTTGAATTCGAAACACCATCAGGTTACACACCAACACAAGTAGGTTCAGGAACTGATGAAGGTATAGATTCAAATGGTACATCAACAACAGGTGTCATTAAAGATAAAGATAACGATACTATTGACTCTGGTTTCTACAAACCGACTTACAACTTAGGTGACTATGTATGGGAAGATACAAATAAAAACGGTGTTCAAGATAAAGATGAAAAGGGTATTTCAGGTGTAACAGTTACGTTAAAAGATGAAAACGACAAAGTTTTAAAAACAGTTACAACAGATGAAAATGGTAAATATCAATTCACTGATTTAAACAATGGAACTTATAAAGTTGAATTCGAGACACCATCAGGTTATACACCAACTTCAGTAACTTCTGGAAATGATACTGAAAAAGATTCTAATGGTTTAACAACAACAGGTGTCATTAAAGATGCAGATAACATGACATTAGACAGTGGTTTCTATAAAACACCAAAATATAGTTTAGGTGATTATGTTTGGTACGACAGTAATAAAGACGGCAAACAAGATTCAACTGAAAAAGGTATCAAAGATGTTAAAGTTACTTTATTAAATGAAAAAGGCGAAGTAATTGGAACAACTAAAACAGATGAAAATGGTAAATATCGTTTCGATAATTTAGATAGCGGTAAATACAAAGTTATTTTTGAAAAGCCTGCTGGCTTAACACAAACAGGTACAAATACAACTGAAGATGATAAAGATGCAGATGGTGGCGAAGTTGACGTAACAATTACGGATCATGATGATTTCACACTTGATAACGGATACTTCGAAGAAGATACATCAGATAGCGACTCAGATTCAGATAGCGATTCAGATTCAGATAGCGACTCAGACTCAGACAGCGACTCAGATTCAGACAGCGACTCAGACTCGGATAGCGATTCAGATTCAGACAGTGATTCAGATTCAGACAGCGATTCGGATTCAGACAGCGACTCAGACTCGGATAGCGACTCAGACTCAGATAGCGACTCAGATTCGGATAGCGACTCAGACTCAGACAGCGACTCAGATTCAGACAGCGACTCAGACTCAGATAGCGACTCAGACTCAGACAGCGACTCAGACAGTGATTCAGACTCAGATAGCGATTCAGATTCAGACAGCGACTCAGACTCAGATAGTGACTCAGATTCAGATAGTGACTCAGACTCAGACAGTGATTCAGACTCAGATAGCGACTCAGACTCAGACAGCGACTCAGACTCAGATAGTGACTCAGATTCAGATAGCGATTCGGACTCAGACAGTGATTCAGATTCGGACAGCGACTCAGACTCAGACAGTGATTCAGATTCAGATAGCGACTCAGACTCAGATAGCGACTCAGATTCAGACAGCGATTCAGACTCAGATAGTGACTCAGATTCGGACAGCGATTCAGACTCAGATAGCGACTCAGATTCAGACAGTGATTCAGACTCAGATGCAGGTAAGCACACACCTGTTAAACCAATGAGTACTACTAAAGACCATCACAATAAAGCAAAAGCATTACCAGAAACAGGTAATGAAAATAGCGGCTCAAATAACGCAACGTTATTTGGCGGATTATTCGCAGCATTAGGATCATTATTGTTATTCGGTCGTCGTAAAAAACAAAATAAATAATACAGCTTATACCAGGTCCGTGAGGCCTGGTTTTTTATTTCAAAATTTATGAAATGTATCTTATGTTTGAGATTAAATAGTGCAATTTTTTAAAAAATATAACATAAATCAACATAAATTTAATTCATCTTTACATTAAAAGTACAAACGAATAAGAAAAGCAATTAAACACAGTATCAAACCATTTAAAACAATTGATATAAAAGACAAACGAATAATTAAAAATTACTAGAATTAATTTATTCAAACCAAAGTGTAAAATAACAGTCTTAGATAAATGAATTTATTTAAAGTATTGTGCTTTATCTAAAAATGTATTACGATGGGAATACAAATTTTTATATGTAAAAATATTAATTTTTTGCAAATATTGATATTTTAAAGGAGATTTATATGATTAACAGGGATAATAAAAAGGCAATAACAAAAAAGGGTATGATTTCAAATCGCTTAAACAAATTTTCGATTAGAAAGTATACTGTAGGAACTGCATCGATTTTAGTAGGTACGACATTGATTTTTGGTCTAGGGAACCAAGAAGCTAAAGCTGCTGAAAACACTAGTACAGAAAATGCAAAACAAGATGATGCAACGACTAGTGATAATAAAGAAGTAGTGTCGGAAACTGAAAATAATTCGACAACAGAAAATAATTCAACAAATCCAATTAAGAAAGAAACAAATACTGATTCACAACCAGAAGCTAAAAAAGAATCAACTTCATCAAGTACTCAAAAACAGCAAAATAACGTTACAGCTACAACTGAAACTAAGCCTCAAAACATTGAAAAAGAAAATGTTAAACCTTCAACTGATAAAACTGCGACAGAAGATACATCTGTTATTTTAGAAGAGAAGAAAGCACCAAATAATACAAATAACGATGTAACTACAAAACCATCTACAAGTGAAATTCAAACAAAACCAACTACACCTCAAGAATCTACAAATATTGAAAATTCACAACCGCAACCAACGCCTTCAAAAGTAGACAATCAAGTTACAGATGCAACTAATCCAAAACAAACGGTAAATGTATCAAAAGAAGATCTTAAAAATGATCCTGAAAAATTAAAAGAATTAGTTAGAAGTGAAAATAACACTAATCATTCAACTAAACCAGTTGCTACAGCACCAACAAGTGTTGCACCAAAACGATTAAATGCGAAAATGCGTTTTGCAGTTGCACAACCAGCAGCAGTTGCGTCAAATAATGTAAATGATTTAATTACAGTGACGAAACAGACGATCAAAGTTGGCGATGGTAAAGATAATGTGGCAGCAGCGCATGACGGTAAAGATATTGAATATGATACAGAGTTTACAATTGACAATAAAGTCAAAAAAGGCGATACAATGACGATTAATTATGATAAGAATGTAATTCCTTCGGATTTAACAGATAAAAATGATCCTATCGATATTACTGATCCATCAGGAGAGGTTATTGCCAAAGGAACATTTGATAAAGCGACTAAGCAAATCACATATACATTTACAGATTATGTAGATAAATATGAAGATATAAAAGCACGTTTAACTTTATACTCATATATTGATAAGCAAGCAGTACCTAATGAAACTAGTTTGAATTTAACGTTTGCAACAGCAGGTAAAGAAACTAGCCAAAACGTTTCTGTTGATTATCAAGACCCAATGGTTCATGGTGATTCAAACATTCAATCTATCTTTACAAAGTTAGATGAAAACAAACAAACTATTGAACAACAAATTTATGTTAATCCTTTGAAAAAAACAGCAACTAACACTAAAGTTGATATAGCTGGTAGTCAAGTAGATGATTATGGAAATATTAAACTAGGAAATGGTAGTACCATTATTGACCAAAATACAGAAATAAAAGTTTATAAAGTTAACCCTAATCAACAATTGCCTCAAAGTAATAGAATCTATGATTTTAGTCAATACGAAGATGTAACAAGTCAATTTGATAATAAAAAATCATTTAGTAATAATGTAGCAACATTGGATTTTGGTGATATTAATTCAGCCTATATTATCAAAGTTGTTAGTAAATATACACCTACATCAGATGGCGAACTAGATATTGCTCAAGGTACTAGTATGAGAACAACTGATAAATATGGTTATTATAATTATGCAGGATATTCAAACTTCATCGTAACTTCTAATGACTCTGGCGGTGGTGACGGTACTGTTAAACCTGAAGAAAAGTTATACAAAATTGGTGACTATGTATGGGAAGACGTTGATAAAGACGGTGTCCAAGGTACAGATTCGAAAGAAAAGCCAATGGCAAACGTTTTAGTTACATTAACTTACCCAGACGGTACTACAAAATCAGTAAGAACAGATGCTAACGGTCATTATGAATTCGGTGGTTTGAAAGACGGAGAAACTTATACAGTTAAATTCGAAACGCCAGCTGGATATCTTCCAACAAAAGTAAATGGAACAACTGATGGTGAAAAAGACTCAAATGGTAGTTCTGTAACTGTTAAAATTAATGGTAAAGATGATATGTCTTTAGACACTGGTTTTTATAAAGAACCTAAATATAATCTTGGTGACTATGTATGGGAAGATACAAATAAAGATGGTATCCAAGATGCTAATGAACCTGGTATCAAAGATGTTAAGGTTACATTAAAAGATAGTACTGGAAAAGTTATTGGTACAACTACTACTGATGCCTCGGGTAAATATAAATTTACAGATTTAGATAATGGTAACTATACAGTAGAATTTGAAACACCAGCAGGTTACACGCCAACGGTTAAAAATACTACAGCTGAAGATAAAGATTCTAATGGTTTAACAACAACAGGTGTCATTAAAGATGCAGATAATATGACATTAGACAGTGGTTTCTATAAAACACCAAAATACAGTTTAGGTGATTATGTTTGGTACGACAGTAATAAAGACGGCAAACAAGACTCAACTGAAAAAGGTATTAAAGATGTGACAGTTACATTGCAAAACGAAAAAGGCGAAGTAATTGGAACAACTAAAACAGATGAAAATGGTAAATATCGTTTCGATAATTTAGATAGCGGTAAATACAAAGTTATTTTTGAAAAGCCTGCTGGCTTAACACAAACAGGTACAAATACAACTGAAGATGATAAAGATGCAGATGGTGGCGAAGTTGACGTAACAATTACGGATCATGATGATTTCACACTTGATAACGGATACTTCGAAGAAGATACATCAGATAGCGACTCAGATTCAGATAGCGATTCAGATTCAGATAGCGACTCAGACTCAGACAGCGACTCAGATTCAGACAGCGACTCAGACTCGGATAGCGATTCAGATTCAGACAGTGATTCAGATTCAGACAGCGATTCGGATTCAGACAGCGACTCAGACTCGGATAGCGACTCAGACTCAGATAGCGACTCAGATTCGGATAGCGACTCAGACTCAGACAGCGACTCAGATTCAGACAGCGACTCAGACTCAGATAGCGACTCAGACTCAGACAGCGACTCAGACAGTGATTCAGACTCAGATAGCGATTCAGATTCAGACAGCGACTCAGACTCAGATAGTGACTCAGATTCAGATAGTGACTCAGACTCAGACAGTGATTCAGACTCAGATAGCGACTCAGACTCAGACAGCGACTCAGACTCAGATAGTGACTCAGATTCAGATAGCGATTCGGACTCAGACAGTGATTCAGATTCGGACAGCGACTCAGACTCAGACAGTGATTCAGATTCAGATAGCGACTCAGACTCAGATAGCGACTCAGATTCAGACAGCGATTCAGACTCAGATAGTGACTCAGATTCGGACAGCGATTCAGACTCAGATAGCGACTCAGATTCAGACAGTGATTCAGACTCAGATGCAGGTAAGCACACACCTGTTAAACCAATGAGTACTACTAAAGACCATCACAATAAAGCAAAAGCATTACCAGAAACAGGTAATGAAAATAGCGGCTCAAATAACGCAACGTTATTTGGCGGATTATTCGCAGCATTAGGATCATTATTGTTATTCGGTCGTCGTAAAAAACAAAATAAATAATACAGCTTATACCAGGTCCGTGAGGCCTGGTTTTTTATTTCAAAATTTATGAAATGTATCTTATGTTTGAGATTAAATAGTGCAATTTTTTAAAAAATATAACATAAATCAACATAAATTTAATTCATCTTTACATTAAAAGTACAAACGAATAAGAAAAGCAATTAAACACAGTATCAAACCATTTAAAACAATTGATATAAAAGACAAACGAATAATTAAAAATTACTAGAATTAATTTATTCAAACCAAAGTGTAAAATAACAGTCTTAGATAAATGAATTTATTTAAAGTATTGTGCTTTATCTAAAAATGTATTACGATGGGAATACAAATTTTTATATGTAAAAATATTAATTTTTTGCAAATATTGATATTTTAAAGGAGATTTATATGATTAACAGGGATAATAAAAAGGCAATAACAAAAAAGGGTATGATTTCAAATCGCTTAAACAAATTTTCGATTAGAAAGTATACTGTAGGAACTGCATCGATTTTAGTAGGTACGACATTGATTTTTGGTCTAGGGAACCAAGAAGCTAAAGCTGCTGAAAACACTAGTACAGAAAATGCAAAACAAGATGATGCAACGACTAGTGATAATAAAGAAGTAGTGTCGGAAACTGAAAATAATTCGACAACAGAAAATAATTCAACAAATCCAATTAAGAAAGAAACAAATACTGATTCACAACCAGAAGCTAAAAAAGAATCAACTTCATCAAGTACTCAAAAACAGCAAAATAACGTTACAGCTACAACTGAAACTAAGCCTCAAAACATTGAAAAAGAAAATGTTAAACCTTCAACTGATAAAACTGCGACAGAAGATACATCTGTTATTTTAGAAGAGAAGAAAGCACCAAATAATACAAATAACGATGTAACTACAAAACCATCTACAAGTGAAATTCAAACAAAACCAACTACACCTCAAGAATCTACAAATATTGAAAATTCACAACCGCAACCAACGCCTTCAAAAGTAGACAATCAAGTTACAGATGCAACTAATCCAAAACAAACGGTAAATGTATCAAAAGAAGATCTTAAAAATGATCCTGAAAAATTAAAAGAATTAGTTAGAAGTGAAAATAACACTAATCATTCAACTAAACCAGTTGCTACAGCACCAACAAGTGTTGCACCAAAACGATTAAATGCGAAAATGCGTTTTGCAGTTGCACAACCAGCAGCAGTTGCGTCAAATAATGTAAATGATTTAATTACAGTGACGAAACAGACGATCAAAGTTGGCGATGGTAAAGATAATGTGGCAGCAGCGCATGACGGTAAAGATATTGAATATGATACAGAGTTTACAATTGACAATAAAGTCAAAAAAGGCGATACAATGACGATTAATTATGATAAGAATGTAATTCCTTCGGATTTAACAGATAAAAATGATCCTATCGATATTACTGATCCATCAGGAGAGGTTATTGCCAAAGGAACATTTGATAAAGCGACTAAGCAAATCACATATACATTTACAGATTATGTAGATAAATATGAAGATATAAAAGCACGTTTAACTTTATACTCATATATTGATAAGCAAGCAGTACCTAATGAAACTAGTTTGAATTTAACGTTTGCAACAGCAGGTAAAGAAACTAGCCAAAACGTTTCTGTTGATTATCAAGACCCAATGGTTCATGGTGATTCAAACATTCAATCTATCTTTACAAAGTTAGATGAAAACAAACAAACTATTGAACAACAAATTTATGTTAATCCTTTGAAAAAAACAGCAACTAACACTAAAGTTGATATAGCTGGTAGTCAAGTAGATGATTATGGAAATATTAAACTAGGAAATGGTAGTACCATTATTGACCAAAATACAGAAATAAAAGTTTATAAAGTTAACCCTAATCAACAATTGCCTCAAAGTAATAGAATCTATGATTTTAGTCAATACGAAGATGTAACAAGTCAATTTGATAATAAAAAATCATTTAGTAATAATGTAGCAACATTGGATTTTGGTGATATTAATTCAGCCTATATTATCAAAGTTGTTAGTAAATATACACCTACATCAGATGGCGAACTAGATATTGCTCAAGGTACTAGTATGAGAACAACTGATAAATATGGTTATTATAATTATGCAGGATATTCAAACTTCATCGTAACTTCTAATGACTCTGGCGGTGGTGACGGTACTGTTAAACCTGAAGAAAAGTTATACAAAATTGGTGACTATGTATGGGAAGACGTTGATAAAGACGGTGTCCAAGGTACAGATTCGAAAGAAAAGCCAATGGCAAACGTTTTAGTTACATTAACTTACCCAGACGGTACTACAAAATCAGTAAGAACAGATGCTAACGGTCATTATGAATTCGGTGGTTTGAAAGACGGAGAAACTTATACAGTTAAATTCGAAACGCCAGCTGGATATCTTCCAACAAAAGTAAATGGAACAACTGATGGTGAAAAAGACTCAAATGGTAGTTCTGTAACTGTTAAAATTAATGGTAAAGATGATATGTCTTTAGACACTGGTTTTTATAAAGAACCTAAATATAATCTTGGTGACTATGTATGGGAAGATACAAATAAAGATGGTATCCAAGATGCTAATGAACCTGGTATCAAAGATGTTAAGGTTACATTAAAAGATAGTACTGGAAAAGTTATTGGTACAACTACTACTGATGCCTCGGGTAAATATAAATTTACAGATTTAGATAATGGTAACTATACAGTAGAATTTGAAACACCAGCAGGTTACACGCCAACGGTTAAAAATACTACAGCTGAAGATAAAGATTCTAATGGTTTAACAACAACAGGTGTCATTAAAGATGCAGATAATATGACATTAGACAGTGGTTTCTATAAAACACCAAAATACAGTTTAGGTGATTATGTTTGGTACGACAGTAATAAAGACGGCAAACAAGACTCAACTGAAAAAGGTATTAAAGATGTGACAGTTACATTGCAAAACGAAAAAGGCGAAGTAATTGGAACAACTAAAACAGATGAAAATGGTAAATATCGTTTCGATAATTTAGATAGCGGTAAATACAAAGTTATTTTTGAAAAGCCTGCTGGCTTAACACAAACAGTTACAAATACAACTGAAGATGATAAAGATGCAGATGGTGGCGAAGTTGACGTAACAATTACGGATCATGATGATTTCACACTTGATAACGGATACTTCGAAGAAGATACATCAGACAGTGATTCAGACTCAGATAGCGATTCAGATTCAGATAGTGACTCAGACTCAGATAGCGACTCAGATTCAGACAGTGATTCAGACTCAGATAGTGATTCAGACTCAGATAGCGATTCAGATTCAGACAGTGATTCAGACTCAGATAGTGACTCAGACTCAGACAGCGACTCAGATTCAGATAGCGACTCAGACTCAGATAGCGACTCAGACTCAGACAGTGATTCAGATTCAGACAGCGACTCAGATGCAGGAAAACATACACCTGTTAAACCAATGAGTACTACTAAAGACCATCACAATAAAGCAAAAGCATTACCAGAAACAGGTAGTGAAAATAACGGCTCAAATAACGCAACGTTATTTGGTGGATTATTCGCAGCATTAGGTTCATTATTGTTATTCGGTCGTCGCAAAAAACAAAACAAATAATACAATATGACCCAGGTCCTTGTGGCCTGGTTTTTTTATAATTACACATGCAATAGATGTATTTTTCATATAAAATAAACAATAAAGATACGGAATAAAACTTATATGAGGCGATAATATGAATTACATTTTAGGAACAATTTTAGAAAGTAAAATTACAGGTGTAGAAAAAGCGCAAATAAATAGATTGAAGTTGTTCAAACAACACGGCATATCTTCAAAATGTGTATATGTTAAATGGAATCCTTATTCATACACATATGCGAAGCAACATCAGATTGAAAATGATGTATTTACAATGTATGACTATTTTCAAAAAGCAATCAATTATAAAAAGACAAAGCAAGTTAACTGGATACAGTATTGGGAAAAGTCATGTAGGTACACATTGAAATTTGTGGAAAATTCAAATGATGTCAGAATATATGATGAAGAGCAATTTGTAATGTATGCTCATTTTTTAGATAAACAGTATCATCAATTAAACTATGTGAATTATTTTGATCATAAAAGAAGAAAAGTAAAACGCGAATTGTATGATGGAAGAGGCTTTTTAAGTTGTTCTCGAATTTTAGGTGAAGGACAACGGATTGTACTCGAAAATTACTATACACCTAATGGGGAAATCGTCATCCAAAAATATTTCGACGATATAAAAGGAAAAAACACGCTCACAAAGGTTATCTTAAATGAAGACCAGCAGCAACAATTTTTTGATACAGAAGATGAATTAGTTCAATATTTTCTCCATCAATTATGTAAAAATAATGATCAAATCATATTAGATCGTCCTCATGAATTAGGAAATGTTATAGCGGGATTAAATCAAAGTATTCCAGTTGTTGTTGTGCTCCATAGTACACATTTATCCGGTACCGGTAATGGTATAAAAAGTTTTTATAAAACAGTATTTAATAATTTAACACGTTATAAAGCGATTGTTGTATCAACAGAAAAGCAATGCCAAGATATTTCACAATATATTGAAAATAAAATACCAGTTATCAATATTCCGGTTGGCTACGTGGCAAATTTAAAGTATCAATTTGACATCAATCAAAAGGAGAAAAATCATATCATATCAATTGCTCGCCTCGTTGAAAATAAACAAATTAAACATCAAGTTGAAGTGATCAAGCAATTAGTAACAAAACATCCCAATATTCAATTGAATATTTATGGACATGGAAATGGTTTGTCAGAATATCGACAACTTGTAGAAGATTATCATTTATCGGAACATGTTAAATTTCATGGTTTTAAGACGCATATTAATGAAGAGATTGCTAAAGCAGAACTGATGTTATCGACAAGTAAAATGGAAGGTTTTGGCTTAGCAATTTTAGAGTCGCTTTCAGTAGGTACACCAGTGATCAGTTATGATGTAGATTATGGTCCATCAGAACTGATTCAAGATGGATTTAATGGCTATTTAGTACCTCAAGGTGACATCAATCAAATGGTTGAAAAGGTCGACCAATTACTAAATAATACTCAA
The DNA here is from genome assembly GCF_017151935.1 of Staphylococcus sp. EG-SA-14. Classification (NCBI taxonomy): domain Bacteria; kingdom Bacillati; phylum Bacillota; class Bacilli; order Caryophanales; family Staphylococcaceae; genus Staphylococcus; species Staphylococcus sp. EG-SA-14. The sequence goes on along the minus strand of NZ_JACVZM010000006.1, from coordinate 48,794 downwards.
AAATTGCAACAGTTTTCAATTAATAGCATAGAATCTGCACAACAGTACAATGCAACTACTATCAGTACAAAGTGGCAAAATATTTTAAACTAAGTCAAAAGAAAAAAGCATTTTCCTAGAATCATCTATTTAACAAACCTCGTTCATACGAACTTACATGTTTAGTTAAATGACATAGGAAAACGCTTTTTTTTATAAAAATAAAGGTGAAGTACATTTATATAAGACGAACAAATTGGTCCCATTGTTTAATTAACGACGCTTTACTATATTGTTGCGCTTTTGCCAAACTACCTTTTGACAGTCGTTGTTGTACTTCAGGATGATCAATCACATATTTTACTTTATCAAATAGGGCATCTTCATCATTTTTAGTAATTAAATAACCATTGAAATCAGGCGTAATTAATTCGTTAGGTCCATATTTAATATCATAACTAATAACTGGAACACCATGTGCTAAAGATTCAAGTAGCGCTAAAGAGAAACCTTCCATGTTACTTGTTATTAAACTCAAATAGGCATCGCTATATTCTTGGTCTAGATTGCTTAAAAAGCCGCGTAAGTAAACATGATTTTCCAATCCATATTTTTGTATCAATTCATTTAATTTTTTACTTTCAGAACCAAAACCATACATATGAAGCTCTATTTTTGGGACATACGATACTAAGCGTTTAATTAATTCAATTTGTTGATGTAATTGTTTTTCAGGTGAATAACGAGCAACGGAAATTAATTTAACACTGCGCTGATCTAATGTTTGGACTGGTGTATCAATTGTTTCACTATAGCCGACAGGAATATTAACAACTGGAATAGTATGGTTAATACGTTTTTCAACATCTAATTTTTGCTGCTCAGTAGAAACGATAATTGCACGATATCGAGATAAATTTTCAAACATCGCTTTATATACATTTTTAAATGGCGATGAATCTAATGCATCAATATTTTTAATGTGTGTACTGTGAAGCACAGCTACTACTGGGATTGACTCAGGCGTTAAGTTGAAAATAGGTGCTGTGTACACATTACGATCACTGAAAAATAAATCCCCATGTTGATATAGTTGTTTAATGAAAAATGCGCCTAATTCCGTTTCATTATTAAAGAAATATTGTTTGTTAGCATAGTAAACAATAATTTTTTGTACTTCTGGTTTGCCATCCTTGTAAGAAAAATACTTTTCTAATTTTGTGTCACCTTCTGGATTATAGAAAAATTCACATAATGTTTGTTGTTTATCAACAAGAATCCTACTACAACTTAAAAAGCCACGCACATCATAAAAATCACGTTTTACTTTTCGTCTTTGACTATCAAAATGATTCACATAATCTAATATACGATATTTAGGATCTTGAAAATGGGCATACATTAAGAAACGCTCTTGATCATATATTCTAAAGTCATGACTATTTTCAACATGTTTTAAAGTATAATGACATTCATCAGTCCAATACGACAACCAGTCAAATGGTTCATTGCGTTCTAAATATGTTGCTTCTTGGAAGAAATCATACATATTAATATAGTCAGAACTAGTAATATAATTTTGGGCATTTCTATATAAATATCTATTCCATGACAGAAATACACATTGCGCTGGTCTTCCCATTTCTTTAAATAAATTTAAACGATTAATAATTGCTTTCTCTATCCCAGTTAAATTAACACCTAAACTATTACCTACAAAATAATTCATTTACAACACCACTTATATCTATTTTTTATAATTATATCACATAATATTTAATTACTTCTTTTAACTGGAAGATGTGTTTATTTATAAAACAACAAATTTTGATATTTATAATGATAGTAGTTATTCAATCAACTACGACCAATATATCATTGTAGAGCTTAGGATATTGATTTATGACTCAAGCACATCAAATGAGAAGATTTATAAAAGAGATATACAACTCTAGAAGGTATAATAAAAACGCGCAACTAATGTTACGCGTTTGAATTAATCATATGATATTATTTGCGATACTTTAATTTAGCGAAAGCATCATGTTGATGGATAGACTCTTCATTACGACATTCGATATCGAAACCGTCTAACCAATCAAATTCAACTAAGTCCGCGGCAATTAAACGAATTAAGTCTTCGACAAAACGTGGATTTTCATATGCACGCTCTGTCACACGTTTTTCATCAGGACGTTTTAAAATAGGGTATAGAATTGAACTTGCATTAGCTTCCATTGCATCTAAAATTTTATTTTTATAGTCATCAACTATGTCTTGATCTTTATTAATATATGTTTTAACAGTGACAACACCACGTTGGTTGTGCGCTGAATACTCACTTATTTCTTTTGAACAAGGGCATAGCGTTGTGACAGTTGCTTCAATAGTAAGTTCTTTACGTGTAACTTTATCACCGTCAATTGCTAATCCATAAGTGACATCGGCATTGCCAACTGCTTTAATATTTGTGGTTGGACTATAGCGATCAAAGAACCATTTCCCAGAAACATCAACGCCTGCCGCATTTTGTTTCATATTCGTTTGTAAAGTGCGTAACACCTGATAAAGTGTATTAAATTCAAGTTCAATACCATTATCATAGTGCTTTTCAACACTTTCAATTATACGGCTCATATTAATACCTTTTTCGTCTTTTGTTAAACTTGTTGAAAAACTAAATGTGCCAGCTGTTTGATACTGGTCAACAAGTACAGGGTACACTAAGTTTTTAATACCAACTTCTTCTATTTCAAATAAAAAATCTTTATGTGTACTTTGTAAATCTGTCATTTCGTTCTTAGTAGTAGGTTTCGTGCCTTCAATAGGATCTACGGAACCAAAGTGTTTCCAACGACCTTCTCGTGTCGATAAATCAAATTCAGTCATTTTTTTCCTCCGTTAAGATTTAAAGTGATATGTCCAATATGGTTCGACTGTTAAAAAGCTGTGTTGTTTACCATCGATTTCAGGACTTGCTAATTGTTTTAAAAATGGACCTGTTTGAGAAGCATGTGCTTCAAATGCCTTAATTTTAAGTTCTTTAAAATCTGTAATATCATTTTGAATATCAGGTTCTCCAAGAGCTTCGGTTGCATCATTACTGAACGCAACTAAAGTTAAACGAGGGCGTTCTTCTTTAGGCATGCGTTCAACCGTTCGAATTACAGCGTCTGCTGTTGCTTCGTGATCAGGATGTACTGCATATCCAGGATAAAATGAAATAATCAATGATGGATTTGTATCATCGATTAAAGATTTAATCATACCATCTATATGTTCATAGGGTTCAAATTCGACAGTTTTGTCACGTAAACCCATTTTTCTTAAATCAGTAATACCGATAACTTTACAAGCTTCTTCTAGTTCACGATCACGAATACTTGGTAATGATTCGCGTGTTGCAAATGGGGGATTACCTAAATTTCTGCCCATTTGTCCTAGGGTTAAACATGCATATGTTACAGGTATGCCTTTTTGGATATAATTTGCTAATGTGCCTGCAGATGAGAAGGTTTCATCATCAGGATGTGGAAATATTACTAATACATGTCTTTCGTCAGTCATGTTGATGCCTCCTCTATAAATTAAATGGTCGCTCACTAATTTGAAGTGCTGCAGCGAGTTGACCTTCGTAATTAAAACCTGCAATTAAAAATTCATCATGCTCATTGACCTCAAAATGCGTTAGACCTTGTACATAAACCCAACCACCATTTGATAGTTTAAGACCAATGCGATAAGGTTCTTTATTACCACCTTTTAGTTGTGCATGCGTATATGTTATTTGTATGTTTCTTAAAAAAGTACCAGCATTAAAAACACGTTGATCGAAATGGTTCGCATAGGCCCCATTTGTCGTTTCAACATGCAGATACACAGGTTTATGTTCAAAAGAAGCAAGTAAATCTATAACTTCTTGTTCTTTAATTGGTTCCAACACGTTCACTCCTTACACTATCAATGTGTTTATCTTTCTATTTTACTAAAAACTATTCGATAATTGTATACGATTGCTCAATTATTTATAAATTAATTTTCATGAAGGGTAATTACTCAGGATTACGTAATCATACAGCATTAGTTTTTTACTTTTAAAAATCAAAAATTTGTTGGAATTTGAAAAGTGTTAAACATTAAAAATGATGCTATATTAATGGTGTATGAATGAATTCATAAGTTTTTAAAATGTATTAAATTTGTGGAGGCATGTAAACAATGAAAGTATTAAACTTAGGATCGAAAAAACAAGCATCATTCTATGTTGCATGTGAGTTATATAAAGAGATGGCATTTAATCAGCACTGTAAACTAGGTTTAGCAACTGGTGGTACAATGACAGATTTGTATGAACAACTTGTTAAGTTATTAAATAAAAATCAGTTAAACGTAGACAATGTATCCACGTTTAATTTAGACGAATATGTAGGTTTAACCGCATCACATCCGCAAAGTTATCACTATTATATGGATGACATGCTTTTCAAACAATATCCTTATTTTAATAGAAAGAACATTCATATTCCAAATGGAGATGCCGATGATATGAATGCGGAAGCGTCAAAATATAATGACGTTTTAGAACAACAAGGTCAACGTGATATTCAAATTTTAGGTATTGGTGAAAATGGTCATATTGGATTTAATGAACCTGGTACGCCGTTTGATAGCGTTACTCATATCGTTGATTTGACTGAAAGTACTATTAAGGCTAATAGTCGATATTTTAAAAACGAAGATGATGTTCCAAAGCAAGCCATTTCGATGGGACTTGCTAATATTCTTCAAGCCAAACGTATCATTTTACTCGCATTTGGTGAAAAGAAACGTGCTGCTATTACACATTTATTAAATCAGGAAATTTCTGTTGATGTTCCAGCCACATTACTTCACAAACACCCGAATGTTGAGATATATTTAGACGACGAAGCTTGCCCGAAAAATGTTGCGAAAATTCATGTCGATGAAATGGATTGATTGCAATGTTTAATTAAGAAATGCCTCGGGAAAGGTTCCAATAGAAAGATAAAAAGCATTGGAAGGATGATTTTTAGTGGAATTACAATTAGCAATTGATTTATTAAACAAAGAAGACGCGGCTGAGTTAGCAAATAAAGTAAAAGATTATGTAGATATCGTAGAAATCGGTACGCCAATCATTTACAACGAAGGTTTACCAGCAGTTAAACATATGGCAGACAACATTAGTAATGTAAAAGTATTAGCAGACATGAAAATTATGGATGCAGCTGATTATGAAGTTAGCCAAGCAATTAAATTTGGCGCGGATGTAATTACAATACTAGGTGTTGCAGAAGATGCATCAATTAAAGCAGCTATTGAAGAAGCTCATAAAAATAATAAACAATTACTAGTTGATATGATTGCTGTTCAAGATTTAGAAAAACGTGCAAAAGAACTAGATGAAATGGGTGCTGATTATATTGCAGTACACACTGGTTATGATTTACAAGCAGAAGGGCAATCACCATTAGAAAGTTTAAGAACCGTTAAATCTGTTATTAAAAATTCTAAAGTTGCAGTAGCAGGTGGAATTAAACCAGATACAATTAAAGATATTGTCGCTGAAAGTCCTGATCTTGTTATTGTTGGTGGCGGAATCGCAAATGCAGATGATCCAGTAGAAGCTGCAAAACAATGTCGCGCTGCAATCGAAGGTAAGTAATATGGCTAAATTTAGTGACTATCAATTAATTCTAGATGAATTAAAGATGACTTTGTCACATGTTGAAGCGGATGAGTTTTCAACTTTTGCATCCAAAATACTACATGCTGAACATATATTTGTAGCTGGCAAAGGACGTTCAGGATTCGTGGCGAATAGTTTTGCAATGCGCTTAAATCAGCTCGGCAAACAGGCACATGTTGTTGGAGAATCAACGACACCTGCGATTAAGTCGAATGATGTATTTGTAATTATCTCTGGTTCAGGTTCCACGGAACATTTAAGATTATTAGCAGACAAAGCAAAATCAGTAGGTGCTGACATCGTATTAATTACTACAAATAAAGATTCTGCAATAGGCAATCTAGCTGGGACGAACATCGTTTTGCCTGCAGGTACAAAATATGATGAACAAGGCTCGGCACAACCATTAGGAAGTTTGTTTGAACAAGCATCTCAATTATTTTTAGATAGTGTTGTAATGGGATTGATGACTGAAATGAATGTTACGGAACAAACGATGCAACAAAATCATGCTAATTTAGAATAAAATAAAGATAGTCGATAATATGATGCCTAGGCAGAAATATTATCGATTATTTTTTTATTTAAATAATAAATTATAGTATAATATCAATAATAAACGAATAGGGGTGTTAATATTGAAGTTTGACAATTATATTTTTGATTTTGATGGTACGTTGGCAGACACGAAAAAATGTGGTGAAGTAGCAACACAAAGTGCATTTAAAGCATGTGGCTTAACGGAACCATCATCTAAAGAAATAACGCATTATATGGGAATACCTATTGAAGAATCATTTTTAAAATTAGCAGACCGACCATTAGATGAAGCAGCATTAGCAAAGTTAATCGATACATTTAGACATACATATCAATCTATTGAAAAGGACTATATTTATGAATTTGCGGGTATAACTGAAGCCATTACAAGTTTGTATAACCAAGGGAAAAAACTTTTCGTGGTGTCTAGTAAGAAGAGTGATGTATTAGAAAGAAATTTATCGGCTATTGGATTAAATCACTTGATTACCGAAGCTGTTGGATCCGATCAAGTAAGTGCATATAAACCAAATCCTGAAGGCATACACACAATTGTGCAACGCTACAATTTAAATAGCCAACAAACGGTGTATATTGGTGATTCAACGTTTGATGTTGAGATGGCACAACGTGCTGGTATGCAATCTGCAGCTGTCACTTGGGGTGCACATGATGCAAGGTCATTACTTCATTCAAATCCGGATTTTATTATTAATGATCCATCAGAAATTAATACCGTATTATAAAACTTGTTAAAACAGAGAATACCATGGTTAAAATGCATATTCATAAATATTAGATTATACTTAGAAATATTTCGCTTTAGATTAGGAATTTAAAATAAATATTTATTAAACATTATGAATTTTTAAAGAGTAATGTCTGACTCGTTGATAATTTATTTTTGTAAAAATAAATTAAAGTAATGACAAAGTTATTGAAGTAAATTGAGTATAAACATTTAAATACGATGTCGAAAATGGCGATAGCATATCACTTACATGAAGTTGTGTGCTATCGCTATTTTTAGTTATAATTCCAAAAAGTTAATCGTTCGATGATTTAAGAATTATTATTGTTTAATTCAAATGTATGAGGGTATAAAATCATTGAATTTAATTCGATAAAGCGAAATTTTTGAACAAACATACTTTTGTATTTATATAAAAGTTTAAATTCTTATAAATTTGACAAAACTAATTAACTCCGTATAATTATGAAACATACAAGAGGGAGTGTATGAATTCATGGATTTTAATAAAGAGAATATTAACATGGTGGATGCAAAGAAAGCTAAAAAAACCGTTGTTGCAACCGGTATCGGTAATGCAATGGAATGGTTCGATTTTGGTGTCTATGCATATACAACTGCGTACATTGGAGCGAACTTCTTCTCTCCAGTAGAGAATGCAGACATTCGACAAATGTTGACTTTCGCAGCATTAGCCATTGCGTTTTTATTAAGACCAATTGGTGGTGTCGTATTTGGTATTATTGGTGACAAATATGGACGTAAAGTTGTATTAACATCTACAATTATTTTAATGGCATTTTCAACATTAACCATTGGATTATTGCCAAGCTATGATCAAATTGGACTTTGGGCACCAATACTATTATTGCTTGCAAGAGTACTACAAGGGTTTTCAACAGGTGGAGAGTATGCGGGGGCAATGACATATGTTGCCGAATCATCTCCAGATAAGCGTCGTAACTCATTAGGTAGTGGACTAGAAATTGGGACATTATCAGGTTACATAGCTGCTTCAATTATGATTGCTGTATTAACATTCTTTTTAACAGATGAACAAATGGCATCATTTGGTTGGAGAATCCCATTCTTACTCGGTTTATTCCTAGGATTATTCGGCTTATATTTACGTCGTAAGCTGGAAGAATCACCAGTTTTCGAAAATGATGTTGCAACACAACCAGAAAGAGATAACATTAACTTTTTACAAATCATCAGATTTTATTACAAAGATATATTTGTATGTTTTGTAGCTGTTGTATTCTTCAATGTTACAAACTATATGGTAACTGCATATTTACCAACCTATTTAGAACAAGTTATTAAATTAGATGCAACGACAACAAGTGTATTAATTACTTGTGTCATGGCAATAATGATTCCATTAGCATTAATGTTTGGTAAGTTAGCGGATAAAATAGGTGAAAAGAAAGTATTTCTAATTGGTACTGGTGGGCTAACATTATTCAGTATCATCGCATTTATGTTATTACATTCACAATCATTTGTTGTAATAGTAATCGGTATATTTATATTAGGATTTTTCTTATCAACTTACGAAGCGACAATGCCAGGGTCGTTACCAACGATGTTTTACAGTCATATAAGATATCGAACTTTATCAGTAACATTTAATATCTCTGTTTCGATATTTGGTGGTACGACGCCATTAGTTGCAACATGGTTAGTTACGAAAACTGGAGATCCATTAGCACCTGCGTATTATTTAACAGCAATCAGTGTTATTGGCTTTTTAGTTATTACATTCTTACATTTAAGTACAGCAGGAAAATCTCTAAAAGGTTCGTATCCAAATGTAGATAACGAGCAAGATAGAGCTTATTATGCAGAACATCCAAAAGAAGCATTATGGTGGGTTAAAGAACGTAAGAATTAGAGATTTTAATAAAAAGTATAAATCAATCGTATATAAGCACTTTAAAGCTAGTAGGTTCTGCTAACTTTAAAGTGCTTTTTAAATTGAGAACTGTAATTAGCCGTAATAAAGTTTTTGTATATACATAAACCCCCACTGCAATGATTATCGCAATGGGGGAAAGAGGGGACTTAAAGCATATGTTTAGCTTTGAATACTTAAAATTCTCTTGCTATTGAAATGTTAGGATGTAAATATGTCTTAGAGTATTTTGTCCAACGCAATTAATATTGAGACTCTAACCTTCAATATTATTATAGAGAACACAAACTTAAATAGATTGGGTGACTTATTTGTGTCAGTTATTGCGATTGCGATAACTTCTTTTCTCTATATACATATAGTAACGTCTTATCTAATAAAAAACATGGTACTACAGTATCAAATTTATCTAGGGCTTAAGTTTGATTTTTATAATAGGCAGGTTTACCTGATAAAAATACTTATTCATTATATAATGTTAACAATATGTATTTTAAAGTTTACATTGAGTGAGGGATATTGATGAACGTAATTTTAGAACAGTTGAAAACACATACTCAAAATAAACCTAATGACATAGCATTACATATCGATGATGAAACAATTACATATAGTCAACTAAATGCCCGCATCACTAGCGCAGTTGAATCTTTGCAGAAATATTCACTTAACCCTGTCGTTGCTATTAATATGAAATCACCGGTGCAAAGTATTATTTGTTATTTAGCTTTGCATCGTTTACATAAAGTGCCTATGATGATGGAAGGTAAATGGCAAAGTACTATACATCGTCAATTGATTGAAAAATATGGTATTAAAGATGTAATTGGAGATACAGGTCTCATGCAGAATATAGACTCACCGATGTTTATTGATTCAACGCAATTACAGCACTACCCCAATTTATTACATATTGGTTTTACTTCAGGGACAACTGGACTGCCAAAAGCATATTATCGTGATGAAGATTCATGGTTGGCTTCTTTTGAAGTTAATGAAATGTTGATGTTAAAAAATGAAAATGCAATAGCAGCCCCTGGACCACTATCGCACTCGTTAACATTATATGCGTTATTGTTTGCTTTAAGTTCCGGTCGTACTTTTATAGGACAGACCACTTTTCATCCTGAAAAGTTACTTAATCAATGTCATAAAATATCATCATACAAAGTTGCTATGTTTCTTGTTCCAACGATGATTAAATCATTATTGTTAGTTTACAACAATGAACATACAATCCAATCATTTTTTAGCAGTGAAGATAAGCTGCATTCTTCTATTTTTAAAAAGATAAAAAATCAAGCAAATGACATAAATTTGATTGAATTTTTTGGTACATCGGAAACCAGTTTTATCAGCTATAACTTGAATCAGCAAGCACCAGTTGAATCAGTAGGTGTGCTATTTCCAAATGTGGAATTGAAAACAACGAATCACGATCACAATGGTATAGGAACTATTTGTATAAAAAGTAATATGATGTTTAGTGGCTATGTAAGTGAACAATGTATAAATAATGATGAATGGTTTGTTACTAATGATAATGGCTATGTAAAAGAGCAGTATTTATATTTAACGGGACGTCAACAGGATATGTTAATTATTGGTGGTCAAAATATATATCCAGCACATGTTGAACGCCTTTTAACGCAATCTTCGAGCATTGATGAAGCAATTATCATCGGTATTCCAAATGAGCGTTTTGGTCAAATAGGCGTATTGCTTTATTCTGGTGATGTGACACTTACACATAAAAATGTAAAACAATTTTTAAAAAAGAAAGTGAAACGCTATGAAATTCCATCGATGATTCATCATGTAGAAAAGATGTATTACACTGCAAGTGGTAAAATTGCTAGAGAAAAAATGATGTCGATGTATTTGAGAGGTGAATTATAATATGAATCAAGCAGTCATAGTTGCAGCTAAACGAACTGCATTTGGGAAATATGGTGGCACTTTAAAACATTTAGAGCCAGAACAATTGCTTAAACCTTTATTCCAACATTTTAAAGAGAAGTATCCAGAGGTAATATCTAAAATAGATGATGTAGTTTTAGGTAATGTTGTTGGGAATGGTGGCAATATTGCAAGAAAAGCATTGCTTGAAGCGGGGCTTAAAGATTCAATACCTGGCGTCACAATCGATCGGCAATGTGGGTCTGGACTTGAAAGTGTTCAATATGCATGTCGCATGATCCAAGCCGGAGCTGGCAAGGTATATATTGCAGGTGGTGTTGAAAGTACAAGTCGAGCACCTTGGAAAATCAAACGACCGCATTCTGTGTACGAAACAGCATTACCTGAGTTTTATGAGCGTGCATCATTTGCACCTGAAATGAGCGACCCATCAATGATTCAAGGTGCTGAAAATGTGGCCAAGATGTATGATGTTTCAAGAGAATTACAAGATGAATTTGCTTATCGAAGTCATCAATTGACAGCGGAAAATGTAAAGAATGGAAATATTTCTCAGGAAATATTACCTATAACCGTTAAAGGAGAAATATTCAACACTGATGAAAGTCTAAAATCACATATTCCGAAAGATAACTTTGGCCGATTTAAGCCCGTGATCAAAGGTGGGACCGTTACCGCTGCGAATAGTTGTATGAAAAATGATGGTGCAGTTTTATTGCTTATTATGGAAAAAGATATGGCATACGAATTAGGTTTCGAGCATGGTTTATTATTTAAAGATGGTGTTACGGTAGGTGTTGATTCTAATTTTCCTGGCATTGGTCCAGTACCAGCCATTTCCAACTTACTAAAAAGAAATCAATTAACGATAGAAAATATTGAAGTCATTGAAATTAACGAAGCGTTCAGTGCACAGGTAGTTGCCTGCCAACAAGCTTTAAATATTTCAAATACGCAATTAAATATATGGGGTGGTGCATTAGCATCAGGTCATCCATACGGTGCAAGCGGTGCCCAATTAGTGACTCGATTATTTTATATGTTTGACAAAGAGACTATGATTGCATCTATGGGGATAGGGGGAGGTCTAGGAAATGCAGCATTATTTACTCGATTCTAACCAGCGATTAAATGTGTCATTTTCTAAGGATAGTGTGGCTGCATATTATCAGTGTTTTAACCAACCTTATAGAAAAGAAGTACCACCATTAATGTGTGCGTCATTATGGCCAAAATTTGATTTATTTAAAAAATATGCAAATAGCGAACTGATTTTAACAAAATCAGCAATTAATCAAACTCAAAAGATAGAAGTAGACACAATATATGTAGGGCATTTAGAAGATATTGAATGCCGACAGACTCGCAATATCACACGTTATACAATGGCTTTAACATTAACTAAAAATGATCAACATGTCATAACGGTTACACAAACTTTTATTAAGGCGATGAAGTAGAGATGAAGTTTAATGAGATATGGATAAATGAATATTTGGCGCTCGTAAATGATGATAATCCAATACATAATGAGATTGTGCCAGGACAATTAGTGAGTCAAATGATGCTGATGGCTATGTCATTAGAGACAAACCAGTGTCAAATTAACTACGTTAAACCTATTTTAATAAATGAAAATATCGAATTCATTGAACAACACGAACACGAAATTATAGCAATTAATGACGATGGAGAGATTAAAATAAAAATTTCTTTGAGCACAAAAAAATAACCGATATTAGCTGCATGAACGCATATTAATTAGGAGATGAAAGGACAGCTAATATCAGTTATGTATTGTTATTATTATTGGGAACAGAGATGAATATAGGTTACGTTTCTTTCTTTGCACGGGGATGCATTAATCTAAAATAATAATAACAACTATATCAATGTTTAATAAATTCTGGATTATTGGAACGATTAGTCAATTTAACTAACTTTCATATGATCTATATCGTCTTGTAATAAAGAGAGCAATTTGAATATTTCAGTATCACTAAATGAATCGTCACATTTAATTGAAACATGCTGAAACGTTTTGGTTATAATTTCATAAACTGGTGCGCCTTCATGGTGATACTGTCGATAAATAATCATAACCTATATTACCTCCTTTGCTACTCTATGGTTATATTATAAATAACATTTTTATGTGTGACATCAACCTTAAGTATCAACTTTTTATCAGACATAGAACGTATGATTTACTAAGACTATTTATGTATAAAAGTTCTAAATAAATATATATTTATAGAGTCGCCTGGCAGTCATTTGGGAAATATAACATATATGATTAGAGAGGCATCTATCGCAAAAGAATGATAATGATAGAGGTATTGAGCATATAGATGAGTTTAAGTTCATCTTGAAAATAAAGGGTTATTTAGTCATAGATGTAGATGTATAGGAAATATTTGTATGTATTGTTCGATATGTATGAAATTTTCAATAAAAGCTAATAACGCTTATATGTAACTTTCAAATTTAAATTATATACAGAGCATGATGATTATAAAAAAATAACCACATCACATAAATTGAGTTCATACCCAATTTAAGTGGTGTGGCTAATAATGTTGATTTATAGATGAACCGCCTAATCGTTAAACCTCTGTTACTTCAACATCGATATGTTCAATACGGTTGTATGCACCGTGATCCACAGGACCAACAAAATCATTCATTTTCCAACCGTTTTTAATAGCAGAAGCGACGAAAGCTTTCGCGCTAATCACAGCTTCTTTCGGTGACTTACCGTTAGCTAAATATGCAGTTGTTGCCGCAGCAAATGTACAACCAGCACCATGGTTATAACTTTGTTGGAACATGTCTGTTGTTAGTTGATAAAATGTTTGACCATCATAGTATAAGTCATACGATTTATCTTGATCTAAAGCTTTGCCACCTTTAATGATGACATGCTGTGCGCCTTTATCAAAGATAATTGTTGCAGCCTTTTTCATATCTTCAATTGAATTTAATTTACCTAATCCTGATAATTGACCCGCTTCAAATAAGTTTGGTGTCACTACCGTTGCTTTAGGTAGTAAATATTTAATCATCGCCTCAGTATTTCCAGGATTAAGCACTTCATCTTCGCCTTTACAAACCATGACAGGATCTACTACAAAATATTGTGCATTAGATGCCTCATATACTTCTCCAGCACGTTTGATTATCTCCTCAGTACCTAACATACCTGTTTTAATAGCATCAGGTCCGATTGATAAAGCCGTTTCAAGTTGCTTTTCAAATACGTCCATAGGTAATGGTGTGACATCGTGTGACCATGTATCTTTATCCATAGTAACGATGGCAGTTAAAGCGACCATGCCATACGTATCTAATTCTTGGAACGTTTTCAAATCTGCTTGCATACCTGCGCCAGCACTTGTGTCAGAACCGGCAATTGTTAAAACTTTCTTTAAAGCCATTGAGCTTCACTCCTACATAATAATATTGTATTCATCATATCATTTTTAACCTAATTGAAAAATATTAAGCATTCAATATTTGATGATTGTTGAAATGAATCATTCATACTATTGTAACTTTTGAAAATGTCATTCACTTTAGATAAGTGTGATATGTTAAAATATGTCCTGAGGTGAGATTGAATGGAATGGTCGCAAATTTTTCATGACATAACAACGAAACATGACTTTAAAGCTATGCATGATTTTTTAGAAAAAGAATATTCGACTGCAATCGTATACCCTGATAGGGAAAATATATATCAAGCGTTTGATTTAACACCGTTTGAAAATATCAAAGTTGTTATATTAGGACAAGACCCGTATCATGGTCCAAACCAAGCACATGGATTAGCATTTTCAGTGCAACCTAACGCAAAATTCCCTCCATCTTTACGTAATATGTATAAAGAATTAGCAGATGATATTGGATGCGTTAGACAAACACCGCATTTACAAGATTGGGCAAGAGAAGGCGTCTTGTTATTGAATACAGTTTTAACCGTAAGACAGGGTGAAGCAAATTCTCATCGTGATATTGGTTGGGAAACATTTACTGATGAAATTATTAAAGCAGTGTCTGATTATAAAGAACATGTTGTCTTTATTTTGTGGGGGAAACCTGCACAGCAAAAAATAAAGCTTATCGATACATCTAAACATTGTATTATAAAATCAGTGCATCCTAGTCCACTGTCTGCATATAGAGGATTCTTTGGATCAAAACCGTATTCCAAAGCGAATGCCTATTTAGAGTCAGTAGGAAAATCACCAATTAATTGGTGTGAAAGTGAGGCGTAGATGTTGAATAGAGAAACTTTAATAGCACGAATTGAGCAAGAATTAGTACAAGCAGAGCAGGCACAGCATGACCATGACTTTGAAAAACATATGTATGCCATACATATATTAACATCTTTATATGCTTCAACATCAAATACACCACATATTGGTGAACAACAAATGAATCGTCGTATTGCTAACCATAATCAAATGCCACAATCACAAATAACGCAGCCAACTCATCAAGTGACAGCTGCTGAAATTGAAGCGATGGGTGGTAAAGTAAATACGCATTCAGCACATCATCATAAGTCATATTCACAACCTTCAAACCAACAACAAAGATTAGCGACAGATGATGACATTGGCAATGGTGAATCCATATTTGATTTTTAAAAAGCAACAATGAAACATAATTACTTAATAGCTTGTTAAGTATGTAGGTTAATAATCAAGACGCATATACTTTTATTCGAGTGTTCGGATTTAAACATTTATTAATACTGAATTATATAAGGAGAGGTAGCAATGAAATTATTTATTATTTTAGGTGCATTAAACGCGATGATGGCTGTCGGTACAGGTGCATTTGGTGCGCATGGTTTACAAGGAAAAATAAGTGATCACTATTTATCAGTATGGGAAAAAGCAACGACGTATCAAATGTACCATGGCTTAGCATTATTAATTATAGGTGTAATTAGTGGTACAACTTCAATCAATGTTAACTGGGCTGGCTGGTTAATATTTGCTGGTATTATTTTCTTTAGTGGATCATTATATATTTTAGTATTAACTCAAATTAAAGTTTTAGGTGCGATTACGCCAATTGGTGGCGTATTGTTCATCATTGGATGGATAATGTTAATCATTGCGACATTCAAATTTGCTGGTTAAATTTTAAAACTTTAGATTACCTATGTAACTAAACATTAAATTTTTAATAAAAATAATCAAGAAAAAGAGTTACAAACTCATCTTTTGGGTATAGAATACCTTCGAGGTGAGTTTTTATTTATGGAAAAAAAGAATAAGCAAATAGATAGAGGCGATTTAAAACAAAACCTATCTGAAAAGTTTGTATGGGCGATTGCATATGGTTCATGTATCGGATGGGGCGCATTCATCTTACCAGGAGACTGGATTAAGCAGTCAGGTCCGATTGCAGCATCAATTGGTATAGTTATTGGTGCATTATTAATGATATTAATTGCGGTTAGTTATGGCGCATTAGTAGAGAGATTTCCAGTATCAGGGGGCGCGTTTGCCTTTAGTTTCTTAAGTTTCGGCAGATATGTGAGTTTCTTCTCATCATGGTTTTTAACTTTTGGTTATGTCTGTGTCGTTGCTTTAAATGCGACCGCATTCAGTTTACTAGTTAAATTCTTATTGCCAGATGTCTTAAATAATGGGAAACTATACACCATTGCGGGCTGGGACGTTTATATTACGGAAATCATTATTGCGACCGTATTACTACTTGTATTCATGCTAGTAACGATTCGTGGCGCAAGTGTATCTGGATCATTACAATATTATTTCTGTGTGGCGATGGTAATCGTCGTATTATTGATGTTCTTTGGTTCATTCTTTGGTAATAATTTTGCACTTGAAAATTTACAACCGTTAGCTGAACCTAGCAAAGGATGGTTAGTGTCTATTGTGGTTATTGTATCCGTGGCACCATGGGCATATGTTGGATTTGATAATATTCCACAAACAGCAGAAGAGTTTAACTTTGCACCAAACAAGACATTTAAGCTTATCGTGTACAGTTTATTAGCAGCATCATTAACTTATGTTGTCATGATTTTATACACTGGTTGGTTATCAACAAGTCATCAAAGTTTAAATGGGCAGTTGTGGTTAACAGGTGCTGTTACACAAACAGCATTTGGTTATATTGGATTAGGTGTATTAGCAATTGCAATTATGATGGGTATATTTACTGGTTTAAATGGATTCTTGATGAGTTCAAGTCGCTTGTTATTTTCTATGGGACGTTCAGGTATTATGCCAACAATGTTTAGTAAATTACATAGTAAATACAAAACACCATATGTCGCAATCATATTCCTAGTAGGTGTGTCGTTAATTGCACCTTGGCTAGGAAGAACTGCATTGACTTGGATTGTAGATATGTCATCTACAGGTGTATCCATTGCCTACTTTATTACATGTTTGTCTGCAGCGAAATTATTCAGTTATAACAAACAAAGTAATACGTATGCACCGGTTTACAAAACGTTTGCTATTATCGGCTCATTTGTATCATTCATTTTCTTAGCGTTGTTATTAGTGCCAGGTTCTCCTGCAGCACTGACTGCACCGTCTTATATTGCATTACTTGGATGGTTAATCATCGGTTTAATATTCTTTGTGATTCGATATCCTAAATTGAAAAATATGGATAATGATGAATTAAGTCGCTTGATTTTAAATAGAAGTGAAAATGAAGTTGATGATATGATTGAAGAACCTGAAAAAGAAAAAACTAAATAATAAAAGAATCGCACAATATACCTTCTTCATTCGGAGGCGTATCGTGCGATTTTTTGTATTATAAATTGACATTTAAGACGAGGCAGCTGAACCTTATATATAATTGCTAATAGTTTGGGCTGAGCCAATTCTAACAATATTTATAATCGTTTAAAAGATTTCACGAACCCAGAAACAATTAATTTAGAAATTTGGTCGGCGAATAATAAACCTAATGCGATGGCTCCTGCAATAAGTGTTACTTCTAACATTGTATTTATTGCTGTGCTGAAATTTAATAAGACTAAATTTTTTGTAGCATCGTATGCTAAGCCACCAGGTACTAATGGAATGATACCCGTTACCATAAAAATGATGGCAGGTTCTTTTTGTTTACGAGCCATATAATGACTTAACAAGCCTAATGCTAAACTACCAAAGAAACTAGAGTATATAGTGTGCACATTAAAGCCGTTGAAGAATAAGGTGTAAACCATCCATCCACATGTACCAACGAAACCACATGATAGATATAATTTTCTAGGTGCATCAAAAATGACGCAGAAGAACATTGAAGCTAAAAAGCTAAAGATAAAGTTTAAGATCCAAAACATAGTCTGATACTCCTATACTAAAATTAATACGCTACCAACGCCAGCACCGATGCCAAACGCAGTAACCAATGCTTCTAATGATTTCGTTGTGAACATCAACATGTGTCCACCAAATAAATCTTGTATTGCGTTTGTTATTAATACACCAGGAACAATAGGCATGACTGCCGCAATGATAATAGTTGCCAAGTCACCTGTTGGGATAAGTGTATGTCCAATAACGGCGATAATCCCAATAACTAATGAACCAATGAATTCTGGGATAAACTGTGCATGTAACTTGCGATCTAAAATCTCAGTGACTAGGTATCCTAGACTACCTGCTAATATCGCAGTTAAAACATCAATCAATCTACCACCTTGTAAATATAAGAAACTCATTGCAATCATTGCTGCAGCAAAACCTTTAAAGGGAAGACTGCTGTCACGCTTAGCAACATATATTTTTTCAAGTTGTGTTTTTGCTTCGGCTAAAGAAATTTCATTATTTGTAATTTGACGCGAAATTTTATTAGCTTGCGAAATTTTTATTAAGTTTGTATCTCGAGAGGTAATTCTAAATATTCTAGGAAACGATTCCGAATGTAACGTAAACTGGATGACAGTGTTTGTAACAAAGCTGTTACTTTCACTGTAACCAAGTTTTTTTGCAATACGTGTCATGGTATCTTCTACACGCGTACCTTCTGCACCAGATTCTAATAGTATGCGAGCAGCAAGCATGACAACGTCTTTGATAAGTACCTCTTGTTTGTATTCTTCTGAATTTATGTCCATTTCATCACCATTGTTTATAAGAATTTAATACTCATTATAGTTTATACACTATAAAATAACCACATGAGCTTTTTGATAAGTTGTTATTGATTTTAAAAAACTAATATTTGATACTATTGTAATAATAATCATTGGAATTTTTAGTAGTTAAAATTCTCTTGAAGTATAAAAAGGAAAAATTATTGAAAAAAATTCGACAAAAATATGTTTCAAATATTTCAAATAGGTTAAAATAATATTAGTTAACCATTACAAAAATTGTATAGAGTAGCGACTGTATAATTTCTATTGAGGTTAACGTTTATATGTAGTGATAGTAGTTAAAGTTCTCCCAAGGAAGACTACTCGGGTACACTTTGCTATGAGCAAAGTGTACTTTGTTATTGATAATACATTAGCACATATATATAAGTTTAAACATACAGATTTCAACTATTTACCAAATCACGTCTTATGTATACGGGAATATACTGAAGATAAACGAAAAATTCCAAGCTTAAACCGATAAGCTTGGAATTTTTTTATTAATTTATAAACGTACCAATGTATTAAGAAATCGCAAAGAATTGATCGAATTCGTTTGTGTTAATAAGATGTCCTACAAAGAAACTACCGAATTCACCGTATCGTGCTGTTGTTTCATCAAAGCGCATTTCGTATACAATTTTTTTGAATTGTAATACGTCATCTGAGAACAATGTTACGCCCCATTCGAAATCATCAAACCCTACAGAACCAGTAATAAATTGTTTGATTTTGCCAGCATATTTTCTACCAATCATACCATGGTCATACATTAATTTTTGGCGTTCTTCCATAGTTAACATGTACCAGTTATAAGTTTCATTACGACGTTTGTTCATTGGATAGAAACAAATATAATCAGAATGTGGTAATTCTGGGTATAATCTTGCTTTGATATGAGGGTTCTCATAAGGATCTTCATCAGATTTACCAGCTAAATAATTGCTCAATTCAATGACTGATACATATGAATATGTAGGGATTAAGAAGTCAGCAATGCGCAATTTGTTAAATTCATTTTCAATATGATTTAAAGACTTCATTTCAGGACGTAAGAACCATAATAACAAATCTGCTTTTTGACCAGTTATATTATAAATAGCTTGATCACCAGATTTTGATGATCTTACAGTTGCTGTATTTTCTAAAAATGATTGAAATTCAGTGACAAGTGCATCGCGTTCGTCCTTTGGAACTAGACGTAATGATGCCCAATCAACTGCATAAAATAAATGTAGACTATACCAACCATCTAATGTTTCGGCTGCTTGACTCATGTTTATCGCTCCTTTTCAAAAATCATCAGTTCTTTATAAATTTTATCATAAAGCAAAGGGGTAACGATAAAATTATGATTACAAATTGGTGACGTGGTATTATGAAATAAAATGGCGTATAATTATACCGTGAATGATTAATAAGATTTATATTACAGGAGGACATTATGGCTGATTTATTAAATGTATTAAAAGACAAACTTTCTGGTAAAAACGTTAAAATCGTATTACCTGAAGGAGAGGACGAACGTGTTCTAACAGCTGCAACACAATTACAAGCAACAGATTATGTTACACCAATCGTGTTAGGTGATGAGACTAAGGTTCAATCTTTAGCGCAAAAACTTGATCTTGATATTTCTAATATTGAATTAATTAATCCTGCGACAAGTGAATTGAAAGCTGAATTAGTTCAATCATTTGTTGAACGACGTAAAGGTAAAGCGACTGAAGAACAAGCACAAGAATTATTAAACAATGTGAACTACTTCGGTACAATGCTTGTTTATGCTGGTAAAGCAGATGGTTTAGTTAGTGGTGCAGCACATTCAACAGGAGACACTGTGCGTCCAGCTTTACAAATCATCAAAACGAAACCAGGTGTATCAAGAACATCAGGTATCTTCTTTATGATTAAAGGTGATGAACAATACATCTTTGGTGATTGTGCAATCAATCCAGAACTTGATTCACAAGGGCTTGCAGAAATTGCAGTAGAAAGTGCAAAATCAGCATTAAGCTTTGGCATGGATCCAAAAGTTGCAATGTTAAGCTTTTCAACAAAAGGGTCTGCTAAATCAGACGACGTGACAAAAGTTCAAGAAGCTGTCAAATTAGCACAACAAAAAGCTGAAGAAGAAAAATTAGAAGCAATCATTGATGGCGAATTCCAATTTGATGCTGCGATTGTACCAGGTGTTGCTGAGAAAAAAGCGCCAGGTGCTAAATTACAAGGTGATGCAAATGTCTTTGTATTCCCAAGTTTAGAAGCTGGTAATATTGGTTACAAAATTGCACAACGTTTAGGTGGATATGATGCAGTTGGTCCAGTATTACAAGGTTTAAATTCTCCAGTAAATGACTTATCACGTGGCTGCTCAATTGAAGATGTATACAATCTTTCAATTATTACAGCAGCGCAAGCCTTACAATAACGATGGATTTAGCGAGTAAATATTTTAATGGCGTCAACTGGCGATATATCGATCATTCTTCTGGATTAGAACCTATGCAATCTTTCGCATTCGATGATACATTTTGCGAAAGTGTGGGCAAAGATATATCAGATAATGTTGTGCGTACTTGGATTCATCAACATACTGTTATTCTTGGTATTCATGATTCAAGATTGCCGTTTTTAAAAGATGGCATTGATTATTTAACGAATGAGATTGGTTATAATGCCATTGTTAGAAATTCTGGTGGCTTAGGTGTCGTTCTAGATCAAGGTGTATTAAATATATCGCTGATGTTCAAAGGACAAACAGAAACAACGATTGATGAAGCGTTTACTGTGATGTATCTCTTAATTAGCAAAATGTTCGAAGATGAGAATGTTGATATTGATACGATGGAAATTGAACATTCTTATTGCCCAGGAAAATTTGACTTAAGTATCGATGGTAAGAAATTTGCAGGCATATCGCAACGAAGAGTTAGAGGCGGTATTGCTGTACAAATTTATCTTTGTGTTGAAGGCTCTGGTTCAGAACGTGCATTGATGATGCAAACATTTTATGAACATGCTTTAAAAGGTGAAGTGACTAAATTTAAATATCCTGAAATTGAACCATCTTGTATGGCCTCATTAGAGACATTGCTTAACAAAACGATTACTGTTCAAGATGTAATGTTTTTACTATTATATGCAATCAAAGATCTTGGCGGTGTATTAAATATGACGCCCATTACTCAAGAAGAATGGCAAAGATACGATACGTATTTTGATAAAATGATTGAAAGAAACAAGAAAATGATAGATCAAATGCAATAGTTAAATATTTAACAGCCCCTTTCAAGTTATCGTTTGGGGCTGTTATTTTTGAAAGTATCCATAAAAAGCATAAATATGTTATTGACCTAATATTTAAATTGAACATCATTAAATTAAAAGTAATGATATGATGGAAATAATAAATTTAATAAGAAAATTTCATGTTTTACGTATTAAATAGATTGAGAATAGGGTATATATAATGCGTATGACTATGAAAGAAACGACCTTCTATTGAAATGTTCTAATACTTTAGTAGTAAATCTATATATTCCAATTATTATTTGTAGTATTATAGTTAGGGTGGAAAATTATAAATTGTAGGGCTATTTTATAAAAAGATAAAGAATCTGAAATATCACTCGATAAGATTTAAACTTTGAAGTAAACGAAAGTTAGTTTTATACTAATCAAGTTAAGTCAAATATAAATTCAAAATAAAGATTATACATAATATGAATAATGTGAGATAAAGACTGCAATGAAATTTAACGCGAATGCGTATGCAACTTAGAATATGATGTCTTTTACTAATAAATAAAAATAATGAATCAAGTATAGGATAAATATAAAAGGTGATATTGACATGACAAGAAAAGGATATGGGGAATCGACAGGTAAGATTATTTTAATAGGAGAACATGCTGTTACATTTGGAGAGCCTGCTATTGCAGTACCGTTTAACGCAGGTAAAATCAAAGTTTTAATAGAAGCCTTAGAGAGCGGGAACTATTCGTCTATTAAAAGCGATGTTTACGATGGTATGTTATATGATGCGCCTGACCATCTTAAGTCTTTGGTGAACCGTTTTGTAGAATTAAATAATATTACAGAGCCGCTAGCAGTAACGATCCAAACGAATTTACCACCATCACGTGGATTAGGATCGAGTGCAGCTGTCGCGGTTGCTTTTGTTCGTGCAAGTTATGATTTTTTAGGGAAATCATTAACGAAAGAAGAACTCATTGAAAAGGCTAATTGGGCAGAGCAAATTGCACATGGTAAACCAAGTGGTATTGATACGCAAACGATTGTATCAGGCAAACCAGTTTGGTTCCAAAAAGGTCATGCTGAAACGTTGAAAACGTTAAGTTTAGACGGCTATATGGTTGTTATAGATACTGGTGTGAAAGGTTCAACAAGACAAGCAGTAGAAGATGTTCATAAACTTTGTGAGGACCCTCAGTACATGTCACATGTAAAACATATCGGTAAGTTAGTTTTACGTGCGAGTGATGTGATTGAACATCATAACTTTGAAGCCTTAGCGGATATTTTTAATGAATGTCATGCGGATTTAAAGGCGTTGACAGTTAGTCATGATAAAATAGAACAATTAATGAAAATTGGTAAAGAAAATGGTGCGATTGCTGGAAAACTTACTGGCGCTGGTCGTGGTGGAAGTATGTTATTGCTTGCCAAAGATTTACCAACAGCGAAAAATATTGTAAAAGCTGTAGAAAAAGCTGGTGCAGCACATACTTGGATTGAGAATTTAGGAGGTTAATGCGTTGATTAAAAGTGGCAAAGCACGTGCACATACGAATATTGCACTTATAAAATATTGGGGTAAAAAAGATGAAGCACTAATCATTCCAATGAATAATAGCATATCTGTTACATTAGAAAAATTTTACACTGAAACGAAAGTCACTTTTAACGACCAGTTAACACAGGATCAATTTTGGTTGAATGGTGAAAAGGTTAGTGGCAAAGAATTAGAGAAAATTTCAAAATATATGGATATTGTCAGAAATAGAGCTGGCATCGATTGGTATGCAGAAATTGAAAGCGACAATTTTGTACCAACAGCAGCAGGGTTGGCTTCATCGGCAAGCGCATATGCAGCTTTAGCAGCAGCTTGTAATCAAGCGCTAGACATGCAGCTGTCAGATAAGGATTTATCGAGATTGGCGCGAATTGGTTCGGGTTCTGCGTCGCGTAGTATTTATGGTGGATTTGCAGAATGGGAAAAAGGGTATAGTGATGAGACGTCATATGCCGTTCCACTTGAATCGAATCATTTTGAAGATGACCTTGCCATGATATTTGTTGTGATTAATCAACATTCTAAAAAGGTACCTAGTCGATATGGTATGTCATTGACACGAAACACATCAAGGTTTTATCAATATTGGTTAGATCATATTGATGAAGATTTAGCTGAAGCAAAAGCAGCGATTCAAGACAAAGATTTTAAACGCCTTGGTGAAGTAATTGAAGAAAATGGTTTGCGTATGCATGCCACGAATCTAGGATCAACACCGCCGTTCACATATCTTGTGCAAGAAAGTTATGATGTCATGGCGCTTGTTCACGAATGCCGAGAAGCGGGGTATCCGTGTTATTTTACAATGGATGCGGGACCTAATGTGAAAATACTTGTAGAAAAGAAAAACAAGCAACAGATTATAGATAAATTATTAACACAGTTTGATAATAACCAAATTATTGATAGTGACATTATTGCCACAGGAATTGAAATAATTGAGTAAGGAAGAGATAAAATGATTCAGGTCAAAGCACCCGGAAAACTTTATATTGCTGGAGAATATGCTGTAACAGAACCAGGATATAAATCTGTACTTATTGCGTTAGATCGTTTTGTAACTGCTACTATTGAAGAAGCAGACCAATATAAAGGTACCATTCATTCAAAAGCATTACATCATAACCCAGTTACATTTAGTAGAGATGAAGATAGTATTGTCATTTCAGATCCACATGCAGCAAAACAATTAAATTATGTGGTCACAGCTATTGAAATATTTGAACAATACGCGAAAAGTTGCGATATAGCGATGAAGCATTTTCATCTGACTATTGATAGTAATTTAGATGATTCAAATGGTCATAAATATGGATTAGGTTCAAGTGCAGCAGTACTTGTGTCAGTTATAAAAGTATTAAATGAATTTTATGATATGAAGTTATCTAATTTATACATTTATAAACTAGCAGTGATTGCAAATATGAAGTTACAAAGTTTAAGTTCATGCGGAGATATTGCTGTGAGTGTATATAGTGGATGGTTAGCGTATAGTACTTTTGATCATGAATGGGTTAAGCATCAAATTGAAGATACTACGGTTGAAGAAGTTTTAATCAAAAACTGGCCTGGATTGCACATCGAACCATTGCAAGCACCTGAAAATATGGAAGTACTTATCGGTTGGACTGGCTCACCGGCGTCATCACCACACTTTGTTAGCGAAGTGAAACGTTTGAAATCAGATCCTTCATTTTACGGTGACTTCTTAGAAGATTCACATCATTGTGTTGAAAAACTTATTCATGCTTTTAAAACAAATAACATTAAAGGTGTGCAAAAGATGGTGCGTCAGAATCGTACAATTATTCAACGTATGGATAAAGAAGCTACAGTTGATATAGAAACTGAAAAGCTAAAATATTTGTGTGATATTGCTGAAAAGTATCACGGCGCATCTAAAACATCAGGCGCTGGTGGTGGAGACTGTGGTATTACAATTATCAATAAAGATGTAGATAAAGAAAAAATTTATGATGAATGGACAAAACATGGTATTAAACCATTAAAATTTAATATTTATCATGGGCAATAAATGATTTGATAGGGGAGCAATCATCTAATTTAATTAGAAGATAAATGCTCCATTTTTTATTGCCAGCCGTGTTACGTATCTTGAAAAAAATATTAAAAAGAGTAAAATAGATAGAGTTAACGAAAAAATTAATGAAATCGACGATATAGATATGATAAAGAAAGGTGGGTAGCAATATGAAAAATACATTCCTTATTTGTGATGAATGTCAGGCAGTCAATATAAGAACGTTACAAAAGAAGTTGGAAAAATTAGATCCCGATGCTGAAATCGTGATAGGTTGTCAATCTTATTGTGGACCTGGACGCCGAAAAACATTCACTTTTGTTAATAACCGCCCACTGGCTGCGCTTACTGAAGAAGAATTAATCGAAAAAGTTTCTCAACAATTAAAGAAACCACGTGATCCTGAAGAAGAAGAGCGTTTAAGAAAACGACATGAAGAACGTAAACGTCGTAAAGAAGAACAAGATAGAAAGCTTAAAGAAAAATTAGAAAAGCGAAAAGCACAACAATAAAGCCTGATGGCAGCATCATTCAATGCGTGCCACCAGGTTTTTATGTTTTGTCTAGAAATTAAATAAATCATTAAATGATTCGGCCATCGTAGGATGCGTATAAATATTATCTCGTAATACGGTATATGGAATGTTTTGATCAATCGCAAGTTTAATTATATTAATTAATTCTTCAGATTGCTTACCATATAATGTAGCACCTAAAATCATATTATTTTCATTATTAATGACTACTTTAAATAAACCTCTTGGATCATTGTTAATTTTGTGACGAGGTATAGCACTTACTAAAAGTTGATGTTCAGTGTAATCATAATGTTGAGCGGCAGCTTCTTTACTAGTTAATCCAACACGTGATAATGGTGGATCTATAAATACTGTATAAGGCACGCTACCTCTATTGTCAGTCGTACGTGACTGATTACCATATAACGCTGATTTGATAATTCGATAATCGTCTAAAGATATATACGTAAATTGAAGTCCGCCTTTAACATCACCTGCAGCATAAATATGCGGTACAGTTGTTTGAAGATGAGCATTGACTTTAATTTCGCCTCTGTCGCCTAATTCGATATCAGTATTTTCTAAAGCTAAATCCGTATTCGGTTTGCGACCGATAGCCAAAAGTACTGCATCAGCCTCAAAGTTACCAACGTTAGTATGGACTGTTGTATGATGATTGTCAGATGACAATTCAGTCGTTTCAACATTTGTATACAATGCAATGCCTTTATTTTCTAAGTCAGTAATAGCATGTGCAACGACATCTTGATCTTCACGTGGCATAAATGATTCACCACGTTCTAATACTGTAACCTTACTACCTAAATTCGCAAACATTGAAGCAAATTCTAAGGCGATATAACCGCCACCTACAATAACGAGGTGCTTAGGTTGATAGTTAATGTTTAATAAACCTGTTGAATCGAAGACGTGTTTAGCTTGATCAAGGCCTTTAATGTTAGGAATGACAGAGGTAGCACCAGTATTAATAATGATATGAGGTGCAGTAATACTATCGGCGATATCGTCATGCTGATCTAATAAATTCACTTCAGTATTAGATTTAAACTGCGCTTTAAAATCCAGTACATCAATGTTGTTATCGTCTGCTAATAAATGGTAATTTTTATTGTTTAGCGCATTGACAACATCGTTTTTACGGTTATAACTTGCTTCAAAAGATTTGCCTTCTAATCCATCATGTACAAGTGTCTTTGAAGCAATACATCCTATGTTTATACAAGTGCCTCCATACATTTTCGGAGATTGTTCGATAACTGCGACGTGTTGACCTGTTGATGCAGCATATTTGGCTAAAGTTTTACCAGCTTTCCCAAATCCTATTACAATTAAATCATATGTTTTCATGACATAAATCCTCCTTTTGAATGTCTTCAATGACATCTTTGATTGTTTTTCCTTTATAAAAATTAATAATGATATTCTGTTCGTCTTGCTGATAATGTGACATAGTAGTTGCAATATTACGAGCAATTTGACAGTGACTGCCTTCGTCGCCAGTAAATAGTCGTGTGTGATGTTCTTTCTCTAAGACAAAATGTTTATATAATGTTGCTAGAGAGACATCAGCGCTACGATCATTTGCTAAATAACCACCATCTTTACCCCGTATTGTGTTAATCATTTTTAAATCGACAAGTTGAGTCGTCACGCGTCGTAATTGAACAGGATTTAAACAAGTTAATTCTGCTAATGAACTACTATTGAATTTTTCTGAATGATGCTTAGTTAAAAAAGCTAATACATGCACGGCAATGTTAAATTCTAAATTCAATGTTTCTCACCTCATAATTGTAACTGTATTAGTTACAATTAAAAATCATTTTGCTCAATGTGTCAATACTTATGTTTGAAAAGTGTTGAATTAGGTGTGGTTATTGTGATGATTTATTGTTTGAAAGTTGATGCATTAACGGTGAGATTGCACAATTGAAATTTTAATTATGTATGAACTGATAGATATGAAATGAATATTGAAAATGAGAGCAATAAAATTTTGAATGATGATGTTGTGTGATTGTATAAACTTATTCGTATTTTAGATACGTTTTGATATTTCGCATGATGAGGAAATACTTTTAACAACTGATGACATATTTTAATAGTGAATATATTTTGAGATATTAATATATTTAATGTTAAGGATGTTGTCGCAATAAAATTAAAATATTGAAAGATAATTTTTATTGATTAATTGCGAATATACAAAGACACCATTATATCCATATGCTAAAATAAGAAAAAAGGCGACATGTTATCTCAATTTACCTGCATCTAGACTCCTTTACATAAGAAATAATCATCGCCGAGTTTTAAAATTTTACAACTTTGTAGATGTAAAAAGCATTTGATTTTAAATAGTTTGAAAATCATATATTTTTGAAAAAGGAGCATGCCGATGAGTATTGACATGTATTTAGACAGATCTCGAAACCAAGCTTCAAGTGTGGGGAATTTGAGTCAAACAATGAATTCAAATTATGATGCGTTGGAAAAAGCAATTACTCAATTTATCAATGATGATGCGCTTAAAGGGAAAGCGTATACGTCAGCTAAGCAATTTTTTAGTACGGTGTTAATTCCATTATCAACAAGTATGAAAACATTGAGTGATTTAACGAAGCAAGCTTGCGATAATTTTGTGTCACGTTATACGAGTGAGGTTGATAGCATATCTTTAAAAGAATCAGAGCTTGAAGAAGATATCAGATCATTAAGTCAACAAATTACGCGATATGAAAATTTGAATAACAATTTGAAAAAGCATGCTTCCGATAATCAGCAAGCCATTTCATCGAACCAACAAATAATACAAACATTAGGTCAACAAAAACATGAATTAGAAGAGAAGCTACGCAAATTGCGTGAGTTTAATCAAAAATCACCAGAAATATTTAAAGAAGTTGAAGAATTTCAAAAAATTGTACAACAAGGACTTACTCAAGCGCAAAATTTTTGGAACTTTTCAACAAATCAATTTAATATTCCTTCAGCTAAAGAACTTGATTGGGCCAAAGCAAGTCATGAAAAATATTTGAAAGTTGCTATGGGGAAAATTGAACAAAAAGCAGAGAAAGAAACTTTAAATAAAGCAGACTTTGCTGTTATAAAGGCATATGCCAAAGAGCATCCAGAAGAAGATATCCCGAAAAGTATAATGAAATATATAAATGACAATAAAGACAGTATTAAAAGAGATATAGGATTAGATATCACATCAACACTTTTAGAGCAAGGCGGTATAAATGCAAGTAAATTCGGTGTATTTATAAATACAGTAGGTGGAGTGAAAGGCCCAGCCGGTCCAAATTCATTTGTGGAAGTCAAACGTACATCAGGTAATGTGTTTATAGAAAATGGTAGTAAATTTGCAAAAGGCGGAAAATACCTAGGTAAAGGTGTTGCAGGTGTAGGATTTGGTATAGGTATGTATGATGATATGGCAAACGATGATAAAACATTTGGGGAGGCGTTGTCGCATAATGGTATGACGCTTGCAGCTGGATCAGGAGCAGGAGCTGTTGTAACAGTTGGTGCATCGATATTATTAGGTAGTAATCCAGTTGGGTGGGCTGTTATAGGTGGCTTTGTGGCTGGAACATTAGTATCAAAAGCAGCGGATTGGGCATATCAAAGCAATTGGAATGGTATAAAAGATAAAACAGACTGGGTAGGACATAAAATAGACGATAGTATTGATGTTGTTAAAAAATCTACAGAAAAAGCCGTAGATAGTGTTGGTGAAGCTACAAAAAGTATCTCTAATCATTTAAACCCTATGAAATGGAGCTGGTAAATTTTGCTTTACGAATCTAATATTATTAACAAAAATCCCAGATATAGAATTATTAAATATAAAAACGACTATCTGATGATTGATTTAGTAAGCACCTGGTTAGTTTTGTTCTTTCCGTTTATTAATTGGTTAATACCAAAAAAATATGTCCAAATCAGCAGAGAAGAGTTTGATAATTTAAATATTGTTAAACCAGTTAAAAATAAAGCTTTATGGCCAGTTATAGGTAGCATACTTTTATTTGGCACTATGTTTAGAGATAAAATATATATACCTGATTCTCATTTAGAAAAAAATTGCGTTATTATCATTTGTTCGGTTTTATTATTAAGTATTCTAGTGTTTTATATATATTTAAATCAGAAAGTAAAGTTATCTATCTATAATAATCGGAGTAGCAATGGAAAAATTATGATTTTTCCATCATTCAAGAATCTTTGCTTTGTGCTATTTTCTTATTTTTTCTGTGGTGGATTATCAATCATGTTCTTAGATGTTTTGATTAGTTTATCTATCCAAAATATTATAGTATTTATTGCTTGGGTTATTATGACAATGCTATTTTTCTTTATAAATATGTCTTCAATAATAGACAAAAAGATTCATGTTATATATTTAAGGTCATATAAATATTAATTTTGATACAAAAGGGCACAAGTTTTTTGAGAAACAGAAACGATAATATAGTTGTGTGAATTTGTTGTTAATAGGAAGTGATAATTATTGCTTTGCGAATCTAGAATTATAGATAAAAAATGCAAAATATAGAATTATAAAATACAATGATGAATATTTCATGATAGATTTATCGAGTAATTACATATCTTATCTATTGCCAATGATCAATTGGTTTATACCCAAAAAAGGAGTTAAGTTAAGTGTTAAAGAGGTAGAAAAACTAGATACTATAAAGCCTCAAAAAAATTCAGCTTTAAATTGGTATATAGGATTCTCTGTATTATTGACTGTGATTTTTAGAAAGTATATTAGTTTATTAGATTTACAAATTGAAAGGTATATAAACATTAGTATAAGTCTTTTGATAATTCTTTTTATCATTTTGTTTAGATTGTATATAAATAAAAAGTTAACAATTAAGAATTTTCATCAAAATGAGTACAGGACTTTAATGCTAATCCCGACATGGAAAAGCTTTATATTTACGTCGTTTGCTTTTGTCTTTATAGGATTAATATCAATATTTACAATCATTGTCACCTTTTATTATGAAAATCAAAACATCATAGTATTTCTAACTGAAGTTGCTATGATTCTAATATTCTCTTTTTTAAATGTTTTATCAATTTCTGACTCGAAAGTCCATGTCATAATAAAAGAAAATGGCAAATGAAATATATAAACAAAACTTTACTTATTCATTTAGAAGGTATCAAAAAAACGCTAACAATCAAAACAACAACACCTATTAACGTAGGAGTGGGGTTTTTAAGGGAAAAAAGGACATAATTTAAAATCTGAGTGAAATTACTAAATTCAGATTATAAATATGCAAATAACAATGAATAAAATTTTTAATGGCAGTAAATTAGTAATATTTAAAAGTCTTCTGAAGTATCGAAAAAATGTATTACACATAAAATCAAATGGAAGTGAAGACATTGCTTTGCGACGTTGAAGTGGTTAATAAGAATCCTAAATATAGAATTATTAAATATAATGATGAATATTTGATGATCGATTTAGTAAGTACCTGGTTAACTTTATTTCTTCCAATGATGAATTGGTTAATCCCTAAAAAATACGTGAAGATTAGTAAAGAAGAATTTGAAAATTTAAAGATTGTAAAACCTGTTAAAAATAATGCTTTTTGGCCAGCTGCAGGTGGCTCAGTTTTATTTGGAGTTACATTCAGGAAATATACTCAATTTCTTAATATTCAATTAGAAAAAAACTTGGTTATTGCCATATGTTGCATGATATTTCTAGCTGTTTTTACATTATTTTTATATTTAAATAAAAAACTAAAGCTGCATATGTTTGAGGACAATAAAAATGATAACGATAAAATCATATTAATCCCTACATTTAAAAATATTTGCTTATCCCTAATTGCCTATGTGTTTTTCGGTGGCTTTTCAATAATGCTTTTAAGTATGTTGATGACCTTAAATCCTCAAAATATAATAGGATTCTTAGCTTTGTTTGGTATGATTGCTGCTTTCTTTATAGCAAACAGGTCTTCAATTATCGATAAAAATGTATACGCAATACTAAGGTCAAAAGAGGTTGAGAAGTGATTAAATTAGCTAGAATTGCATATTTAAAAGGTGGTTCAAAAAAGCACTAGTTCAATTTTAAAATAGCAATTTAGAGCGTGTTATTTTGTCTGATAGCTCTCATAATATTGCTTGCTAGCAATCCAATTGGATGGGCGGTTGTTGGTGTATTAGCTTTTCCCTCTCTTGCTGACATGTTTGCAGATTGAGCTTATCAAACAAATAAACTTGGATTACAGGATAAAACAGATTGGGTAGGTCACAAAATAGACGATGGCATAGACGTTGTAAAAGAATCCGCAGAAGTTACCATAGATAGTGTAGAAAATACAGTGGGTGAAGCTACAAAAAGTATCGGTAAACATATTAATCCAGTGAAATGGATGTGGTAAACATTGCTTTGTGAATCTCGAGTCATTAATAAAAACCCAAAATACAGGATTATTAAATATAACGAGGAGTATTTGATTGTTGACTTAGCAAATAACTGGCTAACATTACTCCTTCCAATGATGAATTGGTTAATCCCAAAAAAATACGTAAAGATTAGTAAGGAAGAATTTGATGTCTTAAACATTGTTAAACCTACTAAAAATAGAGCTTTTTGGCCAGCTGCAGGTGGCTCAATTTTATTTGGAGTTACGTTCAGAAAGTATACTCATTTGCTCGATATCCAACTAGAAAAAAGTTTAGTTATTACCATATGTTTTATAACATTCTTAAGTATTTTAATCTTTTTTATGAAATTAAATCAAAAATTAAAATTAAAAGTTTTTAATAAAAATAAAGAACATAAAGAAAAAATTATGCTACTACCTACTTTCAAACATTTTTGTTTTGTACTATTTTCTTATTTATTTTCGGGATTTTTTTCAATAATGAGTCTATGCATGTTAATAACTTTAGATTCCCAGAATATAATAGTATTTATTGCTTGGATTATAATGACAATGCTTTTCTTTCTAGTGAATATGGCTTCGATAGGTAACAAAAATGTTCATGTCATATTTAAAAAATAATGAGGTGAAAAATAATCGCAATTGGTAGCATTGTATATTTAAAAAGTGATTCACAAAAATGATGATTTTAAATCGTGAACTTATCTTAGAACAAGAAAACCAAAAATAATGTTTGATTATATTGCATTTCAATGTCCTTTTCAATTGATAAAGGTAGCCCTGTTTTATTTTAATAATTAAATTTAGAGCGTGTTATTTTGTATGATAGCTCTTATAATATTGCTCGCTAGTAATCCAGTAGGATGGGGAGTTTTACCAAGATATACTGCAGGTTCTGTTTCGGCAATACTTGTAAATTGGGATCATCAAACAAATAAATTTGGATTAAGAGATAAAACTGAATGGATATGTTATAAAACGGATGACAATATAGATGTAATAGAAAAATTCGCAGATGAAATTGTAGAAGGTATTGAAAGTACCATTGGTGAAGCTACAAACAACATTAGTAATCATATAAATCCAATGAAATGGGCGTGGTGAGTTTTGCTTTGCGAATTTAAAATTATCAACAAAAATCCAAAATATAGAATTATTAAGTATAATGATGAATATTTGATGGTTGATTTAGCAAGTAGTTGGATAGTATTTTTTCTTCCAATGATCAATTGGTTTATCCCTAAAAATTACGTCAAAATTAGCAAGGAAGAATTTATGTCTTAAACATTTTTAAACCAGTTAGAAATAATGCTTTTTGGCCTGTTACAGGCGCTTTAGTTTTACTTGTAACCTTGTCGAAAAAATATATTTATTTGCTCAATACCCATTTAGACAAAAAAACAGTAATAATCATATGTTTTGTCATATTTCTATGTGTAATAACATGCTTTTTATACTTGAACCAAAAACTAAAACTACATATTTGGGACAAAAATAAAGGTGAAAACGAAAAAATCATATTAATACCTACGTTAAAAAATATATTTATATCTTTGTTTGCTTATATATTTTTTGGCAGCTTTTCAATTTTATCTCTAAATATATTATTAACAATGGATTCTCAAAATATAATAGGATTTCTTGGTTGGATTGTAACGACGTCATGTTTCTTTTTTGTTAACAGGTCATCAATAATCGGTGGAAATGTTCGTGTCATACTTAAAAAGCATTAGCAATCGCTAAATTTAAAGTCAATTGAGAGCATTAAAGTTTTAGCATGGAAGTTATAAAAATCCGCATATTATAAAGGATATCAAACAATAATATTTTAACTTAGCAATATATTCAATATTCTAAAATCATGAGAATAGCTGATTAATTGTTTGAACTTAAAAAGATATGAAGTGGGCGAGATAAAAATGTTATGTGAGTCCTGGAATATAAATAAGAACCCGAGATATAAAATTATAAAATATAAGAACGAGTATTTAATGATTGATGTAACTAGTTCTTGGATTTTCTTTTTCATTCCAATGCTTAATTGGGGTGTACCTAAGAAATTTGCGAAGATTAGTCAAAGTGAGTTTGAAGAATTAAATACATTTACACCGAAAAATAGTAGTTCAGCTGGATGGATAGCAGGTGGGGGATCAGTTTTATTGGCAGTATTGACGAGAAAATATATACAGTTGTTAAATATACAAATTAATCAAATTGCTGTGAATATTTTATGCTCTCTCGTACTTTTGGGGGTTTTCCTTTCGGCTTTATATATTAATTCGAAATCTAAGTTAAACGTTTATGATAGAAATAACTGTGATGAAAAGATAATTTTAATACCAACTTTTAAAAATTTATGCTTAATGCTCCTTTCGTATATTATTTTTGGTAGTTTAAGCATACTTGCTTTTTATATGTTTATCACAGAAGGTATTCAAAACATCATTTTATTTATTACTTGGATTATGCTTGTAATAATGTTCTTACTTAGTAATGTAGCTTTGGTAGTCAATAAAAAAGTAAATGTTATAAAAAGGTAGAAAAATGACTAACAATATTATGTTAGCCGTTCTTCAAATAAAGATTACTAAGTAAAAGTAGGAAGTGATAAACAATGCTATGTGATATTAAGGTTATTAATAAAAATCCGAGATATAAAGTCGTTCAATATAATGATGAGTATTTGTTAATTGATTTAGTAAGCACTTGGCTTGTATACTTTTTTCCTTTTATTAATTGGTTCATTCCCAAAAGGTATGCAAAACTTAGTGAGAAGGAACTTGAAAATTTAAATGTTGATAAACAAAATAAAAATAATATTTTCTGGCCAGTTACTGGTAGTTCGTTTTTATTTGTAGTTATTTTACGGAAATATGTACATACGTTTGAAGTTCAATTAGATAATAAGATTTTAATATCTTTATGTTTTATAGGATTTATAGGTATTGCAGCATTTTACATTTACTTAAATAAAAAGCTTAAACTAAAGATATATGATGATAATCTAGATAATGAAAATAAGGTTATATTAGTGCCTACTTTTAAAGATGGAAGTTTTATAGTTTTCACATATCTATTATTAGAAGGTTGTTCTATATTATTTTTAATATGGCTAATGACTATAAAACCTCAAAATCTACTGGTATTTATTATGTGGATTATTATTACAATTTTTTTCTTTCTAATAAGCATGGGCTCAATTAGTAATAAAAAGGTTTATGCCAAACTTAAAAAGCAATAGTAATTACTAAACTTAGATTGTAGTTCGTAAGTTAAGTAATAAACAGGAAAATAGTATGTTACTAAAATACAAAACACTTATAAAGTATCTGAAAGTGTATTAGATATAAAACCAACGAGACGGAAGTGGTAAATTTTGCTTTACGAATCTAATATTATTAACAAAAATCCCAGATATAGAATTATTAAATATAAAAACGACTATCTGATGATTGATTTAGTAAGCACATGGTTAGTTTTGTTCTTTCCGTTTATTAATTGGTTAATCCCAAAAAAATATGTCCAAATCAGCAGAGAAGATTTTGATAATTTAAATATTGTCAAACCAGTTAAAAATAAAGCTTTATGGCCAGCTATAGGTAGCATACTTTTATTTGGCACTATGTTTAGAGATAAAATATATATACCTGATTCTCATTTAGAAAAAAATTGCGTTATTATCATATGTTCGGTTTTATTATTAAGTATTCTAGTGTTTTATATATATTTAAATCAGAAAGTAAAGTTATCTATCTATAATAATCGGAGTAGCAATGGAAAAATTATGATTTTCCCTTCATTCAAGAATCTTTGTTTTGTACTATTTTCTTATTTTTTCTGTGGTGGATTATCAATCATGTTCTTAGATGTTTTGATTAGTTTATCTATCCAAAATATTATAGTATTTATTGCTTGGGTTATTATGACAATGCTATTTTTCTTTTTAAATATGTCTTCAATAATAGACAAAAAGATTCATGTTATATATTTAAGGCCATATAAACATTAATTTTGATACAAAAGGGCACAAGTGTTTTGAGAAACAGAAACGATAATATAGCTGTGTGAATTTGTTGTTAATAGGAAGTGATAATTATTGCTTTGTGAAACCGAAATTATCAATAAAAATCCGAAATACAGAGTTATTAAGTATGATGATGAGTATTTAATGGTCGATGTAATAAGCACTTGGCTTGTATACTTTTTTCCATTTATTAATTGGTTCATTCCAAAAAGGTGCGCCAAAATTAGTAGAGAAGAGTATGAAAAACTGAACACTGTTAAGCCAGTTAAAAATAAAAATTTTTGGCCTGTTGTAGGAGGAACAATCCTACTAGGTGCTACTTCCAG
Organism: Staphylococcus sp. EG-SA-14; assembly: GCF_017151935.1. Taxonomy (NCBI): domain Bacteria; kingdom Bacillati; phylum Bacillota; class Bacilli; order Caryophanales; family Staphylococcaceae; genus Staphylococcus; species Staphylococcus sp. EG-SA-14. Next base: position 11,641 of record NZ_JACVZM010000006.1, on the reverse strand, counting down.
AAAGTACATACACTTACTTAATATTCAATTAGAAAAAAGATCGGTTATATTTATATGCTTCGTTGTATTTCTATGTATTTTAATCTTTTTTGTGCTTCTGAATCGAAAATTAAAATTGAAAGTTTTCGATAATAAAAAAGAAGAACAAAAAATAATTTTAGTACCAACATTAAAAAATGCTGTTCTTATATTATATGGCTATTTGTTGATTGGAGGCATGTCAATATTAGCTTTAAGCATGTTGCTGACATTAGAAAACCAGAATTTAATAACTTTTATAGCTTGGGGTATGGGGTTAATGTTGTTTTTCTTGATGAATATAACACTCATTGTCAATAAAACAGTCAAAGTTATAAAAAGGTGAATAAATAACTAATTATATTGTATTGGCCGTTCTTCAAATAAAAAATAATTTGAATAAGGTGGAAGTGATAAACAGTGCTTTGCGAATCTAGAGTCATTAATCAAAACCCTAAATATAGAATTATTAAATACAATAATGAATATTTCATGGTTGATTTAGTAAGTACTTGGATTGCTTATTTTTTGCCCATGATTAATTGGTTTATTCCCAAAAAGTACGCGAAAATTAGTAGAGAAGAATTTGAAAGTTTAAATATTGTCAAACCCGCTAAAAATAATACTTTCTGGCCTGTTGCAGGATTTGCAGTGTTATTAACAACCTTAACAAGAAAATATATCTATTTGCTTAACATCCATTTAGAAAAAGAAATAGTTATATTAACATGCTGTATGATACTTCTAGGTGTTTTCGCATTGTTTATATATATAAATACAAAATTGAAGTTACATATTTTTGATAAAAATAAAAGTAATAACGAAAAGATCATATTAATACCTACATTTAAAAATATTTGTTTATCCTTATTTGCTTATATATTATTTGGTGGATTGTCAACAATGGCTCTGAGTATGTTAGTAACTTCATCCCCTCAAAATATAATAGAATTTCTTGCTTTAATTGGCATGACTGCATGCTTCTTTCTACTGAATATGTCATCGGTTTTAGATAAAAATATTCATGTTATTTTAAAAACAAATAAGTAGTAAAATTGATTAACTTAGGTAGTATCGGATACTTAAATGTTGGTTCATAAAAAGCAATGATTTTAAATCGAGGAGCTATCTTAGAACAGGGAAATAAAACAGCTAAAGTTATAAAAAGCGAATTAATAACTAATTATATTATGTTAGCCACTCTTCAAATAAAAAATAATTAGAATAAGGTGGAATTGATAATCAATGCTATGCGAATCTAAAATCATCAATAAAAACCCAAAATATAGAATTATTAAATATAATGATGAGTACTTAATGATCGATATAATAAGCACTTGGATTAGTTTGTTTTTTCCTTTTATTAATTGGTTCATCACCAAAAGATACGTCAAAATTAGTAGAGAAGAGTTTGAAAATTTAAATATTGTGAAACCTGCTAAAAAGAATGTTTTTTGGCCAGTTGCAGGTATCTCTACTTTATTCGCAGTTACATTAAGAAAGTATACACATTTACTTGACACTCAACTTGATAGAAAATTAGTTATTGCTATATGTTGTATCACATTTATAGGGATTTTAACATTTTATGTACGCCTAATTAAAAAATCATCTTTAAATATTTATAATACTAAAAATAAAAGGTCAAAAATTATCTTAATACCAACACTAAAAAATTTTTGTTTAACATTGTTTAGATATGCTTTTTTTATTTTATGGACAGTGATTTTCTCATATGCTCTATTATCAATGAGTTATCAAAACATAATAGTATATTTTGCTTGGATTACAGCAATAATGGGTTTTTTTCTAGTGAATATAGCTTTAATTATAGATAAAAACATTCATGTCATACTTAAAAATTAAGTGAAAGTACTAAATTCAGATTAAAAATATGAAAATATCAGTTAATAAAACCTTTGATGACAGTAACTTGATAGTATTTGAATGTCTTTTGAAGTATCGAAAAATGTATTACACATAAAATTAAAGGGATGTGGAGACATTGCTTTGCGAATCTAAAGTTATTAATAAAAACCCTAAATATCGAATAATCAAATACGATAGTGAATATTTAATGATTGATTTGGCAAGTAATTGGATTGTCTTCTTCTTTCCATTTATTAACTGGCTCATACCGAAAACATATGTCAAAATCACTAAGAATGATTATGAAAAATTAAATATTGTCAAACCAGTTAAAAATAAATCGATAGGATGGACCATATTCGCGGGTATTGTGTTACTTGGTGGTACTGTAAGAAGAAATACTTATTTATTTGATTTTCAATTAGAAGAACTAATTGTTTGGAGCAGCTGTTTCATTGGGTTTTTAGAGATTATATTTTTTTATTGTTATCTAAATAAGAAATTAACATTAAATATTTATAATGAAAGTAAAAATAATGAACTTAAATTAAGATTATTACCCTCCTTTAAAAATATTTGTTTCACAATTTTTTATTACCTATTTACTGGTTTCATGTCTTATGGGGCATTTTACTTGTTGGTATTTGAAAATGTGCAAAATTTAATCTTATATGTTTCTTGGCTTTTCATGACTATGCTATTTATGTTTATGAATATGCATTCAATTATAGATAAAAAAGTACATATATTCTTAAAGTCTAATAAATAGTTACAAATTTAGTTAGTTTTCAATTGTTAATTAGGGGTGGTAAACAGTGCTTTGTGAATCTAGACAAATTTATAAAAATCCTAAATATCGAGTTATTAGATATAATAATGAATATTTCATGGTCGATTTAGTAAGTACTTGGATTACTTATTTTTTCCCTATGATTAATTGGTTTTTGCCCAAAAAATACGCAAAAATTAGCGAAAATGAATTTGAAAGGTTAAATATAGTCGAGCCTGTTAAAAATAATGTTTTTTGGCCGGTTGCAGGAAGTTCAGTTCTATTTGGAATTATATTGAGAAAGTACGGTAACTTCTTTAATGTTCAGTTTGAAAAACAACTAGCAATCACTGTATTTTTTATCATGTTAATAGGGATGTTAATTTTTTATTTTTATCTAAATAAAAAATTAACATTAAAAATTTTTAATACCAACGTGGTTAATAAGAATAGAGTTGTATTAATACCGACTTTCAAACAAGGATTGTTAATAGTTTTTGCGTACTTTTTTTAGGAAGCGCTTCAATATTTACTTTAACCATTCTTTTGACGACAGAGTCACAAAATATAATAATATTTTTAACTTGGGTTATTATCACGATGTTTTTCTTTTTAGTGAATATGGCTTCGATAGGTAATAAAAATGTTCATGTTATTTTAAGAATAAACGAGTAGTAAAAATGATCGAAATTGGTAGTATCGCATATTTAAACGGTGGTTCAAAAAAATATAATCATATCTTAAATCAGGAAAATAGATAGTAATGTTTGAATATACCAAGTGAAAATGCCCATTGTGATTGATAAAGGAAAAAACTGTTTTAATTTAAAAATGAAATATAGAGCGTGTTATTTTGTATGATAGCTCTTATAACATTGGCGTTTTTAATCCAATAGTATGGACGGTTTTAGCTGGTTTTGTTGCGGAATCTGTTTAGACAATTCTTAAAAATTGGACTTTTCATACTAATAAATTTGGATTAAGAGATAAAACTAATTGGATAAGACATTAAATAGACGCTGTTTAAAAATACCACAGAAAAAGCTGTAGATAGTGTTGGAACGATAGTTGGTGAAGGTACAAAAAGTATTGGGGATCATTTAAAACTAATGAAACGGGAGTGGTAAATGTTGCTTTGCGATGTCAGAGTCATTTATAAAAATCCGAAATACAAAGTCATTCAACATAACGGTGAATACTTATTAGTCGATTTAGTAAGCACTTGGTTCGTGTACTTTTTTCCTTTCATTAATTGGTTCATTCCAAAAAAGTACGCGATAATTAGCGAAGAAGAATTTGAAAATTTAAATGTTGTTAAACCAAATAAAAATAATGTTTTCTGGTCAGTTATAGGAAGTTCGGTTTTGTTTGGAGTTACTTTAAGGAAATACATACATGTTTTTGATGTTCAATTAGATAAGCTAGTTGTAATGATATTGTGTGCTCTCGCTTTAATTTGTGTTATAGTTTTTTATTTTAACTTAAATAGAAAGCTTAAGTTAAAAGTGTTTGATACAAATATTGAAAAAAATAAGAGAGTTATATTAATACCAACGTTTAAACTTGGCTGTTTTTTAGTTTTCGGATATATTTTCGCTGGAAGTTTTTCAATATTTTCATTAATTGCCCTTATGACAATCGAACCTCAAAATATAATAATATTTATTTATTGGATTATGATGACAATGCTTTTCTTTTTGTTAAATATGACTTCGATAGGTAATGAAAAAGTTCGCGTTATAATGAAAAATAATTGATTACATTTAAAATATTCTAAATGTTGTCGACACAATCCTTTTAAGACGCTAGTAGAATTTAAATGACTTCTAATGTATATGAAAGTGTATCAATATAAAACCAATTGAAAAGAAGTGGAGACATTGCTTTGTGAAACTGAAAATATTAATAAGAATCCCAAATATAGAATTATCAAATACAAAGATGAATATTTGATGATTGATTTAGTAAGTACATGGTTAGCACTCTTTTTCCCAATGATTAATTGGCTGATTCCAAAAAAGTACGTCAAAATCAGCGAAAAAGATTTTGACGATTTAAACATTGTCAAACCTGTTAAAAATAAAGCTTTTTGGCCAGTTGCAGGTAGTACTATTTTGTTCGGAGTTACGTTTAGAAAATATATTCCTTCACTTAATATTCAATTAGAGAAAAACATGGTGATTGTAATATGTTGTGCAATATTTCTGGGTGTTTTAATACTTTTTTTATTTCTGAATCGTAAGCTAAGGTTGGAAATTTATAATAATAACTCTAGTAAAGGGAAAATAATTTTATTTCCTTCATTAAAAAACTTTTGTTTCACAATATTTTATTATTTTTTATTTGGCGGTCTTTCAATAATGGCTCTAAGTATGTTATTAACTTTAAATCCTCAAAATATAATAGGCTTTATTGGTTGGTTGGTAATGACTGCAGGTTTCTTTCTGTTAAACATGTCATCGATTATTGACAAAAAAATTTATGTATTATCTAAAACTAACACGGTGGAAAAATGATGGTTTAGCTGGATTTACTGCAGGTTCTATTTCGGCAATACTTGTATATTGGACCAATCAAAAAAATGAATTTGGAATAAAAGATAAAAACGATTGGATAGGACATAAACTAGACGTTGGTATAGATGCTGTAGAAAAATCTGCAGAAAAAACAGTAGATGGTGTTGAAAATGTCATGGTGAAGCTTCAAAAAGTATTTCTAATCATATAAGCCCTAAGAAATGGAGCTGGTAAATGTTGCTATGCGAATCTAAAATCATCAATAAAAATCCTAAATACAGAATTATTAAATATAATGATGAGTACTTAATGATCGATATAATAAGCACTTGGATTAGTTTATTTTTTCCATTTATCAATTGGTTCATCCCAAAAAGATATGTCAAAATCAGTAAAAAAGAATTTGACGATTTAAATATTGTTAAACCTGCTAAAAAAATGTTTTTTGGCCAGTTGCAGGTAGCTCTGCTTTGCTGGGAGTTACATTAAGAAAGTATACACATTTACTTGATATTCAACTAGATAAGAAATTAGTTATTGCCATATGTTGCATCACATTTATAGGGATTTTAATATTTTATGTACGCCTAATTAAAAAATCATCTTTAAATATTTATAATACTAAAAATAAAAGGTCAAAAATTTTTTTAATACCTACACTAAAAAATGTTTGTTTCACATTATTTGGATATATTTTATTTGGCGGATTGACTATGCTATTCCTAGATGCACTATTATCAATGAGTTATCAAAACATAATAGTATATTTTGTTTGGATTGCAGTTATAATGGTTTTTTTTCTAGTTAATATAGCTTTAATTATAGATAAAAACATTCATGTCATACTTAAAAACCAATAGAAATTACCAAATTAAATTTGTAATGGCTTTAATATTGTCGTTCTTAAATGTTTTTCAATTTCTGATTCAAAAGTACATGTAATTTAAAGGTCAACGAGCAATAGCGCTATATGCATATCAATTTAAGCAATACTTATTTTAACTGAGTTTTATATAACGTTTTCCTATTACACCGCTTAAATTCAAGCTCTAATTCTAACATTTGGAAGTTGTATTAAATCATGGTAGTGTGATAGTGGAAAAGTTATAAAGATAAGGAGCTGGGTCTAATGAAGCAATTTGTAAACTTAGGTAAATCTGATGTTGAAGTGTTTCCAATCGCACTTGGGACGAACGCAGTAGGTGGGCATAATTTATATCCGAACTTAGATGAAGAACAAGGAAAAGATGTTGTTCGTCAAGCCATTAATCATGGTATTAATTTATTAGATACGGCATATATTTATGGGCCAGAACGATCAGAAGAATTGGTTGGAGAAGTTGTTAAGGAATATCCGCGAGAGCAAATTAAAATTGCTACGAAAGGGTCTCATGAATTTGATGAAAATCAAGAAGTACATCAGAACAATCAACCGGAATATTTAAAACAACAAGTTGAGAATAGTTTGAAACGTCTACAAACTGATTATATCGATTTATATTATATTCATTTTCCTGATGACAACACTCCGAAAGATCAAGCAGTTGCAGCATTACAAGAGCTTAAGGAACAAGGGAAGATTAAAGCCATTGGTGTATCAAATTTCACATTAGATCAACTTAAAGAAGCAAATAAAGATGGTTACGTTGATGTTGTACAGTTAGAATATAATTTATTGCATCGCGAAAATGAGGCAGTATTACAATATTGTGTTGATCACCAAATCACATTTATTCCATATTTCCCATTAGCATCCGGTATTTTAGCTGGAAAATATGATGAGAACACTAAATTTAGTGACCATCGTACTACACGTCGTGATTTTAAACCAGGTGTATTTGAAGAAAATGTGCGTCGCGTAAAAGCTTTGGAAAGCATAGCTGCAGCACATCAAACTTCAATTGCGAACATTGTATTAGCATTTTATTTAACGAGACCAGCTATCGATGTGATTATTCCTGGTGCAAAACGTGCAGAACAAGTCATTGAAAATATTAAAACTGCAGATATCGTTTTATCAGATGATGAGATTCAATATATCGATGAACTGTTTCCAATTGAAGACTAAATGAATTGTATTTAATGGTGACATATGTATCTAATTTCATCATGAATTAGCCCCGTATCACAAACGACGTTATATAAATTTGTAAGCGTTTTACTATTCGGTAGGTAAAGCTTATGATAGTATAATTAGGTAACGAAAAACACAGATATTTATTAATCAAAAGTGAGGTTAGGCTAAAATGATTACTGTTTTGTTTGGTGGGAGTAGACCAAACGGTAATACTGCACAATTAACAAAATTCGCTTTGCAAGATTTAGAGTATCAATGGATTGACGTGACACAACATCAGTTTAAACCGATACGTGACGTGAGACATACAGTAGAGACTATTACTTCATATGACGATGACTATTTGCCAATTCTAGATAAAATATTGGCTAGTGATACAATTATTTTTGCATCACCAGTGTATTGGTATAGCATTTCAGCACCATTGAAAGCATTTATCGAACATTGGTCAGAAACATTACAAGATAAACGATATCCTAATTTTAAGGCACAAATGGCCGAAAAGGATTTTAGAGTTATTTTAGTTGGTGGAGATTGTCCAAAAATAAAAGCGAAGCCAGCAATTACGCAAATGAAATATAGTTTAGACTTTTTAGGTGCCACTTTAAATGGTTATATTATTGGAACTGCTGAAAAGCCTGGTGACATCATGAAAGACAACTATGCCTTAGCACGTGCAACTGAGTGGAATAGTATATTGCAATAAGACATACCTCATACTAAACGAAGTGATTTTTTGCTTCGTTATTTTTTATTTTTAATTTTAACGTAAAATATAAATATATAAATTGAATAGACAATCATTGTTTATTAAGTATTGAGCAAGTTGTGGTATAATGCCGTTATTAAAACTTGTTAATAAGGGGAGAAAGTCATGTTCAAGGTAAGACAAGCAACTGAAAAAGATGTTGTTCAAATTAGAGATGTCGCAACTAAAGCTTGGTTTAATACATACTTAAATATATACGCTGCGACAACGGTTAATCACTTGTTAGAAGCTTCATATAATGAACATCATTTAAAGAAAAGACTTCAAGAACAATTATTCTTAGTCGTTGAAGAAGGTAATGACATTGTTGGCTTTGCTAACTTTATTTACGGTGAAGAATTATATTTATCAGCTCATTATGTTAAACCAGAATCGCAACATACAGGTTATGGTACAGCATTGTTAAATGGAGGATTATCACGTTTTGAAGATAAATTTGAAGGTGTTTATTTAGAAGTAGATAATAAAAATGAAGAAGCAGTAGCTTACTATAAAGAGCAAGGTTTTACAATCTTACGCTCTTATCAGCCAGAAATGTATGGCGAAAAGTTAGACTTAGCACTTATGTACAAAGCATTTTAAGTAAATTAAATATTATATTAAACGAAAAGGAGGGGAATAATGACTAACGCATATGTAGATTTAAAATTAGTAGAAGAAAAAGTTTTTAAAGACCCGATACATCGATATATTCATGTTGAAGATCAATTGATATGGGATTTAATTAAAACTAAGGAATTCCAAAGGTTACGTCGAATTAGACAACTAGGAACACTGTACCTATCTTTTCACACAGCAGAACATAGTCGTTTTGGACATTCTTTAGGTGTGTATGAAATAGTTAGACGATTAATTGATGAGTCATTTATTGGTCATGATGCATGGGACAATAAAGATAGACCGTTGGCATTATGTGCTGCATTATTACATGATTTAGGACATGGTCCATTTTCACATAGTTTTGAAAAAATATTTAATACAGACCATGAAGCATACACACAAGCGATTATTACTGGAGATACTGAGGTGAATGCTGTATTACGTAAAGTGGCGCCTGAGTTTCCAAGAGAAGTTGCGGAAGTAATTAATAAAACGCATCATAATAAATTGGTCATTTCGATGATTTCGTCACAAATCGATGCGGATAGAATGGATTATTTACAACGTGATGCGTATTTCACAGGTGTATCATATGGTGCTTTTGATATGGAACGTATTTTAAGATTAATGCGACCTTCTAAAGATGAAGTACTAATCAAAGAAAGTGGTATGCATGCAGTTGAAAACTTTATTATGAGTCGTTATCAAATGTATTGGCAGATTTATTTCCACCCAGTTAGTCGTGGTGGAGAAGTGCTGCTTAATAATTGTTTGAAACGCGCAAAACAGCTTTATAATGAAGGCTATGAATTTAAGTTGCATCCACATGATTTTATTCCATTTTTTGAAGAGACAGTTACGATTGAACAATATGTTGAACTCGATGAAGCGGTAGTTACGTATTATTTGGAAAAATGGACAAAAGAAGATGATGCCATTTTAAGTGATTTAGCAAGTCGATTTATTAATCGAGACTTATTTAAATATATTCCATTTGATGGCTCAATTATTACAATATCAGAACTGCAAGAACTGTTTGAAGCAGGTGGTATTAATCCAGATTATTATTTTGTGAGTGAAGCATTTTCGGATTTGCCATATGACTATGATCGACCTGGGTCAAATCGCAAACCGATTCATTTATTAAGACAAGATGGTACGATTAGAGAAATAAGCAATCAATCATTAGTCATTCATAGTATTACAGGCATTAATCGCCAAGACTATAAATTATATTATCCTAGAGAAATGGTTGCAAAGATTAAAGATAAGACAATTAGAGAAGCTATTGAAAATTTGATTAATGAGCTTAATTAAACAGGACTAAAATTGTTATCGTTAAATATGGAGGTTATATCATTGTCTGAGAAAAAAGGCTTTAATTTTAATATCATAAAAAATGACCCTCTAGATGGTCATAAAGGTACAAATATTGGTTCAATTAGCTTAGACAATATTGCACCAGTTTTTATCGATGTTGCTAACAAAGAAGCATTTATTGATATTGGAGGCATGCATGCTCGCGCCAAAGTTGAAAAAGGCGTGAAATGGATTACTGATAAAGCTGCTGTTGAAGGCGATGAAGCTAAAGAATATTGGTTGTGTTGGGTAACAACAGAACGTAATGAACAAGGACCATATTATGCTGGTTTAACAGCGTGCTATTTATTAGTGAATAAAGCAATTCGTCGTGGTTATAAAAGTATGCCTGAACATGTTAATATGATGGATAAATCAATGAAACATCATATTATCATTGATCAAATTGGTGACGAGAATAAAGCTATTTTAAAAGACTTTTTAATGAACCATGATGAAGGTATGTGGAAGCATTCTTCTGATGCTTTACATCAAGCATTTAATTAAATATTAGAAACTAAAATTTCCCAATTAATCTATAAAGATATGATTCATTTCTCAATGACGACGTAAATCTTGAGGTGAAAATAAAGTCTTAGATTGGTTGGGAGTTTTTTTAATTTTTTTGAAATTAAATTAATCTGTAGTTAATAAAAAATTTGAATAACTGACACATTTTTTTGATCATAGCTATATACTTTGTGAATTAATTCACATTATAATAAGAGTGAAGATAAGAGTATTATAAATTATCTTTAAATAAATATATGTGAAGTAAAAATTACACGTTAGCATATCGATTATGTCATTTCTTTTAACATATTAACTAGGGAAACGTTAAAAGTTAACGGTTGATATCTAACTAAAATCAAGGTCACAGTAGTATGTTTTAATCTGGCGTCTATTACAAATAAAAATTACATCTATAATTATTCGTTTTCTTTTTTGAAAGTAATCGCCAATTAATATCATACATACTGGAGTGACTATAAGGAGGACATTATTATGAGAGCAGCAGTTGTAACGAAAGATCACAAAGTAAGTATTGAGGACAAAAAGTTAAGAGCTTTAAAACCTGGTGAAGCGTTGGTACAAACGGAATATTGTGGCGTTTGTCATACCGATTTACATGTTAAGAATGCTGATTTTGGTGATGTTACAGGCGTTACTTTAGGTCATGAAGGTATTGGTAAAGTCATCGAAGTTGCGGAAGATGTAGAATCATTAAAAATTGGAGACCGTGTGTCTATCGCTTGGATGTTCGAAAGCTGTGGAAGATGTGAATATTGTACAACAGGTCGTGAAACACTTTGCCGTAGTGTGAAAAATGCTGGTTATACAGTAGATGGTGCAATGGCTGAACAAGTTATTGTTACTGCAGACTATGCTGTGAAAGTACCTGAAAAATTAGATCCAGCAGCAGCGTCTTCTATTACATGCGCAGGTGTGACAACTTATAAAGCTGTAAAAGTAAGTAATGTAAAACCTGGACAATGGTTAGGTGTTTTTGGTATAGGTGGTTTAGGTAACCTAGCTTTACAATATGCTAAAAACGTTATGGGGGCTAAAATTGTTGCCTTCGACATCAATGATGATAAATTAGCATTCGCGAAAGAATTAGGTGCTGATGCTATTATTAATTCTAAAGATGTTGATCCAGTTGC
>NZ_JACVZM010000066.1:0-440 GCF_017151935.1 Staphylococcus sp. EG-SA-14 | reverse complement strand
ATTCATAATAACGTTCATACAATCTTCGTGAAAATCACCATGGTTTCTAAAGCTGAATAAATATAATTTTAATGATTTAGATTCTACCATTTTGACGTTTGGTATATATGAAATATAAATTGTCGCAAAATCAGGTTGTCCAGTGATAGGACATAAAGAAGTGAATTCTGGACAATTGAATTTTACAAAGTAATCTCTACCTTGATGTTTATTGTCGAACACTTCTAATACTTCAGGTTTGTATTGATCATGATATTGATTGTTTTGATTCCCTAATAACGTTATATCTTTTAATTCGTCTTTGTTTCTTCCCTCTGACATTATGATTCTCCTTTATTAATTGCTTCTTTAGGTTTAGGATTTCTTTGGGCTTTCTTGAACATATAATAGCCTGCTAAGAATATAATAATGTATCCTAAATAACTGAGTAAATCTGGTAC
>NZ_JACVZM010000065.1:0-448 GCF_017151935.1 Staphylococcus sp. EG-SA-14 | reverse complement strand
GGCCGGCAGTGTCTGCATGGGCGACACCGCATCATCGAGTTGCCGGCCGCCATGGTTGGAGAGGATCACGCCGTCGGCCCCATGCTCGCGGGCTGCCACCGCATCGTCCGCACTCAGCACCCCCTTGACCACCAGCATGCCCCTCCACCGCTTGCGTATCAACGCCAGATGCTCCCAACTCAGGTGATCGCGCGCACCGAAGTCGCGCACGACCGAGGACGACAGGATCGGGGCGCCGCGCGCGGCCTGCGAGTTCTCGAAGTGCGGCATGCCGTGGCAGACCAGCGTCTTCAGTGCCGTGCCGAACAGCCAACCCGGATGGGTTATGTCCTGCCAGACCAGCGAGAAGCTGGGTCGAAGCGGCGTAGAGAAGCCAGAGCGGATGTTGTTTTCGCGATTGCCCGAGACCGGCGTGTCGACCGTCACGACCAACGTGCGGAACCCCGCC
>NZ_JACVZM010000064.1:0-455 GCF_017151935.1 Staphylococcus sp. EG-SA-14 | reverse complement strand
GAATCATTGGTGCTACCGCTGTAAATGTACATCCCAAGACTACCGGCAGTCCAATTCCTATTCCTTTATATACTTGTAAAAATGTTGCTACACCACACATAAAGATATCAATTGCGACTAAGTAAGCCACTTCTTTAGGTGTGAATTTTAAAGCAGATCCGACGATAATAGGTACCATTATGGCACCCGCATACATAGCAAGTAAATGTTGAACACTTAAGATGAAATTTTTCATGTTATTCTCCTACCAGTTTGACTGTATTTCCTAATAATGAAGCAACTTGGCATAGAGATAAGACTTCTAATCCTTCAGATTCCAACTTCTCTCTGCCCGGTTGGAAACTTTTTTCTATAACAATTCCAATTCCAGATGTTGTTGCGTTTGCTGCTTGAACTAAACGATGTAATCCTAATGACGCTTCGCCATTCGCTAAAAAGTCATCAATAATTAATAC
>NZ_JACVZM010000063.1:0-467 GCF_017151935.1 Staphylococcus sp. EG-SA-14 | reverse complement strand
ACGTTGGTGTAAATGAAGCTTCCCCAGCGGTTGGAGCAGCGCCCGTCGTTCTGGGTGAACCACTCCACTCGCCCCTTCACCTCGTTGTTCTGCACCAGCACCTGCTCGGCAGTGAAGCCCACCGCCGTGTGGGTACCCGCAAAGGTATTGCCATCGGCCACGATGAACTGCCCGTTACGCTGTTCATGCTTCTGGATGCCGTTGGCAGGCTGGTCGAGATCCTGGCTGAAGTCGTCGTTGGTGAGAAACAGCAGGCCTCCACTGCCGAAGGAGGCGGCAAAATTAGCCTTGATTACCCCGCCACCGTGCAGCCCGTCGAGGTAGACGGCGTAGGGCGAAGGCCCCTCGAAGCTGCCCCCGCGAATCCACACGTTATCGATAAGGGCGTTACCCGAAACCAAGCCGGGGTGGTGCACACCGGGCTCGAGCTTCAAGGTCGTGCCCACGAAGCTCAGGTTGTCGAGCAC
>NZ_JACVZM010000062.1:0-468 GCF_017151935.1 Staphylococcus sp. EG-SA-14 | reverse complement strand
CATTAATTAAGTGGATGCATTCATTGTTAAGTGATGTTGAGGAGGAAGTATAATGGATTTAAAACAATACGTTTCAGAAGTACAAGATTGGCCAAAACAAGGTGTTAACTTTAAAGATATTACGACTATTATGGATAATGGTGAAGCATACAAGTATGCTACTGACCAAATCGTACAATATGCTCAAGACAAACAAGTTGATGTTGTAGTTGGACCAGAAGCAAGAGGATTTATTATTGGTTGTCCTGTGTCATACGCAATGGGTATTGGTTTTGCACCAGTACGTAAAGAAGGGAAATTACCACGTGAAGTAATTCGTTATGAATATGACCTTGAATATGGATCAAATGTGTTAACGATGCACAAAGATGCAATCAAACCAGGTCAACGTGTATTGATTACAGATGATTTATTAGCAACAGGTGGTACAATTGAAGCGGCAATTCACTTAGTAGAATCATTAGGTGG
>NZ_JACVZM010000061.1:0-468 GCF_017151935.1 Staphylococcus sp. EG-SA-14 | reverse complement strand
ATACTGCACCCCATAGAATTCTTCTATGCTTATTTGTTATTTCAAACGGTTGATTTAACTCCTCATACCCTTTATTTTGCTTCATACGCTTTCCTCCTATTTCATTGCACTAATTTCTATGCCTTCAGCTTTAAACTGTCGAATAATTTCTTGAACAAAATCTAAAGCATGTTGTCCGTCTCCATGTACACAGATTGTATCTGCTTCAATCGGAATTTCATTTCCATTTATCGTCATAACTTTAGATTCTTTTACCATTTTAATAACTTGTGCGACAGCTTGGTTAGTATCTTTTATAAGCGCGCCCTCTTTTTTTCTTGAAACTAATTGGCCATTATCTTCGTATGCACGATCAGCAAATACTTCGCTCTTATACGTTAAATTATGACGTTTACATGATTCGATTAGTTCACTGTTAGATAAACCAACAAATAATAATTGATCATCAAAATCTTTCACTGCTTTAAC
>NZ_JACVZM010000060.1:0-470 GCF_017151935.1 Staphylococcus sp. EG-SA-14 | reverse complement strand
ATGAAGAACTACTCAAAGCTTTACAAGCACCTACTACGTCTCGCTACTTTTAAAAAGAAAACTACATTCAACTGAGGTGATTAAAAATGGATGTTAAAGATATGAAACAACGATTATTAAATTTAGAGGCAGTGTTTTCAGAGAAAGAAACATTATTAACGGATTTAGATAGAGCAATCGGTGATGGCGATCATGGTGTCAATATGTTGCGTGGATTTAAAAGTTTGAAAGACAAGATAGAGGATAGTAGTATGTCATCGCTATTTAAATCTACTGGTATGGCATTAATGTCAAATATTGGTGGTGCATCTGGTCCATTATATGGATTTAGCTTTGTTAAAATGGCTAATGTTGTTAATGATGAAATGGACAAAGAAAATTTAAAAGCTGTTGTTACTGAATTTGCTAATGCGATTGCGCAGAGAGGTAAAGTACAACGAGATGAGAAGACGATGTTTGATGTTGTAGAT
>NZ_JACVZM010000059.1:0-473 GCF_017151935.1 Staphylococcus sp. EG-SA-14 | reverse complement strand
GCCGTGTCGGAACTGTCCGCGCTGACGCCATGCGTGCCGCTGCGCATCGCAATCAACATCGCGCCGAAGGATCTCGAGCGTACGCGATTCGTATCCGTCGTCGACGAGGCGATCCGCGCGCTGCCACCCGGCTTTACGCTGGTGCTCGAAGTGACCGAGCGCATCCTGCTCGAGAAGAATGCGCGGACCACCGCGATGTTCCATGCACTACGAGCGAAAGGCGCAAAGTTCGCGATCGACGATTTCGGCACGCATCACAGCAATCTCGACATGCTGGCGCGCTTTCCGTTCGACTACGTGAAGATCGATCGCCAGTTCGTCTCGCAACTGAACGGCGGGAGTGCCGGGTTGATCGAGGGGATCGCGTCCGTTGCGCACCACCAC
This sequence comes from Staphylococcus sp. EG-SA-14, assembly GCF_017151935.1. Lineage (NCBI taxonomy): Bacteria > Bacillati > Bacillota > Bacilli > Caryophanales > Staphylococcaceae > Staphylococcus > Staphylococcus sp. EG-SA-14. Next base: position 89 of record NZ_JACVZM010000059.1, on the reverse strand, counting down.
GACCTGAAGATCATCGCGGAAGGTGTGGAGACCGAAGTACAGCATCGCGCGCTGCATGCGGTCGGGATTCAGTATGCGCAGGGCTATCT
>NZ_JACVZM010000005.1:0-134633 GCF_017151935.1 Staphylococcus sp. EG-SA-14 | reverse complement strand
ATCGACCATAATTTTTTATGTAATTCAGCTTGTTGCTGACGTTGTTTTTCAGTAATAGACATGTGATTCCTCCGCCTTTGAATAAGTATTTATCTCTTTGTGTAATAGATTTATTATAACATTTGGTGATGTTACGATGTTGAGAATTTTGATGTTGGTGGTGGAAATTTTATATTCATGAAAATTGGGGTAGGATTCATGAAACGTAAACCAAAACAGCTTAACGACGATATCGATTGATGTATCCTTTTTATAAGGTATGCGCATCAATTTACTTTTCATCGTTAAGCCGCTTCAATTATTTTTTATTATTCGTAATTATTTACTTTAAGTTAACTTCAATATCTTTAATTTGTTTGCTTTCTATGACTTCCCCCATATATTTGAATTTTAATTTAGATCTTAAATCAAGGTTATAAAAACTGCCATCTTTCAAGCTAATTTTGACCCTACCATCTTTTGAGATTGTTTTATAAAGTCCATATTTTTCGATTAGATGCTTTCTCAACTTAAAATCTAACTCTTTTAATGTTATTTTTTCTTTTTTAATATAATAAGGGTACCCTTTCACAAAAGCATCTTCACCTTTTTCCTTTGTAACATTTAATATTGGGGCACTGACAACTCCAGATGTTTTATTCGTCTGTATTACGCCACTAACAGTATAAAATATGTCGTGCTTGTCTCTTTTTTCTTGAACAAAAAACACATCTAAGCCCTTATAACTACGCTGTTGAAATCTATTTTTATCATTTCCAAGCAGCAATACTTGAATCTTCATACCTCTATACTTAAAACGCAAGTTATTTTTACCATGCTTCAAAGCACTAATATTTTTCATTTCCATAGTCTTTCCAGTGTAGTATCGGTATAATGCTTCCTTGTCATGTTTATTTACTGACTTTTGATTTTGTTTTGCATGACCTGAATGAACTTCTGTTGTTAAAGTTCCTGTTGTTAAAATTCCTAAAGCTAATGCAGCTTTAGCTATCGCTGTTAATTTCATATTGTTTTGCTCCAATCTTAATATATTGGATTGTTTTCATTACGTAATTTGAATCATACATTTTTATTATAACGTGCATCGTTTCATACGATAATTAACCTCGATTTAAATATACTTGAATTATTCTTAATGAAAAACAAATATATTTTAATGTTCAGGTTAAATGACTTTCATTATTTCATTTAGTTGTTTTACTAGATTATCGTTTACTACAACTGATGATGTTACTCTGTTCTGCTCTTTGAATTACAAAAACAACTTAACAACAGTAATGTATTTAACACAGTTCCTTATATAAGGACACAGATGTCAATTCACATTTTGTCGTTAAGTCGCTTCTTAAGCTATTATGCTATTAACTCGAACTAATTTAAATTCACTTCAATGTTTTTAATTTTCTTACTGTCCATTACATCAAACATACGTTCAAAACTTAATTTTTCACTTAAATCAATTTCATGCTTCTTTTCGTCTTTCATATTGATAACAATTCTACCTTTATCAGACGTTCCTTTATACAATCTATATTTTTCGATTAAGAGTTTTCTTATTTTAAAGTCCAGTTCCTTCAATGAAACTTCTTCCTTTTGAATAAAAAACAACTCGTTTATCGAAAAGCCATTTTTAGCATCAACTTTTTTAACTTGTAGACTTGGATTACTTACAAATCCAAACACTGATCTCACATTTTTCTTTGTTATACCGCCAACGCTATATATACCACCTTTTATATCTATTAATTCAGGTACTGCAAAGACATCAAGGCCATGTGTTTTTTCTTTATATTTATTTTTATCGTCACCAAGTAAAAATACTTTAAAAGCTTTATTTCGTTGGTTAAAGTTTAAAACGTTAGATCCATAGTAATCTTCGCTTTTAACACTAATGTTTGTTGGTTCAAAACTTTCTTCAGAATAGTATTGATGTAGCATATTGATATAATATTTGCGTTGTGTCTCATCAAGTTCTACTTTCGCGTGAACAGCTTTACTTTCTGCTGTAAACACACCTGTAGTTAATATTCCTAATGCTAATGTTGCTTTTGCTAATGCAGTCAATTTCATATTTATTTGCTCCAATCTTGATATATTGGATTGTTATTATTACGTAATTTGAACTATCTGTCTTTATTATAAGGTGCATCAAAACAGACTGACATTAACACTCATTTAAATAAACTTGAATCATTATTAATGAAAATCAAACGTATTTTAACATTCGTATTAACTGATTTTTAATAGCAACATAAATATTTTTTGGTGAATCATTGTTCTTTCAGATTAGTTTTAAATCTTAAGTTATTCATTATAAAGTGTACAAAAAAGCAGCTTAATAACGTAGTCAATGTTCGATATGTTTTTATTATTAAAACACGTATCAAAATCATTAAACATGGGATTATTAAACCGCTTCTTAAGCTTTCATTCTATATATATCATTGATTATTTCAAATTCACTTCGATGTTTTTAATTTGTTCACTATTAATGACATCTGCCATACGCTCGAAATCTAATTTATCACTTAAATCAATTTCATACTTATTTTCATCTTTCATATTAATAACAATTCTACCTTTATCAGCTGCCCCTTCATACAATTTGTATTTTTTAATTAACAGTTTTCTTATTTTGAAATCAAGTTCCTTCAATGATACTTCTTCCTTTTGAATAAAGAAAAATTCATCAATAGAAAAACCGTCTTTATCGTCTATTTTTTTAACAAGTAAGTTCGGCGTTCTTAGAGACTCAAATATTGATTTTACATTTTTCTTTGTTACACCACTAACACTAAATATTCTTCCATCTAAATCTACTAATTCCGGTACCGCAAAGACATCGAGGCCATGCGTTTTTTCTTTGTATTTATTTTCATCTTTTCCCAATAAAAACACTTGGAACTTTTGATTTTGTTGGTTAAAAAGCAAAACGTTAGAGTCATAATAACCTTGACTTTGACCACTAACATTCGTTAACTCATAACTAGGTCCTGAATAGTATTGATGTAACTTGTTTGTATCATATAAACGGTTCATTTTTTCATACTTTCCTTTTGCATTAACCGATTGATTTTCTGTTATCATTGCACTTGTTGTTAATATTCCTAATACAAATATCGCTTTAGCTATCGCTGTAAATTTCATATTCATGTGCTCCAATCTTAATATATTGGATTGCTTTTATTACGTAATTTGAATAATACACATTTATTATAAAGGGCATTGAGACAGGCTGACATTAACACTCGTTTAATTAAACTTAAATCATGGTTAATGAAGTTCTAATTAATATTCAATGGGCATCACTTTCAAGAGCAATGTAAATTTTTAGTATGCTCACTCATAACCTGCGTTATAAAACGTAAAAAAAAGCCTAACGACAAGGTTGTTTTAAATGCGCTCCTTAATGTAAGGTGTACGTATCTATTCAACATTTCATCGTTAAGCTGCTTCAAATTTATTACTTTAGAGTCATTGATTACTTACTTTAAATTTGATTAATAGTCACTGCTATATTTTGAATATCCTTACTATTCAACACATCGCCCATGTGCTCGAATTGCAATTTATCACCTAAATCAATTTCTTGCTTTTCTCCATCTTTCAAATTGAAAGTGATCTTACCGTATTTAGTCGTACCTTTATATAAACCATAATTTTTAACTAAATGTTGTCTAATTTTGAAATCAAGTTCTTTCAGTGAAACTTCTTCTTTATTAATTAAAAATGATTCAATTGATGCATCTAAATTTCCGCCATACACTTTTTTTATAAATAAAGGTGTATTAGTTTCAGAAGATTGGTTATTTTTCTTCGTTACACCACCAACAGTAGATAGTCTACCGTTTGGATCAATTAATTCTTTTACCACAAAGACATTCTGGCCTTCAAGGCCTTCTTTATATTTATCTTTATCTTTTCCTAATAAGAATAATTGGTGATTTTGATTTTCTTGGTTAAAGCGTACAACGTTAGAACCGTTATAATTTTCAACCTTACCACTAATATTACTGAATTCAAAACTTTCTGATGAGTAGTATCGATGTAAGTCTTTAATATCATATAAATGTTGTACTCTCTCTTGCTTTTCTTTTGCTTGCACTGCTTGGCCTTCTGATGTAATCACACCAGTAGTTAATAAGCCTAATGCCAATGTTGCTTTAGCTAACGTTTTTAATTTCACAGTACTATTCTCCCAATCTATTTATAAATTTTGTCTTAATATATTTTTATATGATTAATTCAATTACGTAATACGAACAATCTACTATCATTATATAAGTGAGATACTGCGCTATGAATTAACCTCTTTTTAACTATTTTTGAACCAACGTTAAGTTAGTTAATGAAATCCTAACAGTATTAATTATTTTTTATAACACAATGCTAATTTTTTAACTATTCACACTTTCCCTCAATTTAATTATGTTTTCCACATTGTTTCATGTCACGAAAAGGACAACGCGCGACTATAAGTATCAACCGTTTTTCCAAAAAATTGATCATAAACCCGCTCCTTTTTTCATCATAACAAAACAAAAAAGAAGCTAAGCAATATGTTATCGCTTAACTTCCCTACAATTACTAGTCTGCTTGTCCAAAGATTATTTATATTCTAGCTCAACATTAATTTCTTTGATTTTGGTACCATCTATCGTGTCACCCATGCGATGCGGTTGTAATTTTTTTGTAAGTTCGAAAGTATAAAACTTATCATCTTCCATTTTAACTACAATTTTACCTTTTCTATTGTTAACAGCACCATATAATTTTTCTTCTTCCATCAATTTTTTTCTTAATTTAAAGTCCAACTCTTTTAACGAGATTTCTTCTTTAGTAATTTTAAATTTACTATCTTTAGACTTTTCCGATGATTCATCAATTTTTCTTGTTACTTTAACATCGACTTCTTTACTAAATTCTTTACTATTTGTCTTACTTAAACCACCAATTGAATATTGTCTTCCATTAACAGTTTCCTCCTCGATGACTAAAAATGCATCTTGCTTATCATGCTCACCTTGAGGGTATTTTTCAATATCTTTACCAAGCAAGCCAACAAAATAATCTTTTCGATCCTTCCAAACATATACTCCTTTATCTGTCACTTTCTGTCTATACAAACCATCAAGATTTTTTAACTCTATACTTGGCTTGCTATAGTAGTATTTTAACGATTTATAATTGTGTTGACCTTGAGTTGATTCTGCCGCTTTTACTGTTTGACTTTCTGTTGTTATTACACCAGTAGCTAACAATCCCAATGCTAATGTTGCTTTAGCTATCGTTTTTAATTTCATAGTACTATTCTCCCAATCTATTTAGAAATTTGCTTATAATAATTTTCATATGATTATTTCAATTACGTAATACGAACAATCTACTATCATTATATAAGCGGAATACTAAGCTATGAATTAACCTCATTTTAACTATTCCTGAACCAATGTTAAGCTAATTAATGGAATCCTAACAGCGTTAATCTATTTTTTAAACTTAACGCTAATTTTTTAACTATTCACACTTTCCCTCAATTTAATTATGTTTTCCACATTGTTTCATGTCACTAAAGCGACATCACGCATCTATAAGTATCAACTATTTCCACAAGTTTTGATCATGAACCCGCTTCATTTTCATCTCTCCAACACAAAAAAGAAGCTAAGCAACTTATGTTGCCTAACTCCTCTATACTATCCATATTTTACTATTATCCATATTTCATTGAATTATCTAATGTTGGCTTCTATTTTTTCAATATTTCTACCGTCAATGACATCACTCATGCGATTTGTTTGTAATTTTTTATTAAGTTCAAACGTATAATAGCCGCCATCTTTCATTATCACTTTTATCTTACTATCTTTAGGAAACTTTTTATACAGATCAAAATTTTGAATTAAATACTGTCTCAATTTAAAGTCGAGTTCTTTAAGTGAAATCTCTTCTTTATAAATGTAGTGTACTCTACCGTACGTAGCAATACCGTCACCTTCATCTCTCTTGATTTGAAATCTTGGTGCGTTTATATAATCATAATAAGCGTCTTGATTTTTCTTAGTGACACCACCATATGAAAACACTGTGCCATTACGGTTTTCCGCTTCTTTAACAACAAATATGTCTAATCCCGGATTTTTGCGTGCTTTAAATCTTTCAATATCTTTACCAAATATCTGTACTCTTGTGAATTTTCTATTTTTATCAAAGATAAGGTAATGCTTGCCACCTTTGCTATAACGATAACCAGTAACATTTTTAAGTTCCTTACTTGCACCACTATAGTAATCTCTTAAGTCAAAGATATCTTTTGTCACATTTTCATATTTTGCTTCATGTTCACTCGCATTTACAGTTTGATGCGTTGATGTTATTGTTCCTGTTGCTAAAATACCTAATGCTAAACTTGCTTTCGCAATTGCTGTCATTTTCATAGTTGTATGCTCCATTCGTAATTATTAGATTTGTTCGCTTACGTCTATTGAATCATACAGCTTTATTATAATTGGCGTATTTGACCTTTCACATTAAACCATGTTTAATAATCATTGAATCATTATTAAGTAAATTAAGGAATCTATAATGTTCGTTAAATAAAACTGATTCCGTTGTGATCCACACCCGATAGATAGGGATTTACAGATAAATTCAGGACTCTTCCACGTCATATTTGGACTCATCGAAAATTCGGGTTCTCAAATCATCGAACATAACAAAAGAAGCTAAGCAACATGTAGGCCGTTGTCACTTAACTTCTTGTTTTTCCGATGACAGCTTCTATTTAGAGAATGTCATGATTATTTTATATTCACTTCAATGTTATCAATATTAGTACCATCTATGACGTCTGCCATGCGATTTTCTTGTAATTTTTTGTGTAATTCAAACGTGTACTTTCCACCGTTTTTCATTTTAATAACAATTTTACCTGAACCAACGTTACCGTACAGATTATGATTTTCAATAAGTTGTTTTCTCAATTTAAAATCAAGTTCTTTCAAGGAAATCTGTTCTTTAGTAATCTTGAATTCTGAAACATCATGAGAGATTGTACCTTTATTATCTTCCTTAGTAATTCTTACTCCTGCTTTGTGATCAACTTTTTTACTATTACTCTTTGTGATACCACCGACAGAATATTTTTCGAGATTGTAATTATTTTCTTCTAAAACGACAAATACATCGACATTCCTATGTACTCCTTCACCATATTTTTTATCATCTTTACCAACTAAAGCAATTTTATATATGAAATAATCTGGGACAACATTCATAAATCTTATTGTCGTCCATTTTTTTAAAATAATACCAATCTCATTTTTAAATTCTAAACTTGGTTTCGTATAATACGCTCTTAAATCTTTAAATTTAGGATTTATTTCTGTTGGTACTTGTTTTGTGGTTGGCGATTGTGGTGGTGATGTGTCTACATTAGACGAAGGTGGTGTTGTCGCGTTTGCTGCTTGTTGCGGTGCTTCCACTTTAGTTGAAGATGGTGTTGTCGCATTTGCTGCTTGTTGCGGTGCTTCCACTTTAGTGGAAGATGGTGTTGTCGCGTTTGCTTCTTGCGTTGTCGTTGTGATTACACCCGTTGTTAAAAGGCCTAGTGCTAAACTTGTTTTAGCAATTGTTGTTATTTTCATAGTTGTATGCTCCATTCGTAATTATTAGATTTGTTCGATTACATTCATTGAATCATACAGCTTTATTATAGATGGCGTATTGCTCCATTCACATTAAACCTTGTTTAACTATATTTGAATCATCGTTAAGTAAATTAAGAAATCCATAATGTTCGTTAAATAAAACTGATTTTGATGTGATTCAACACTTGGCACATTTGAGGATTCGTCACTTTTAAGACATAGAAATGCCACTTTTACAAACAAATGAATATTCGTCTTTTACATCATTACGCATAATAAAAGAAGCTAAGCAACATGTAAACCGTTGTCACTTAACTTCTTGTTTTACCGATGTCAGCTTCTATTTAGAGAACGTCATGATTATTTTATATTCACTTCAATTTTATCAATGTTTGTACCTTCTATGACATCTGCCATACGATGCTCTTGCAGTTTTTTGTGTAATTCAAACGTATACTTCCCACCGTTTTTCATTTTAATAACGATTGTTCCTGAACCCATGTTACCGTAAAGATTATGTTTTTCAATAAGTTGTTTTCTCAATTTAAAATCAAGCTCTTTCAAGGAAATCTCTTCCTTAGTAATCATGTATTCTGAAACATCGCGTGAAATCATACCTTGATTATCTTTTTTAGTAACGCTTAATTCTGCTTTGTGATCAACTTTTTTACTATTAGTCTTCGTGATGCCACCGACAGAATATTTTTTTAATTGATATTTATTGTCTTCTAAAACGATAAATACATCGATATTATCGTAAGGTCCATCTTTATATTTTTTCTCATCTTTTCCAACTAAAGCTATTTTATAGATGAACCTATTTGGAATAACATTCATAAACCTAACCGTCGTCCATGGTTTGAGCAAAAATCCAAACTGCTTTTCAAATTCAAAACTCGGTTTCGTGTAATACGCTCTTAAATCTTCATATTTAGGAGTCATATCTGTTTGTGCTTGTTTTATGGTTGGAGATTGTGGTGTGTCTGATTTAGTAGATTGCATTGGTTGTGGCGTGTTTGTTGATGGAGGTGTTGTCACTTTAGTTTTCGGCGTTGTGGATTCGGTTGTCGTTTGTGATTGTTCTTGTTTAGGCGCTGGCGTTGCTGATATATTAAGCGATTTCTGCTCTTCTTGTTTAGGTTGTGATATTTTTTCTATTTTGGAAGCTGAGGTTTTTTCCTCATTAGTATTTGGTGCCTTTTCGAGTTTAGGCGTGCGTTCTTGTCTTGTGTTAGCTGCTTGTGTTGTCGCTGAATTTGCACCTGCTGTTATGTTTATCATTGCTAATCGCTCTGCTTTAAGCGTTGGTACTTTGTCAACTTTAGTTGATTGTATTTTTTCTGCTTTGACCGATTGCGTCGTTACTGTAATTGCGCCTGTTGTTAAAAGCCCTAGTGCTAAACTGGTTTTAGCAATTGTTTTCATATTCATAATTGTATACTCCAATCTATATTATATTCGATTGTCTTTTTACGTAATTTGAATCATACAACATCATTATAGATGGCGTTCTAAGATAATCACATTAAACCCTTTTTAACAATTATTGAAGTATTATTAAGTAATTTAAGCAAAAAATAATGAGTGATTATGAGGTTAATATAGCGTTTCTATGTGCCTTTGAAATGATTTTTAAGCATTAAAAAGAAGTTAAGCAACGTTTGATCGTCACTTAACCTCTCTATTTCAATTTCAAATTATTTCGTCGTCAAGTATGTGTATTAAGCTTTTCTAACTTTGATTTCAATTCTATCAATATCTGTGACATTGATAACATCGGACATACGGTCTTCTTGTAACTTTTTATCCAATTCAAATGTATACTTTCCATAGTATTTCTTTTTGACGGTAATTTTCCCTGTACTCATTTCACCGTAAAGACCATAATTATCAATAAGGTATTTTCTTAATTTAAAATCAATCTCTTTCAATGACATCGCTTCTTTATCTATTTTAAATGGGAAAAAGTCATAATCATATTCACCAATATGATCTGCTTTAATAACTCTTGCTTCTGCTATTAGGTCGACAGCTTTATCGTTTGCACTCGTGATACCGCCAATGGAGTACTTTGCACCTTCAAATCTCTTATCCTCATTAACGTAAAATATATTAAGATTACGATGTACACCCGTATGATAATGTTGCTTATCTTTGCCAATTAGAGCAAGATTATTAACAGAATTACCATCTATGATATTCATAAATTTAATACTTGGTTGAATGAAACTGATATAACCTGTCACATTTTTATATTCAATACTCGGTTGAGTATAATAAGCTTTTAATTTTTTGCTATTTTCACTTATTACAATAGGTTTCTTTTCGGCATGAACTGGTTTTTCCGTTGTAGTGCTTACACCTGTTGCTAATATTCCTAATAACAAACTTATTTTTGCAATTGATTTCATTTTCATAGTTGTATGCTCCAATCTATTATAATTAGATTGTTTTATTACGTAATTTGAATCATACACCCATATTATAGGAGCTGTATTCGGATATTCACATTAACCTGTTTTTAACTATTCATAAAATATGATTAAGCTATTTAAGCAAAAGATAATGCGTGGTGCGACTGTTTGTGTGAGTTTTAGGTCGTTTTTCCCATCAAAAAAAGAAGCTAAGCAACAGTACGTCGCTTAACTTCCATAGTTTCCATAACAAGCACTATTCAACATAGCACTTTGCTGTTAGAATGTATTATTTAATTTCTACTAGAATTTTTTGTATTTGTCTGCCGTCGATTGACTCACCCATACGTTCTTTTTCAAGTTTTTGACTTAAATCGATTGTATGTGTTGTGCCATCATTCATTGTAATTGTAATTTGACCTTGTTTAAGACCATTTGAATACAAGCCGTATTGTTTAATCGCACGTTCTCGTAATCTATAATCAAGTTCTTTTAATGAGATGTCTTCTTTAAATATTAAATGATAACCTTTATAAAGATCTTCACTATCATTTTTAATTTCTAAAATTGGTGTATTAATTTGATCAAAATATGATTGTCTATTAGTTTTTGTTACGCCACCAATTGAATGATTATCAGCTTGTCTACCGTATCCTTCTCTAACGACAAATACATCTAAACCTGAGTTATCCCCATCATTCAATTTATCTTTATCAGGACCAACTAATGAAACCTTATTAAATTGACCTCTGTCTATGAACTCGAAAAAGCTTCCTTTTTCATCAGTATATTTAAACCCAGTTACTTTTTTATGTTCAAAACTTGGTCCACTATAATAAAGTTTTAAATCAGCCTCGCTTTGTTGTTTAACTTCTGTTTTCGCTTGTACTGATTGTACATTCGATGTAATTACACCTGTTGCTAACATTCCCAATGCTAAACTTGCTTTTGCTATCGCTTTAAATTTCATAATTTTTAGCCCCAATCTATTTAAATTTGATTTTTCAATTACGTAATATGAACAATCTACCTACATTATATTGAGGCGCTATCCCCTTTCAAATTAAACCTCATTTAACTAAACTTGAATCATTGTTAAGGTAATTAATAAAATACTAACTGTTATTAATCAATTCTTATCCGTCGAGACTCTTTTTTATACAAATCACACTTTATACCATTTTTATTTTAAAAACTGTAAAACTTTCAGACACAAAACAGACATCATATTGTCGTAGTACCTGATTAAAATTTTCAATGATATTAGTGATACACATCAACTAAAACGCGTCATTACGGCATTTTCAACATTAATAATATTTACGTATTTACTATACACGTCGACAATAAATACAGATTACAATTTTTTATAAAATCAAATGTTTTGAAAACCATCGAATAAGTATTATGTTATGTATATAAAGATTAGGAGATGAAGTGAATGAATATTATGTTAACAGGTGCTACAGGTCATTTAGGCACACATATTACAAATCAAGCCATTGCAAATCACATAGATCATTTTCACATTGGTGTTAGAAATGTTGAGAAAGTTCCAGAAGATTGGCGTGGAAAAGTTTCTGTTCGACAATTAGATTATTTTAATCAAGAAAGCATGGTAGAAGCATTTAAAGGAATGGATACCGTTGTGTTTATTCCAAGTATTATTCATCCATCATTCAAACGTATTCCTGAAGTGGAAAATTTAGTATATGCGGCAAAGCAAAGTGGCGTTGCTCATATCATTTTCATAGGTTATTACGCAGATCAGCATAATAATCCATTCCATATGAGTCCTTATTTTGGTTATGCAACACGTCTATTGGCAACAAGTGGCATTGACTATACCTATGTAAGAATGGCAATGTACATGGATCCACTTAAACCATATTTACCAGAATTGATGAATATGCATAAACTGATTTATCCAGCTGGTGATGGTCGTATTAATTATATTACTAGAAATGATATTGCTAGAGGTGTCATTGCTATTATTAAAAATCCAGATACTTGGGGCAAACGCTATTTATTATCAGGCTACAGTTATGATATGAAAGAACTTGCTGCAATTTTATCTGAGGCATCAGGCACAGAAATTAAATATGAGCCCGTTTCATTAGAGACATTCGCAGAAATGTACGATGAACCTAAAGGCTTTGGTGCATTATTGGCATCAATGTACGACGCAGGAGCAAGAGGACTATTAGACCAAGAATCCAATGATTTCCAACAATTAGTCAATGATCAACCACAGACACTGCAATCATTTTTACAAGAAAATATTTAATAATAAAGGAGCGTTACAGTGAATATCATCTCAACAATTTTAATCATATTTGTGGCATTAGAGTTTTTCTATATTATGTACCTTGAAACGATTGCTACAACTTCCAAAAAGACTAGCGAGACATTTAATATAAGCGTCGATAAATTGAAAGACAAAAATATTAACCTACTTTTGAAGAACCAAGGCGTATATAACGGTTTAATCGGAATTTTGCTAATATACGGTTTGTTTATCAGCAGTAATCCAAAAGAAATATGCGCAGCTATTTTAGTGTATATCATTGGCGTTGCTATTTATGGTGGCCTTTCAAGCAATATTAGTATCTTTTTCAAACAAGGTACATTGCCAGTATTGGCACTCATATCAATGCTTTGGTAAATATTGGTGTTTGGGGGTTTGGAGATGTAGTCGGAGGTTTGGAGGATTTGAGCGAATTGGGTGTGGACTTTAGACTCAGAGTATTTCAACCTAATTATTTCAAGCAGAGGTGACAGTAGCGTTGCCTCTGTTTCCTTATAGAAAAATGATTTAATGAAGAAAACCCATATCTGTTTTAATTTTTAGCTGATAAATACTCCATATATTAGAATGGCTACTTTATCTATTGCATCAATCCTTTAAAACAAAAAAACCATGATTTCGAAATTCCCGTATGGTGGGGTTCCTACTCTCATGGATCAGTTAAATAAATATTATCACTATAAGTTTATTATTTCAATATTATTAACAATATATGTAGTCGTAAAAGGAAAGAGGACATGAGAACTTCGGTGTTGATTGGCATTGCATAATGCTTTTAAACAAATAATTTGGTAACAATAAGAAACGATTTACACAAAGGTAATTGTATAGTAAAATTATTTTATAAGACTTTAATTGAATTGTACAAGGAGTGAATATCATGGTACCAGAAGAAAAAGGTTCTATTACTTTGTCAAAAGAAGCAGTTATCATATTTGCAACTGCAAAATTCAAACCATTTCATAATAGAATTAAAAATAACCCCCAAAAAACAAATCCATTTCTTAAATTACATGAAAACAAAAAATCTTAATCACTTTATTTATAGCATTTCTAATCTCAGAAATGCTATAAAGGACAACGCCCTCTTTCATAACTATATAAGTCAAGAAACCAAGACATTTCAAACATCTTTAAACCCTTCAATAGCACATTCCCTAAAACATAAAGCAATAACAATGAACGATCAAAATTCCTTACGTACTTATGATGTGTCAGTGAATCGTCTACACTTAATTGAACAAATTCTATGAGAATAGATATTGTTAAATTAAGAAAGTAGTCAATTTTATTATGACAAAAGAAAGAAGAACATTTAGTTCAGAGTTTAAGTTACAAATGGTTAGATTATATAAAAATGGTAAGCTTAAGAATGAAATTATACGAAAGTATGATTTAAAACCCTCAATTATCTCAAATTCGATAAAACAACACCAAAATACTGGACCCTTCAATCATCAAGATAATTTAAAAAGTGATGAAAAAGAGTTAATAAAATTACGCAAAGAAGTTCAACATTTAAAAATGGAACATGATGTTTTAAAGCAAATTTTAAAGTTGATTTAGAAACTGAACTTTTTAAAGATACATTACTTGAAGATTCTAATTTATCTGATTATATAAAGAACCAACTTCCAACGATATGGAGAGACTAAGAAATAGTTTAAATTTATTTAATTTCAATAAAAACTCATAATAATATTTAAGTAAGTTAGATTGCTTTTAGCATTAGGAATTCGCTTATAATTAGATGTTCAATATAGACTTTTTTACACATACATGAACTATAAAAAGCGAATAAATAGCAGGTCATTGCGAAATTTGCTAAATACAAAATTGATGAGTTCCACCTAATAAAAATTGTTGGTTTTATAGTAACATCTATTTTCGTACCATTCATGTTAATTTCAGTGCTAATAATGCTGATATAAAGAAGAATAAATTGATTAGGAGAACACTATTTAATGTCTAAAAATATCAATCAAGCAAATAGTAAATTAAATACGTCAAACAAAAAACTAAAACAAGCTTATTCAAAATCCGATAGTAAAAACATGAAAGTTATATACATGCCTCATTGGCTAGAGTTTTATTCAATTGCTATACATAGCGATGTTACAAGCAATAAAAAAAGATATTATAAATCATATAGTAGAGGAACAGTGGTATATGTAAAACTAGGGAGTAATATTGGAAGTGAGTTTTCTGGTAATCATTTTTGTGTAATATTAGATAACAAAGACAATAAAGGAAAAGAAACAGTTACAATAGTTCCACTTTCTTCCAAAGGTAATAAAAATTATTTGAAGTTAAACGAATCGGTGCTAAATCTAACAGCAACAGATTTAAAAAAACAGATTATCGATATCAGTAGTAAAGTACAAGCATTAGCCCAAAAATATAGAGAAATTGACATTAAACTTAGCACAGAAGATAAAAAGCTTTTGTCTAACTTAAATCAAAAAGCTAATGAACTGTATAGAGTGATAGGTGTTTATTCCAAGCACAAAGGGAAAGATACATACGTTAATATATCAGCAATTACAACAATAAGCAAAAGACGTATAAGCAAAATAAATGATTCTGATCCTACTGGAACGATAATAATTTCAGAAGATGACATGAATGAAATCGAAAAGCAATTAAAGATAAAGTTCTTTTCTAATTGCATTGTAATATTACATCTGATATAATTGATTTACAAATTCCCGGTAACCATTCCGGCTTCATTCTCTTGAAGAATGACATATTCTCAGCGTTTTAGCTGAAGGTCAGATGATACGTCATCTGGCCTCTTTTTTTATATAAATGCCCTTTAAGTGAAATATACAACAATCTGCAATCAATATTAGACATCACAAAACACACAATAAATTACACAATGTGTTATAAGCCACATGTCACTATTATCGCAGCTAGCTGCGTCACTCAAAACGAATACGGAACGCGTTGGTTATTTCAATCATAATATTACTCTGCAAATACACAGCCCTGTAACCGAGTAAATGGATAGAGATTTGAACAAATGAAAACAATCAACTAATGGAAAGGATAAAATATTATGCACAACAATAATGAATTCAACAAAAAACTGAAAGATTTTATAGGTAGCGATAAACGGATGGCTTTAGTAAAGGGTTATGTTAACGAGTATAAATTAACAACTGTTTTAAGAGCTTTAAATAATTCCGATTACACAAAAGGGACGATACACACTCGTTCAATAGGCAACCTAAAACAAATAGTAGATAATCGAATTATTCCTAAAAATATAACTCAAAACACAATCTTCAAATTGAGTAATTTAACCTTAGAGGTTAACCTCTATGAAAGAAACACAATTTATCACGGAGACTTTGCTATTTACTATCCTGTAGAATCTGCTCTAATAATAGAAACAGATACTCCTAGGCTAATTAATCATATAAATAACAACCCAGTCCAAAAAATATTTATAATAACAACAAATGACTGGAGCTTTAATACACTTGAATTAGAAAAAATAGTAGACGAAACTATAATTTATGATTTAAAACAAGAAGATCCTAAACAATATGAAATTTTATATAAAAATAAACACGGAAAATTGCCTTATTGATGAATTAAAACGCAAACTTAGAACACCTTACCCCTTTTCCGTCCTTATTGTAATTTTCCAACTACTCAAATTAAAAACCACCCGTGCAAACAGGTGGTTTTATTATATATAATTATTCCCACTCAATTGTGCTTGGTGGTTTTGATGTAATGTCATAGACTACGCGGTTAACGTGGTCTACTTCGTTTACGATACGACTTGAAATCTTTTGTAAGACTTCCCAATCGATGCGTGCAAAATCACTTGTCATGCCGTCGATAGATGTTACTGCACGGATACCTACTGTGTGATCATACGTACGGTAGTCTCCCATAACACCTACTGATTGAATGTTTGGTAACACTGTGAAGTATTGCCAAATTTCTCTTTCAAGACCTTCTTCTCTAATCACTTGGCGTAAAATTGCGTCTGATTCTCTAACGATTTCTAGTTTATCTTCAGTAATTTCTCCAAGTACACGAATACCAAGACCAGGTCCTGGGAATGGTTGTCTCCATACTAAATGTTCTGGAATACCTAATTCAATACCTAATTTACGTACCTCATCTTTAAACAATGTATTGATTGGTTCGATTAATTCGAATTCCATGTCTTCTGGTAATCCACCAACATTGTGATGTGATTTGATTGTTTGTGCTGTCTTGGTACCTGATTCGATAACGTCTGTATAAAGTGTTCCTTGCGCAAGGAAGTCTACACCTTTCAGTTTTGATGCTTCATCATCAAATACATATACAAATTCATTACCAATGATTTTACGTTTTTGTTCAGGATCAGAAACACCTTTTAATTTATTCATAAAGCGATCTTTCGCATTAACACGAATAATATTCATGTTGAAACCTTCACCGAATTGTTCCATAACCATGTCGCCTTCACCTTTACGAAGTAAGCCATGGTCTACAAAGATACATGTTAGTTGATCACCTATTGCTTTATGCAATAGTACAGCTACAACAGATGAATCTACGCCGCCACTCATCGCACATAATACACGACGGTCTCCTACGCGTTGACGAATCTTTTCAATTTCGATTTCGATAAAGTTTTCCATTGTCCATTGACCTTTACAATCACAAACACGACGGACAAAATTATTTAATAAATCATTACCATATTCTGTATGACGTACTTCTGGATGGAATTGAACACCATAAATGCGACGTTTCTTATCTTCGATTGCTGCATAGTCTGTACTTGGGCTATCAGCGATAACTTCAAAGCCTTCTGGAATTTCAATAACTTTATCAGAATGACTCATCCAAACAGTTTGTTCTGCTGGTAAGCCAGCGAATAACTCATCTGACTTCGCATTAATGATTGCTTTACCGTATTCACGTTCATTGGCACGTTCAACTTTACCACCTAATAATTTAGTAGTTAATTGCATGCCGTAACAAATACCAAGTACTGGAATTCCTAAATTATATATTTCCGGATCAATTGTAAATGAACCTTCTTCATAAACTGAATTTGGACCACCTGATAAGATAATACCTTTTGGATTCATTTTCTTAATTTCTTCAATTGAAATTTCATGATCGTGTAATTCACTATAAACGCCCATTTCACGAATTCGGCGTGTAATTAATTGGTTGTATTGGCTACCAAAGTCTAAGACAAGGATTAACTCTTGTTCTTTTGCCATTTCCATATTTGTCGTTCTCCTTTATCTTAATTAGAATGAGTAGTTCGGTGATTCTTTCGTAATTTGAATATTATGTGGGTGACTTTCTGCTAAACCAGCAGGGCCCATACGTGTGAATTGTGCTTCTTCGCGTAATTCTCTTAAATCGTGTGAACCAGTATAACCCATACCAGCACGCACACCGCCCATTAATTGGTAAATTGTATCTTGTAACGCACCTTTATATGCCGTACGTCCTTCGATACCTTCAGGAACAAATTTCTTAGGCGCTTTGTCCTCTTGGAAGTAACGGTCGTTTGAACCTTTTTCCATCGCACCTAAAGAGCCCATACCACGGTATACTTTATATTGTCTACCTTGGAAAATTTCTGTTGCGCCTGGACTTTCTTCAGTACCTGCTAATAAGCTACCTAACATAACCGCATGTCCACCAGCAGCTAATGCTTTAATGATATCTCCTGAGAATTTAATACCACCATCAGCAATGATAGCTTTACCATGTTTGCGTGCTTCAGTTGCACAATCATAAATTGCTGTAATTTGTGGTACACCAACACCTGCTACAACACGCGTCGTACAAATTGAACCTGGGCCAATACCAACTTTAACAATGTCTGCACCCGCTTCAAATAAATCTTTTGTTGCTTCTGCAGTTGCTACGTTACCAGCTACTAATGTGATTTCTGGGTAAGTCTTCTTAATATGTTTCACTTGATCGATAACGCCTTTAGAGTGACCATGTGCTGTATCGATAACTAAGACATCCACACCTGCTTCGACTAATTTTTGAGCACGAATATCAGTGTCTTTTGAAATACCGATTGCTGCGGCTACAAGTAGACGACCATGTTCATCTTTTGCTGCATTAGGGAATTCGATAACTTTTTCAATATCTTTAATAGTAATAAGACCTTCTAGACGTCCGTCTTTAACTAATGGTAACTTTTCAATCTTATGTTTTTGGAGAATTTTTTCTGCTTCTTCAAGTGTTGTATTCACTGGAGCTGTAATTAAATTTTCTTGCGTCATTACATCTACAATTTTAATTGAGAAGTCTTCAATAAAACGTAAGTCGCGGTTTGTTAAAATACCTACTAAGTTGCGATCTTCTTTATTATCAACAATTGGTACACCTGAAATACGGTATTTACCCATTAATGCTTCTGCTTCATAAACGCTTTCTTCTGGCGTTAAGAAAAATGGGTTTGAAATGACACCATTTTCTGAGCGTTTTACTTTTTGAACTTCGTCCGCTTGTTCTTCAACGCCCATATTTTTATGAATAACACCTAAACCACCTTGACGAGCCATAGCAATCGCCATTTTAGATTCAGTTACTGTATCCATACCAGCAGAAATAACTGGAATATTTAATTTAACTTTGTCTGATAATTGTACGCTTAAATCAACGTCTTTCGGTAAAATATCAGATTGTGCTGGAATTAATAACACATCATCAAACGTTAATGATTCTTTTGCAAATTTACTTTCCCACATTAAAAACAGCCTCCATTTTTCAAATTAATTAGTTATATTATTTCACATTTTCTTCCGTTTGTTTATACTTTATTCCATTAAAAAAGAAATTAAGAATAATTGCAGAGATTGCGCCTAAAACAATTCCGTTTTGAGTCAACCATGCAAATTGTTCACCTAAACCTTTAAATGCTTGTGGTACAGCGCTTATACCAGTACCTAATCCTACTGATACAGCGATAATTAATAAATTGTTTTGATTTTTAAAATCGATATGTCCTAATATACTAACACCATATGCCATTACCATGCCAAACATAGCTATCATCGCACCACCTAACACAGGTAGCGGTATGATATTTGCTAATGCACCAAGCTTAGGTATACAACCACATATAAGTAATAACACGACCATGCCGTATATAACATTATTTTTCTTAGCGCCGGATAAAGAAACAAGTCCTACATTTTGCGAATAGGCTGTATACGGAAATGAATTGAATATAGAACCTAACACTATCGCTAGACCTTCCGCAGTATAACCTTTACGAAAATCTTTTCTTTCTAACTTCTTACCGGTAATTTCACTTAACGCATGATAGACACCTGTCGACTCAATTAAACTAACGATAGCTACAATAAAGAACACTAACGTCGATGTCACATCAAAGCTAAATCCAGAGAATCTAAACGGCACTGGGATGCCTAACCAACCGGCATGATTGACTTGATTAATATCGACCATCCCAAGTAAGCCAGCACCTATCGTTCCTAAAACGAGTCCAATTAATATGGCAATACTCTTAATAAATCCAGTTGTGAATCTTTGTAAAACAAGAATAATGATTAATGTCATTAAACCTAACAAAATGTTCTTAACATCTCCATAGTCCTTTGCACCTTGACCTCCAGCTAAGTAATTCATTGCTACTGGCATTAAATTGATACCAATGATAGTAACAACACTACCCGTTACTACTGGTGGGAAGAATTTTACAAGATGTGAAAAGAAAGGCGCGATGATAATAACTAATATCCCTGATAAAAATAGCGAACCATAAAGTACATCTATTCCTTTCGTTTGACCAATTAAAATCATGGGCGCAACAGCCGTGAATGTACATCCAAGAACGATTGGTAATCCTGTTCCTGTTACTTTATTGGCTTGTAAAAATGTGGCAACCCCACACATAAATATATCTACTGTAACTAAGTAAGCGATTTGTTCAGGTGTAAACTTCAAACTTGTACCAACAATGATTGGAACTAAGATGGCACCTGCGTACATAGCTAAAAGATGTTGAACACTTAGGATTAAATTTTTCATTATTCTTCTCCCACCAATGTCACTTTGTTTCCTTCTAGTGAAGCAACCTTGCAGAGAGAAGAAACTGTTAAACCTGCTTCTTCTAAACGTTGATGCCCATTTTGGAAACTCTTTTCAACAACAATACCAATACCAGCTGTCTTAGCATTCGCTTGCTGTGCGATATCGTATAATCCTAATGAAGCATCACCATTTGCTAAAAAGTCATCGATGATGAGTACAGTATCTTCTTCTGATAAAAATTCTTTTGAAACAATGACCGTACTTGTTTTATTTTTAGTAAATGAATGAATAGATGTTTCATAATAACCATCCGTCAAAGTGCTAGGTTTTGCTTTTTTCGCAAATAAACATGGCACATCAAAATGCAGTGCAGCCATGATTGCAGGTGCGATACCGGAAGCTTCAATGGTTAAGATTTTAGTAATCCCTTTATCTTTAAATTGCTCGTAAAAAGTGCGACCAACTTCATTCATTAACTTTGCATCAATTTGATGATTTAAAAATCCATCGACTTTTAAAATCTTCTCATCAATGACAACGCCGTCTTCCTTTACTTTTTGTCCTAGTAACTCCACTCTTAAAACCTCCTCAGATTTGT
This sequence comes from Staphylococcus sp. EG-SA-14, assembly GCF_017151935.1. Lineage (NCBI taxonomy): Bacteria > Bacillati > Bacillota > Bacilli > Caryophanales > Staphylococcaceae > Staphylococcus > Staphylococcus sp. EG-SA-14. The sequence goes on along the minus strand of NZ_JACVZM010000005.1, from coordinate 113,612 downwards.
GTGAAACATTTTGCTCTTAAATTGGTGCTAGATACAAAAAAATCCCCAAACTAAATAATAGTTTCAGGGTTTATGAGTGAACGAACATGCATAACGAATTTGTCATGCAATCAATGTAAAAGAAGTTTCATCAAATAAACTGTGACCATCATGTAAAATGATATAAATCACCCACCATGGTTACAATTTAATGGCTGAAGCTACTCCTAGTATTGTGTTGTTACTCATAGTCATGTCGTTCAAGGCAACATGGTAGAAACTTCTAAAGCCATATTCTTTAGATTATATGAGTTTATGTAAATTATTTAACGATAATAGCAAATTTTCGGCATTTTTTCAATAACTGCTTAGGTAATCTTTTAATAGTTTTATAAATGTACAGAGACGTTTAATGCGAATGAAGACTTATAACTTAATAATGTAAGGGTTTTACTTTATAATAAGAAGGGTAAAAGATTAAATAAACAAATTTTTAAAGGGGCGACAACTATGGCAGATATTACTGTAGTAAATGACACTGGCGAATTATACAACGTAATCAATCAAAAGAAATCTGAAGGTTATTTAGAATCAGAGCTAACAATTATTAGTAAAAGTAAATTACACCTAAATGACTTACACGACTCTGAAATCTCCCTTATCTCAACAAGTGGAACATTTAGTGATAGAATGACTAAACTGTTAACAGGAGAAGATGGTGAACATGCAGTTTTATCACGCTACAACTTAGCGCCTGATGAATTAGAAAAATATAAACAACTTATTTTAGACGATAAAATGTTAGTTGTAGCGGTTCGTGACAAATCATCACATCAAGAAGTGCATGAAAATAATTCAGCTTATGAAGAGATTGATATTACACATTTTGCTGAAGCATCTAAAGGTCCCAAAGCTTAGTTATCACACTGAATTCAAAATGAGATTACTGTACTGTCTAATTTAAGATAGTGCAGTTTTTTATACCATTTAAAAGTTTATGAACAGTCTTTTACAGCAGGCGATTATGCTATAATATTATTTAAATTGGGGAGGTGTTCTTATGGAATTTAAAACCATTCAATCTGTCAAAGATCCACATTACAACGAAGCACTTAAACTATACGATACTAAGTTAAATTTATCTTTAACTGAAGATAAACGTATCATCAAACGCTCATTAGAAAACAACAAAACCGAAAACGATTATGTCTTTATCGTAGGCTTAGAAAACGATGTTGTTGTCAGTCTAGCAACTGCACATTATGAAGCCACAACCAATTCAGCATTTTTAATTTATTTATTCGCAAAAGACCTACCCAACCATGATGAGTTAATGACGCAAACATTACATCAAATTGAACATGAACTAAACTTATTATCAAACCTTGTTCATTCTAGAAGTATTAACTTTTTAATGATGGAAGTCCCTAAAGAACCTGCAGATTTAACACAAGATAACGGCCTCATTATTGAACACCGTAGACAGTTTTTATACGAACATCAATTTGAAAGACAAACTGAAATTGATTACATTCATCCAACTAATGATGGTCACACTAAAAAAGTGGACTTATTTTTAAAGAAAAATATTAAACTGACAAAGGATATCTACGGTACAAGTGTTAAATCAAATTATATTTTGAAGTATGTATTTGCCAATGGTATCGCACGTGAAATTATTTATGCTTTATTAGAAGAAATGGATTTACGTAAACCATTTTAAACAAACTTGAAATCACTAACAATAACGTTTAAACTATGTATGAAGCAAGACTGACGTTTCACTGCCCGTAGACAAACGTCAGTATACATAAAGTATATGCAGAAAGGACTTTAAAGTATGTTAACTAAAGAATTTGCACAACGCGTAGAACTAAGTGAGAAGCAAGTACGTAAAATTGTTCAACATTTAGAAGAACGTGGTTACCAACTAAGCAAGACTGAATATCGTGGTCGTGAAGCAACTGATTTCAAAGAAGAAGATATCGAGCTTTTCAAAGACATTGCCGACAAAGTAAAACAAACAAATAGTTATGATCTAGCGTTTGATGAATTAGAAAAAGAAAAAGACTTCCTGCAAGTCATTGTCAAAAACGATGACAAAAACTTACCTACTAATCAAAATGTCGCTCAATTAGTAGAAGATTTACGCCTAGAAATCCAGAAAATGCGCGAAGAACGTCACCTACTTGGTCAAATGATGAATCAAGTACATCAGCAACAACAAGAATTAAAAGAACTTCAAAATCAACTTACATCTAAAATCGATTCAAATAGCGAATCCTTAAAAGCTATCCAAACATCACAAGAGGCTATCCAAGAAGCACAAGCATCTCAAGCTAAAGTATTGGCTGAATCAACAAATAAAGTTGAAAAGAATGCTGTTACTGAAGATAAAGCTGACAGTAAAGATTCGAAGGTTGCTGGAGTGAATACGTCAACAGACGCTAAGACGGATACTAAAGCAGACAATGCAGGCGATGGCACTACTACTAAAGTAGATAAAGAGGATCAAATTTCTGCAACTGAAGCAATTGAAAAAGCCAGCGTTGAGCAGTCTAAAAATGGCAATGCAGCTGAGACTTCAAATAAAGAAGCTACAATAGATGCAGAAGCGCAACATGATGCTGAACAACAAGTAGCAGAAGCCCATGCAGAAGCTTCTAAACAAGCTACTTCGAACGATTCATCGGAAGCGAAAGCAGAAAATGACAGCACAGCTTCACAGTCAGAAATGTCAGAACCAAAACCTCAAGAAGAGAAAAAAGGTTTCTTCGCACGTTTATTCAACCTGTAAACTTGTGATTTGAACACAAATTTAATACTCAATTCATAAAACCTGAAACAAGCTGATATACTCCATTCAATATCTACTTTGAAGAGAGCATATCAAACTAATTTGTTTCAGGTTTTTCAATTATTCATTATGATTAATATTGAATTTTGAATAAATTTTTATAGTATGTTACTTTTAAATGGGATGGCTCCTGTGTATTCCTAAATAGATTCATCTTAATAAGCCCATTCAATTTAAATGTTTGGCTGTGTTAGTAAATGACGAATCACACAAGGGCACACTCATATTCACATTTACTACAAACGCCTTTTTTCTCAAACAAAAATATTTGTTTACGGTAGCTTTTGAACTACCACCTGCACACACGAACCCTCAAAAGATGCTAATTTTGATTCGACAGAATTTTTTACAACGTGTTTGTTCGAAGCGTCTTTTCAAGGTTGATCATTTATTATCTTTTTATTCAATAAATATGAGGTTAGCAATTTTTATCAAACCGTCATAGCCACATCTCGATTCAAGGATGCATTTGTTTTCTCATATCTTATCTCTTATGACAGTGCACGATATATATCTTTTCCAAATATTCATCACTTTTTTCCTGTTAAAATCATTTCTATTATTAACGCTGTAATGACAACTTATTTAATTTATTGCATTTAATGCCCTGCTTCATTTTCAAATATCAACTTTAATCGACTAGGTCATAACACTATTAACCCTTTTCACCTTTCTCTACTAAATTCAAAACGATTTGTTTACAAATTCCCTTATGCCAACGGTCGAATTTCATCATGTTTACATTTAATTGCAAATGCCCTCTTGAAATATTTTAAAATTAATATTATTCTTAGCATACCAGTCGGAATTATATTCAAAAATTTGAGGAGTGACGTTCATGAATGCTTTTCTTACACTGATTAATATTATCGTATTGGTGATTTTCATCGTAATATTGCACATGATGGCTCGCAAACATATATCTTTTGCGAAACGTGTGTTTACAGCTTTAGGTATCGGCATTGTATTTGGCGTGTTATTACATCTTGTCTATGGAACACATTCGAATGTTATTACATCAACAAGTGACTGGTTCAACATTGTCGGACAAGGTTACGTTGCATTGTTGCAAATGATTGTGATGCCTTTAATTTTCATTTCTATTGTCGCTGCATTCACTAAAATTCAAATCGGAGAAAAGTTTGCTAAAATTGGTAGTCTCATTTTTATCTTTTTAATTGGCACTGTCACCATTGCTGCAATTGTTGGTGTTGTGTATGCCTTGGTGTTTGGTTTAGATGCATCAACAATTAATCTTGGTAACGCTGAACAAGCACGTGGAAGCGAAATTGCTAAACAAGCGAAAGATTTAACAGCACATACGTTACCACAACAAATTTTGGAATTATTGCCTAAAAATCCATTCTTAGATTTCACTGGACAACGTGCAACTTCCACGATTGCTGTCGTGATATTTGCTTCGTTTATAGGATTTGCTTATTTACGCGTAGCACGCAAACAACCTGATCATGGTGAATTGCTTAAGAGTGCGATTGACGCTATCTATTCACTAGTAATGGCGATTGTGACGTTCGTCTTACGTTTAACGCCATACGGTGTATTAGCAATTATGGCCAACACGTTATCGACAAGTGACTTTGGTGCCATTTGGACTTTAGGAAAATTCTTAATCGCATCGTACGCTGCATTAATTACGATGTATATCATTCACTTAGTTATTTTAAGTCTGTTAGGTATTAGCCCAATTCGCTATGTTAAAAAGACTTTGGAAGTATTAATCTTTGCATTCACATCACGCTCAAGCGCGGGTGCCTTACCGCTAAATGTACAAACACAAACAAGACGTCTAGGCGTGCCGGAGGGTATTGCCAATTTCGCTGCAACATTTGGATTGTCGATTGGACAAAATGGTTGTGCAGGTATTTACCCTGCAATGCTTGCAATTATGGTCGCACCCGTCGCTAATGTAGAAATTGATTTACAATTTATTGTAACGTTAATCGCTGTCGTGATTATTAGTTCATTCGGCGTTGCTGGCGTCGGGGGCGGAGCTACATTTGCATCCATATTGGTGTTGTCAACGTTAAACTTGCCAGTCGCTTTAGCCGGCGTGCTCATCTCCGTTGAACCATTGATTGACATGGGTAGAACAGCATTAAACGTGAACGATTCAATGCTAGCTGGTACAGGTACCGCCAAGTTAACTAAACATTGGGATAAAGATACTTTCGATTCAAATGATAATGCTGCATTAACTTCACACTAATTCATTGCAAGAAATACCCGCCCCCTCTAGCTATACTTATCATTTTAAGCTAGAGGGGGCGGGTTATTTTGGTATCTTGCTATCGCTGTATTAAGCCTGATTTTTGCAATTGTTCTAACATATCTAATCTTGCTTTGTTTCCTAGGAACATCTCAATTTGCTGCGACCATGTTTCTTTGCGATTCCCGTTTGTACGTTGATTATAGTACTCGCTGATTGTCTGGTCGTAATCTGCCATTTGTGCATACTGTGTTTCCTTATCAGCATGATACTTATTATGATGGAAGACATGGTCAAATGGTAAGCGTGGCTTGGCTGCACCATTTTCGTCATCTGCGGGTTCCCCTACTGCCATACCAAATACCGGGAAGACATAGTCAGGTAAGTCTAAAATTTCTCGAACTCGTTCAACATCATTTCTTAATGATCCTAAAAAGACAATGCCATACCCCATATCTTCAGCAGTTACCGCAATATTTTCGGCAACTAATGCTGCATCGATTGCACCTACTAGCAAACCTTCCGTTGAACCATATGCATTTTCCATATCAGTTTCAGCATGTTGATCAACTAAATGATGACGATAATAATCAATAACAAAGACGAATAAATAGCCATTTTCTACAACATAAGGTTGTCCAGAAACTTCTCGTAAATTTTCTTTAATCTTCTCATCGTCGATACCAATAATTGAGTATGCTTGCAGGAAACTTGACGTCGAAGCGCTTTGTCCAGCTTCTACCAATTTCTTAACAACGTCTTCACTTAAAGGTTTATTCTTAAATTTTCTAACAGAATGATGCTTTTTCACAAGATTATATACATGTTCTGACACGTTACCCACTCCTCGATACTTTACAATTAATTTAAAATCTTCATATTGCAATTGTACACGTCCAAACTTTTTTATAGCAATTATTTGCTTATAAGTTAATAATTGAACTTTTTAAAATATTGTCTCATACTTTAAAAATCCAGTTTCTCACTCATTACCTTCATCCATCTCGAACAAATATTCTCACACCATTATCAATAAGGTTGACTTAGTTGAGAATACAAATCTTCTTTTTTTACATTTTTTACATTAAAATCAAGATATTAAATATAGACACAACCTTTTAAATCATCAACTACAAAATCCATTATCAAAGCACTTTATATTATCTTTCTTTATTTTAAAAGTAATCATTCACTTTACAAAGTTATCCAGTTGACTATTCTGGATCAAAATGTAATAATGCTAACTAAGAGATTAGAATTATTATAATTAAGCGCAATCAATTGATAGTTCTAATTCATACTTAAATTCTTAGGAGGAAGATATTTATGTCATTAATTAACAAAGAAATCTTACCATTTACAGCGCAAGCTTTCGATCCAAAAAAAGATCAATTTAAAGAAGTTACACAAGAAGATTTAAAAGGTTCTTGGAGCGTAGTATGCTTCTATCCTGCTGACTTCTCATTCGTTTGTCCAACTGAATTAGAAGACTTACAAAACCAATATGAAGAATTACAAAAATTAGGCGTAAATGTATTCTCAGTATCAACTGATACTCACTTCGTACACAAAGCATGGCATGACCATTCAGATGCAATTAGCAAAATCACTTACACTATGATTGGTGACCCATCACAAACAATCACTCGTAATTTTGATGTATTAGATGAAGCTACTGGTTTAGCTCAACGTGGTACATTCATTATCGACCCAGACGGTGTTGTACAAGCATCTGAAATTAACGCTGACGGAATTGGCCGTGACGCTAGTACATTAGCTCACAAAATCAAAGCAGCTCAATATGTTCGTAAAAACCCTGGCGAAGTATGCCCAGCTAAATGGGAAGAAGGCGCTAAAACATTGCAACCTGGTTTAGATTTAGTAGGTAAAATCTAAGGAGGCATTACAACCATGCTTAATGCTGATTTAAAACAACAACTTAAACAACTATTAGAACTAATGGAGGGCAACGTTGAATTCGTTGCCAGCCTTGGTTCAGATGATAAATCCAAAGAACTTAAAGATTTGTTGACAGAAATTACTGATATGTCACCTAGACTATCTCTTTCTGAAAAATCTTTAAAACGTACACCAAGTTTCTCAGTCAATCGTCCTGGCGAAGAAACAGGTGTAACATTTGCAGGTATTCCATTAGGTCACGAGTTTAACTCACTTGTTTTAGCAATTTTACAGGTTAGTGGTCGTGCACCTAAAGAAAAACAGTCAATCATTGACCAAATTAAAAAATTAGAAGGTTCATTCCATTTTGAAACATTCATTAGTTTAACGTGTCAAAAATGTCCTGATGTCGTTCAAGCACTTAACTTAATGAGTGTGATCAACCCTAACATCACGCATTCTATGATTGATGGTGCAGTGTTCCGTGAAGAATCTGAAAACATCATGGCAGTCCCTGCTGTCTTTTTAAATGGCGAAGAATTTGGCAATGGTCGTATGACAATCCAAGATATTCTTTCGAAACTAGGCAGTACGGCAGATGCATCTGAGTTTGAAAATAAAGAACCTTATGATGTCTTAATCGTTGGTGGTGGTCCTGCTAGTGGTAGTGCAGCGATTTACACAGCACGTAAAGGTTTACGTACTGGTATAGTTGCTGATCGTATCGGTGGCCAAGTTAATGATACTGCTGGTATTGAGAACTTCATTACTGTTAAAGAAACAACTGGTTCTGAATTTTCTTCTAACTTAGCAGCGCACATTGATCAATATGACATTGATGCAATGACAGGTATACGTGCTACAGATATCGAAAAGACTGACGAAGCAATTAAAGTTACGTTAGAAAACGGTGCTGTCTTAGAAAGTAAAACAGTCATTATTGCTACTGGTGCAGGTTGGCGTAAGCTAAACATTCCAGGTGAAGAGCAATTGATTAATAAAGGTGTTGCATTCTGCCCTCACTGTGACGGACCTCTATTTGAAAATAAAGACGTAGCAGTTATCGGTGGCGGTAACTCTGGGGTTGAAGCAGCAATTGACCTTGCTGGTATCGTTAATCATGTTACATTATTCGAATTCGCTAGCGAATTAAAAGCAGACAACGTGTTACAAGATCGTTTACGTTCTTTATCAAATGTTGATATCAAAACAAATGCCAAAACTACTGAAGTTGTCGGAGAAGACCATGTTACAGGTATACGTTACGAAGACATGAGCACCGGCGAAGAACATCTACTTAACTTAGATGGTATCTTTGTTCAAATTGGTTTACTTCCAAACACATCATGGTTAAACGATGCTGTTGAATTAAACGAACGTGGTGAAATTGTGATTGATCGTAACAATAATACGAATGTTCCTGGAATATTTGCTGCTGGCGATGTCACAGATCAGAAGAACAAACAAATTATCATTTCAATGGGCGCTGGTGCAAATGCAGCATTAAATGCCTTTGACTATATTATCAGAAACTAAAGTTTCATTCATTTCACTGACAGTATCTTACATTTGTTAAGATGCTGTTATTTTTTTATCCCGACATAAAATCATGTTATGATAAACTTAATATATACAACGAGATGTGCGATAATGCTTAAAGTATGTACCTCTCGCAAACAAATCAATATGAAAAATGATATTGAGAAAGAAAAGTATGTGAACGAAATTATTATGCTTTTACGTACGATACCTACGTCTAAATTAGTACAACCAATTATGCAGTTATTTATAGATAAAGCTATCCTTAACAACGTCCAAAATGATGCATTATTGATAGAAAAAGCAACTCATGCACGTAATCATTTACGTCTATGGTCATTGCAAGGTCATCGTGACATTCCAAACTAATTCAATGTTACTCTATTAAACATGAATACATATTTTTTCAATTAAAGATAAACTAAGGAGTTATATTACATTATGAAAAAGAGATTACTACTAAGTACATTTTTAGCATCGACATTAATTCTTACAGGTTGCGCGTCCGATCAATCTGATAACGAAGATCATCATACAAGTACTGGCATCCATGCACCTAAAAGCGCTAAAAAATTAGAAACAAAAGATATCTTTAACTCAGATAAGAAAAATAGTGATATTAGTGATGCAGAGATGAAGCAAGCTATAGAAAAGTATTTGTCTGTAAATAGCGATATACTTGATAACAAATATATTATGCAACATAAACTAGATAAACAAATTGACAGTCAAACAAAAGTGACTGAAAAACAAGCAGAAACACTTAGCCACTTATCTAACTTAGCTGTTAAAAACGATTTGCATTTCAAGAAATTTGTCACTGAAAACAATATTCCTAAAGAATATAAGAAACCCGTTGAATTAATGATGAATTACTTCAAAGCTTTAAATAGTACAATCGCCAATGTTGATGAAGATATTGAAAAGCTTAGCTATCAACCGCAAAATAAAATCAATGTTGTCGACGTGCCAACAAAATATGCCGGTGATGTTAATAAAAAGCAACAAGATAAAATTAAAGATTTCTTAAAATCTAAAGGTATCAAGAGTGATGTTATCGATAAATAACTGAAAGCCATCATTGCGAAATGTAACACATCATTACATGAGTTTTAATTCATGACAATTCTTTATCTTTAAAAGTGACTAATCAATTTAGCTAAAGTCATCATTTGGGCATCAAGCAGCATATTACTGTTTGATGCCTTTTTAATTGCCTTAAATTCTCTATCTATGCCAAAATTCCCATTAGTTGACGCATTTGACTATATACCTAACATATTCCATACTTATATTGACTCTATAAACAAAGGATGATCATGATGAAAGTTCGAATTACTTTTATTATTTTAGCAATTTTATCGACGATTGTTTGCTTGTTCTTAGCAGCAATGCATCCAACAGGACCAAACACAGTAACTTTTGAACAGCCATATTTATTCACCCTCAACATCATTATAATGGTATTAGTCGCATTACCTTCACTTGTTTTAGCTATATATGATTATATGAGTTTTAGAATTTCTTCTGCTATTTTACAATTTCTAGGGGCTATCTCTTGGTTCTTTTTATCATTGATGTTATCGCTCACACAATTTACACCTTTTACATTAGCGTCATTTATAACTTCAATTATTTTGTTCACAAGCACAATTATCACATTAGCCATTGGTGGTAAGTCTGTTGAAAAGAATGATTCCCCTTAAATTCCAAATGAAAAAAAGGTTCTGAAGGCCGCTATAAAACACAGTTTTTCAGAACCTCTATACTTCTATTCAATGATATATGGTTTGCAATTTTCTACCTTTAAATCCACAGCTTCTGCCCTTGAAACTTTGTTAAAATAAACCATCAAACAACGAATGACAACTTGATGTGCAACAATGACAATATCATCTTTTTGTGTATCTTCATTGACAACATGATTCATAAAATGTTCTACGCGTTGATATACATCTTCATAACTTTCTCCTTCAGGCGCTTTTTGTGAAAAACTATGACGAAAGTCTTTAAAGTTTGGATCATTGAAATATTTTTCATATTTCGGATTCGCACTGATTTCATCTTTATATTCACCCTCAAATACGCCAAGTGAACGTTCTCTTAATAGAGGGGTAGTCGTTGATGCAATGTCATATGGAAAAATATGTTCAAACGTTTGCTGTGTTCTTAATAAGTCTGAAACATATACATGTTTAATCTGTTTCTCTTTAAAATAATCACATAAATCGTCTGCACTTTTTGTGCCAGTATCCGTTAACGGCACATCTAATTGTCCACAAAAATAAGATCGAAAATGTTTATTATCATAATTCGATTTTGATTCGCCATGTCTAACTAAATAAATCGTCATAATATTACTCCTTACCTTATGTATTTCATATCTACCATAACACTTTGACTACTAATTCGATATCAATCTTAATATTCTATTCTAAAAAAAGAATTAATTCATATTTTAAATTAATGACTCTAAAAATAGTATTGTCTTTAATCAAGTGATGTGTTACTATATGGGTGTAGTTCTTAAATGACTACACAGTCTTTTATATTCATGAACATAATACTCCTGGATGGCGCAACCCAACGTCATCCTTTTTTTATTTGTCAAATACTCGCTTTTTTATTTCCAAAATTTCCTCATATTAATTTATTACTTTTTAATCCTATCTTATCTACATTTTCAAATATTATAATACATATTGACCATTTTCACGCAAATAAAAAAGATGACAACTGAATGCCATCTTTATTTCAATTTCCAATTGAATTTTTTTATTATTTACGCATAGCTCTTAAAATTAACGTTACGATTGCAATTAAGATAATTGAACCAATTAATGCTGGCAAGATGTAAATACTTCCTAATTCAGGACCCCATTGTCCGAATAGTTTGCCACCTACCCATGATCCAATAATACCTGCGATAATATTGCCTAAAATACCACCTGGGATATCTTTACCCATAATAGCACCAGCAGCCCATCCAATTAAGCCACCGACAATTAACATTCCAATAAATCCAAACATAATTTTCAGTCTCCTTTTTCTATTTATTTTGCGTTATTCTAAGTAGTACCCCTTATTTACAATTCTAAAACAAATTCAAATTATTTTTATCCAAATATTTTTAAAAGTAGTAATTGAATATCAATTTTATTCAATGTAGCTATCGTTATTTAAAGTCTCGGTACTGGCAATATCATATACATTTACATTATTTTTTCTGCCGAATTCATAGCTTGATTATTTTATGTTATAGGACTAGAATATACACATATTATTAGAGCATCTTTGAATTTTAAATCAAGAAGCGAGGTTAATGAACAATGAATATGCATATTTTATATAACTTACGAACTAAACATAATTTAGAAATTGACGAATTAGCACAGCAATTAAATGAGAAATATGGTACTAAATATGAAGCACATCAAATTTGGGAATGGGAGAATCATCACCATGAACCTAAATTTAAAGATGCCATGCATTTAGCTGACTTCTTTGATGCCCCATATGAAATGTTTTTAGAAAGTAAGGTTAAAGAATATCAGAAACATTTAGAAGAAGTCGATATTCGCATGGATAAATAGATGCAAATAAACCCTCACAACACGTTTGGCATATATCCTTTCAAATCTATACTGGATATATTACATTACGTTGTGAGGGTATTTTATTAATTAATATGAATTAAGACATTTTACAAGCGTTAATGCAACGAATCTTTTTAGTGATCTTGCTCACTCTTTAATACTTTACCGTTCTTAGCATCAACAGTAACTTCTTGTTTTTTATTACCTTTTTTCAAATCGATATTGTAAACAAGTTTGCCATCATCTTTTTCAAGTGACCATTCTTTAATATCACCATCAAATTCTTTTTGTCCTTCTTTAATGGCTTTTTTGTAATCTATAGCATCGCTATATTTAAAGTTATCATTTTCATTCATTGTATCTTCTTTTTCAGTCTTTTTGTTAATCACTTTTTTATTTTTATCAGCAACAAGTACTTCTGACTCTTCACCAGATTTTTGTTGCGTCACTTTATAAGCCCATTCACCATTAGAATTTTCAAATGAAATTCCTTTTAACTTTTGACCTTTGTAAGTTTCTTCAGCTTTTTTTACAGCATCTTCTGGGCTTGTTTTAACATCTTTTAATGCAATAACATCTTTTGTTGTATTAGTGTCTTGATTAGTATTTGATTCTGTTGATTTTGTTTCATCTTTTGGAGTATCATTGCCACATGCAGTAAGCACCACCGCTGACATTGATAACACTGCTAATGATTTTAATTTCATAATATCACTCTCTCTTCCTATTTTTGAAACTCATAACAAAAGCTTATATGCTATATAGATTGTATTACCCCTTGTTTTTAATTTTATTCATAATTATTACAAATATTTTTAAATTAATCGTCATGCGTTACTTTCGTTCGTACTACTTTTATAAATGAACCATGTAATATAAGCATGCTATTATCGACTCAGTTTGTCTAATGCTTTCTTTGGTACTTCTTCCTTTTCAACTTCTTCAAAAGTTTCTACGTGATGACCTTTATGTGTAATTTTCAAGTATCTATGCGGTTTAACATCAAATGTAGCAGTATACATTAATTGCGTCTCTTTCCCTTCTTTATTAAAAGCACTTTGACTATAACTTCGGAGTTGATCATCCATTCTAGTAGACACCTCTGTTGTTTTAACATAAGAAACATCTTCCTTTACTAATGGGTTAAATTGATCTGTTATACCATGAGAGTCTATTGTTTTTAAAATGAATAAAGCAGCATAAGCGCCAATGATAGTAAGTGCAAGATATGTTATTGTTTTTAAAATCGTTTTCAAAAGATCACCTCTGACAAAATATAAAATAGGATGCCTCTGAAAACAACTTACATAATTGTAATTAAAGTGTAAGTATTAGGAGAAAATGATGGTATTTGAATCTGAAAGATACGAATCATTTTTAAACTAAGTTATTTTATAGAGACTTTATTATGGAATTGAAAGAAGTTAATTTTAAGGTTGTCGAATGTAAAAACATATTGATTAACCATAAAAGAGAAATTATTTTTGTAGATTTCGGCATAAAAGTCATTAAAGAATTTTCTATATGATGGTGCTAATCATAACAAAGAAAGCTAGGCACCTATAGATACCTAACTTTCAAAGTATTAGCGATAAAACACTATATATACTAATTTAACTTAATTTCAAACTTGTTCAATGTCATTAACACTTTTCACAAGTTTGAAAGTTACATTTTTTATATCGGCTGTATTAATTTTTACATTTTCCCTATCTTTTTGTAGCTCTTTATGCGACTCTAATGTATATTTACCGCCATCTTTTGTATTTATGACGATGTTACCTTTAGGCAAATGTTCTCCCATATATAAGCCATAAGAAATATGAGCAAATCTTATGATATGATCCAATTCTTTTAAAGTGACAACTTCTTTATTAAGGGTAATGTTCCTCTTAGGTGTATACACTCTATCAGCAACTCTGTATGTTCCTTCTAAATGTATACGAACTTGATTTTCATTTAAAGGTCTCTCTGAATAAACCCAATTCCTAGATTTATTAGATTTTCCATTTATTGTACCCTTGCTGTATCTATCGTACAGTTTTTTAACCAAAGCTTTTTCTGAATTATTTGGTACTTCTTCAACTTTTTGGAATTGTTTATCTTGTACACTTGGGGAATTTTGTGTTGACGCGTCTGCATTTGGATATATTCCAAATGTTCCCCCATAGATGATACCTAGCGATAGAATAGATTTTAATACGATTGAATTTTTTGAGTCATATTTTTTGAACATATTTAATTACCTCCTTGATGTAAAGCTTTTATTTGCTACAATTATAAAAATAATAGACGTGTTCATGAATTAAATTCATCTTAACTCTTGATTAACTTTAATTTTCTATCACTTTGTCTTTAATAACTATAAATCGTCTACACATAATTGGACAAAATCTATGCGAATAGAATTTGTTAATTTAAAATAGTAAGCAATTCAAAGTTATATGTGTAATAGATAAAATAGATATCCCTATAGTGATGCGTTACTAGCTAAACGTAATAACACTTTAGAAGATAATGAAGATAAGGAGTTACTGGATTGTTTCGACTATGTAATTAAGTATAAAAATATCCAACGACAAAACGTAATTATAAAATGGTAAAAGCTATGGTACAGTTTCAAATTGCTAATGGCATGCGTATCGGTGAGCTACTTGCAATAAAGAGAGAAAATATAAACTATGAAGATAAAACGCTAGATATCGACGGTAAAGTTAATTGGGAAACTGAAAAAAGACGGAAGCATTCGGAGTAAAAGAGACAACTAGAACAAGTAACAGCTATAGGGCTATAGGCCTCACTATCCATAGCATCGACTTACTAAGAACACTTATGCTTGTAATGATAAGTTTATTAATATAGGGTACATATTCACAAATGCAGCTGGTGGCCCTATCGACTCGAACAAAATTAGCAACATTATTAAAGGGGGGCGCTGATATTAGTTCTATTAAGAAACCTATAACAACGCATACATTACATCATTCGCATATATCTACACTTGCTCAATTAGGTATTAACTTAAAAGCAATGCAAGAGCATGTAGGTCATTCAGATTATAAAAAAATCTAGAGATATACACACATGTTACTAATCAGATGGCGAAAGATATGATGAATAAATTTGAACGATTGGGGAGTTAAAATTGGAAAAAGATGATACACTAGCAGAAATTAAGCCTATGCTCAATTTTGATGAGCAAATAGCGAAATTAAAACAGATGAATATATTTTTTAATATTATTGACACCGAAAAAGCAAATGAAATTCTTAGAAAAAATAATTACTTCTTCAAACTAGCTTATTTCCGAAAAAATTTCGAAAAAAAGAATGGCGGCTATTTCATAGAATTTGCTTATTTATCAGATTTAGCAACTATAGATATGAAATTAAGATACACAATGTTGCATTTAACTTTAGATATTGAACATAGTTTAAAGTGTCTAGTCTTAAAACTAATAACAGAAAATAACCAAGAAGATGGTTATAAAATAATAGATGAGTTCTTATGTATTGATAAATCATATAGCAATTCAAATTTTGACACAAATTCAAGAACACCAGAAGAAGTTATGGAAACCAAAATCAAAAATAAAAACGAAATATTCAAGCATATGAATAAACGAGGACAACTACCCGAGAAGTTGAATAAATACTATCAAAATCCACCCGCATGGGTTTGCATTGAATTCATGCAACTAGGTCAATTCGTTTCGTTTCTCAACTTCTATTACAAGAAGTACAATGACGAAGAATTGAGAGTTGCTAATATTTTAATGCCTTTAGTTAAAAATATAAGAAACAAATCAGCTCATAACCAACCCATCATAGCAAATCTAAATTATGACAGTAGATCACCTCAATATTTATTTGAAAAAGGGAATAATATAGGCATATCTAGAAACATGTTCGGAATAAAAAATTTCATAGATACTTTCGCTACGCTAGAATTACATAATCAAGTTTGTAGTAATGCAATTATCCAAGCAAGATATCACGATTTGGACCAACTTCAAAAGCGATATAAAAGAAACGAAAGCTATTATAATAATGCATTAGCTATCAAAAGATTTTTTATAGCTTTAGATAAAATTATTGACTTCAACAGACCAAAAGTATAAACTATCTAGTGAGGAAAGAGACTTATAGGTCTCGCGAGTTATTTTAATTCGTATGCAAGAAAAAGAAGAGCTATGCATTTTATTTAAAATGCGTAGTTCTTTTTTTATGCATCTAAATTCATATTATTTTTGCAATATAAACATATCTTTGTGCAAATTCCGAACACAAAACATTCACATCATCCTTTTTTGCCCTTTTTCTATACCCCAAAACACAAAAAGCCCCGTAAGCCTATGCCTACGGGGTTTGACAATAAATTATATATTATTGTTCTTCTTTAACATATGGTAATAATGCCATATGACGAGAACGTTTGATAGCTGTAGTCAACATACGTTGATATTTAGCTGAAGTACCAGTTACACGACGTGGTAAAATTTTACCGCGTTCTGAGATAAAACGTTTTAATAATTCAGTGTCTTTGTAGTCGATATGTGTAATACCATTTGCTGTGAAATAGCATACTTTTTTACGACGACGTCCGCCTCTTCTTGGTCCACCTGCCATGATTGTGTGCCTCCTTTGATAATTTTTTCGCTTTAATTTCGTTAATTTTTATTAGAATGGTAAGTCATCATCACTTATATCAATCGGTCCGTTTGCATTTGCAAATGGATTATCAGATTGTTTCGTGTTTGATGAATTATTGTACGAATTGTTTTGTCCTGATTGTTGACCACCGAATCCTTGACCGTAATCTTGGAATTCATTTTGTTGACGTTGGCCACCATTTTGTTGCGCATTTTTAGGTTCAAGGAATTGAACACTATCACACACAACTTCAGTAACAAACACACGACGACCTTCTTGATTTTCATAATTACGGGATTGTAAGCGACCATCTACACCAGCTAAACTACCTTTAGATAAATAGTTATTTACATTATCTGCTTGTCTTCTAAAAACAACACAGTTAATAAAATCTGCTTCGCGCTCCCCTTGAGCATTCGTGAACGTACGATTTACTGCAAGAGTGAATGTCGCTACACTCACACCTGAGGGAGTGGTTCTGTATTCCGGATCTTTCGTTAAACGACCTACTAATACAACTCTATTTAGCATTTAAACGCCCCCTCTAATTATTACTTGTCTTCGTCTTCACGAATAACCATGTAACGAATGATATCGTCACTGATTTTAGCTAGACGTTGGAATTCGTCAGTAGCTTTGTTGTTATCAGATTTAACACGTACGATGTTGTAGAAGCCATCTTTGAAATCATTGATTTCATAAGCTAGGCGACGTTTACCCCAGTCTTTTGCTTCTAAAACTTCTGCACCTTCAGTAGCTAAGATGCCGTTGAAACGTTCAACTAACGCTTTTTTAGCATCTTCCTCAATGTTTGGGCGTACGATGTACATAACTTCATATGTTCTCATTTTATATTTGCACCTCCTTGTGGTCTATACGGCTTATCAATCTTAAAACAGATAAGCAAGGAATAATTTTCATTACTCACAATAAAGAATTATATCATGCGCCATTACTTTTTACAATAATAATTCAAACTACTCTTCATATCATTTTTGACATTAATTCATTTGAAATTTTCTATGATATTTTTAAAAATACACTTCACAAAAGCGAACACGTGTTCTATAATAGTTGTGAGGTGGTAAGGAATGAATTTAAATATTGATTGGTCTAAAGATTTTCAAGAATTCCAAGAGATACTTAATAGTGGCATTCATCCTGAATGGCTTTATTGTGCAAAGGCTAATCTTGTTTTAGAGCCTGCTTATACTGGCGAAGGCAAACAATTTTTCAGCACTCAAGATATTATTAACGCGAGTAAAATTATTCCATTCTTTTAATAAATTATACGCATAATTAAAAGAGGCGAACAATTGATTCCGCCTCTTCTCCATATATACTATTTAATTAACTTCACTCTATCGTTTATACATTAAATCTGAAATGAACGATATCACCATCTTGCATAATATATTCTTTACCTTCTAATCGTTGTCTGCCCGCTTCTTTAGCGCCACTTTCGCCACCATATTGTACATAGTCGTCATAACTTGTTACTTCGGCACGGATAAATCCACGTTCAAAATCAGTATGAATGATACCAGCACATTGAGGTGCAGTCATACCTTGTTTAAATGTCCAAGCACGTACTTCTTGCACACCAGCAGTAAAATATGTTGATAATCCTAATAATTCATAAGTTGTTCTAATTAATCGATCTAATCCTGGTTCTTCGATACCTAAATCTTCTAAGAACATTTCTTTATCTTCATCATCTAATGTAGCAATTTCTTCTTCAATTTTTGCACTAATAACAATCACTTCAGAGTCTTCTTGCGCTGCATATTCACGAATCGCTTTTACTTTATCATTATCATCATCACCAATTTCATCTTCACCAACATTAGCGATATAAAGCATTTTTTTAGAAGTCAGTAATTGCGCTTGATTCACCCATTTTTGATCTTCTTCATTAAAGTCAATACTACGAGCGGGTTTACCATTTTCTAAAGCTTCTTTAATAGTTGTTAAAATACGTACTTCCATTTCAGCAGTCTTATCTTTTTGACGTGCTAATTTTTCAATTCTAGGCAAACGTTTCTCAACAGATTCTAAGTCCGCTAGTACTAATTCCATATTAATAACTTCAATATCATCAATAGGGTCTACTCGACCAGCAACATGAGTTACGTTATCATCATCAAATGCACGAACGACCTGACAAATCGCATCTACTTCTCTAATATGTGATAAGAATTTATTACCTAACCCTTCTCCCTTTGAAGCACCTTTCACAATACCAGCGATATCTGTAAATTCAAATGTAGTCGGCAATGTCTTTTTAGGTTGAACCATTTCTTCTAATTTAAGTAATCTAGCATCTGGCACTTCTACTATCCCTACATTAGGATCAATCGTAGCGAATGGATAGTTCGCTGCTAAAGCACCTGCTTTTGTTATTGCATTAAATAATGTTGATTTACCAACGTTTGGCAATCCAACGATACCTGCTGTTAAAGCCATTAATCATTCTCCTATCTTTGTGTATCATCATGAGATTCGATGATTTTTTTAAGTTTTTTATCAAACGTTTGACGTGGAATCATAATACTTCTTTGACAATTTTCACATTTAATTCTTATGTCTGTACCCATTCTAATAATCTTAAAACGGTTTGTTCCACACGCATGTTGTTTTTTCATTTCTACTATATCATTTATTCCATATTTTGACGCCATTAAATATGACCTCCATGTATTATAAACTACTAAACACCGTTTTCACTATGATTATAAGCAGTCATAATTGGTTGAGGTGTTTTAATACCTTCTTGTAAAAACATTTTTTGTACTTCTTTGCGAATAATTCGAGCTCCAGCAAATCCTTCACCTGGAATTGTTTCTGCAGATATTCTCAATATTACTCTTGTATCTTCAATAGCATCAATACCAATAACAACCGGATCACTAACAAATAAGTAATATTTACTACGTAAAGAAGTAAATAGTTTGTTTAGTTTTTTATCAACATTATCAATGTTTTCTTCGACAGACACTGGAATTTTAACGATAGCTGTACCATTTGTAATTGAGTAGTTCGTTATTTCACCCATACTACTATTTGGTAAAATTGTTAATTCTCCTGAAATTGTATTGATTCGTGTTGAACGAAGTCCTATTGATTTAACCGTTCCCTCTGCCACAGTCGTACCACCATTGTTTATTTTAACATAATCACCTACATCAAATTGACTTTCAAATATAATGAAAAATCCAGTAATAACGTCTTTAACAATGGTTTGAGCACCAAAACCTACTGCTAAACCTACGACACCAGCACTTGCAATAACACCTTCAACACTAATGCCAAATTTACTTAAAATCGTCGTAATAACTATAAACCAAACGATATACTTCACTACATTTTGAACAAGAGATATTAAAGTTTTAGAGCGCTTTTTGTTACTCTTTTTACTCTTATTTTGAATCTTAAATCCCTGTTCAATCATTTTATTCAGTATTTTAATAACTATGAGGGCTACGATAATATAAATAACAATCATAGCGATTTTAGTTGCAATGTTTTCATATGTTTCTATTTTTGTTAATGGCTCAAATAGAGATGAAATAATATTCATGACTTGATTCATGATAAGCGTTACTCCCTTCTATATGATATATCAATATTGTATTCATATTTTTATATACTTCCAACCTACGAAAGTCTCAATATATCTAGAATCAAATGTTCACTGATTACAATTTATTTACACTTGCACAAAGAGTTATTATATAAAATTGTGTAACTATTTACCATACCTACGATTTAATTGTTCAATTATTCTTAGAAAATCTTCTTGTGAATCAAACTCAAATGAGATTTTACCAACCGATTTTTTTATTGATATATCTACTTTGGTACCATACTGTTCTCGCAACTGTCGTTCTTGTTGCTTTATAAATTTAGGCTTAGTTATATCTACTTTGTCTGTTTCCGACTTTGACGAAACATTTTTTAATTCATTAACATGGTTTTCTAAATATCTAACACTCCACTTTTCTTTAACAACCCGTTTCGCTAACCTAAGCATTTGTTGTTCATCTTTAATTGCCAATAACGTTCGTCCATGTGCACTTGTCAGTCGCCCATCTTTTACCATGTCAGCAATCTTTTTCGGCAAATGTAATAACCTCAACATATTCGCTATATACGGGCGCGACTTACTCAATCGCTTCGCTACTTCTTGTTGTGTAATTTTCAAATCTGTCATCAAACGTTGATAACTTTCAGCTTCTTCAATCGCATTTAAGTCTTCTCGTTGTAAATTTTCGATGACCGCCAGTTCCATCATATCTTCATCTGTTAAATCTTTGATAATCGCTGATACGTATTTTAGACCAGCAATTTTCGAAGCTCTAAACCTTCTTTCACCAACTACAATGTAATAACCTTGAACTGTTTTTCTAAGCACAATTGGTTGCAAAATTCCATATTGCTTAATTGAATCTGCCAAATCATTTAAATGATTTTCATCGAAAGTTTTTCGGGGCTGATACGGATTCGGTTTGATATCCGATATATCTATTTGCTTAATTTGTTCATCTTTTGTTTTAGTAATACGTTGATCTTCACTTTTTGACAATTCACTCACATCACTTTTTATTTGATAACAACAGTTAAATATATTTTATGTATTCTAAATGAGTCAGACAACCATTAACCACACTTTATTTAAAAAATAATTCATTTTTCAACTTCAAGATACCAATTACAATTTCACAAACAAATTAACTTTTAAATCAAAATTTTCTGAATAATTGTTGACAAATCTTTTTTTACTCTGTAAGCTAATTAATATCTTATAACAGTTTAATGAAACGTAAACACAATAAAGAGGAAAGTAAAACACACCCTGCTTATACAGAGAGTCTTTAGTAGCTGAGAGAAGATTTTGAAAGCGTGTTTGAAAATGGCCTTGGAGTGTTGATGCCAATATGAGGTGTCTACGGGTTCGCCCGTTATAGCGATACAGTATTAACATTGATGTTAAATGGCGTACTGGATTCTTTACGCACGATTTTTTGTTAATAAGTATGGGATAGCACATTACTATATCCTTACTTACTGACTTTAATTGTGATAATTGTTCAGTAAGCATATTTACTTTTAATGCGTACTGAATAAGGTTATTTCAGCGATGGAATAACAAATAAAGGTGGTACCGCGAAACATAAGCTTTCGTCCTTTTTATCCGATTCATTCGGGTACGAAGGACGGAAGCTTTTTTTATTTTTTCTTATAGGAGGGTCTTAATATGAAGGATACACAGTTAGCCCAAATCACATTAACCGATGATTCAACCGGTGCTATAGCGAATCCAATCCATTTATCTACTGCCTACAAGCATCCAAAACTAGGACAATCGACAGGTTTTGATTATACACGTACTAAAAATCCTACACGCTCAACATTTGAAACCTGTTTTGCCAAACTCGAACATGGTATTGCATCATTCGCTACATCAAGTGGAATGTCAGCCATTCAATTAATATGTAATTTATTTAAACCACACGATGAAATTTTAGTTTCATTCGATTTATACGGCGGCACATTTAGATTATTTGAATTTTATGAGCAACAATACAATATCAAATTTAAGTACGTTGATTTTACAGATTATGAACAAGTTGAAAAAGAAATCACTGATAAAACAGTTGCATTATTCATTGAACCAATATCTAACCCACAAATGATTGCTATTGATGTAAAGCCATACTATCAACTTTGTAAAGCTAAAGGCTTATTGTCAATTATCGACAATACTTTTTTAACACCTTATCTTTCAACACCACTAGCAGAAGGTGCTGATATAGTCTTACATTCAGCCACGAAATATATTGGCGGACATAACGATGTACTAGCAGGTGTCGTAACCGTCAAAGATGAATCACTCGCGCAACAGTTGTTTGATTTTCACAACATGACTGGCGCAACACTTTCACCAATAGATAGTTATTTGTTGTTACGTGGACTTAAAACTTTGCATTTACGCATTGAGCGTGCGCAATCAAACGCTAGAAAACTTGCTAAAAAATGTCAGTCACTTCAAGCAATTGACGAAGTACTATATAGCGGGCAAACTGGCATGCTTAGTTTAAGACTTAACAAGGCCTATAGCGTCGCTAAATTATTAGAAAATTTAGACATTTGCATTTTTGCAGAAAGTTTAGGAGGTACTGAAACATTAGTGACCTTCCCTTACACCCAAACACATGTTGATATGCCAGATGCTGAAAAAGATAAACGTGGCATTGATGAGTATTTAATCCGCTTATCACTAGGTGTTGAAAATTATGAAGACATCGAACGCGATATCATCCAAGCATTAGATAAAGCTCAGATTGGAGAGATTGTATGACACTTTCAAAAGAGACAGAAGTGATATTCGATTGGCGTAGAGGTGTGGAATATCATTCAGCTAACCCACCACTCTATGATTCTTCAACATTCCATCAAACAAGTCTTGGTGGCGATGTTAAATATGATTATGCACGAAGTGGCAACCCTAACCGTGAACTTTTAGAAGAGAAGTTAGCACGATTAGAACAGGGAAAATTCGCTTTTGCTTTTGCATCAGGTATTGCTGCTATTTCAGCAGTACTTTTGACTTTCAAATCTGGTGATCATGTCATCTTACCCGATGATGTATATGGCGGTACTTTTCGCCTCACTGAGCAAATTTTGAATCGATTTAATATTGAATTTACAACCGTAGATACTACCAAGCTCGAACAAATCGAGGGTGCCATTCAATCAAACACAAAATTAATTTATATCGAAACACCATCGAATCCCTGTTTTAAAATTACTGATATCAAAGCTGTTTCTAAAATAGCCGAAAAGCATGAACTACTGGTAGCTGTGGACAATACATTTATGACACCGTTAGGTCAATCACCTTTATTACTTGGCGCTGATATTGTCATTCATAGTGCTACAAAATTTTTAAGTGGACATAGCGATTTAATTGCTGGTGCTGTCATAACTAATAATGAGGCAATTAGTGACGCTCTTTATTTAATACAAAATGGTACAGGCAATATGTTATCTGCTCAGGATAGCTGGACACTTGCTAAACATTTAAAAACTTTTCCAATCAGATTTAAACAATCTGTCGAAAACGCTCAAAAAATCGTGTCATTTTTAATAAAGCAAGATGAAATTTCAGAAGTTTATTATCCGGGACTCACTACTGCTCATTTAGAACAAGCTAAAAATGGCGGTGCCGTTATTGGCTTTCGTTTAGCTGATGAGTCTAAAGCACAACAATTTGTCGATGCACTGACATTACCACTCGTTTCAGTGAGTCTGGGCGGTGTTGAAACGATCCTTTCACATCCAGCAACAATGTCTCACGCTGCACTACCTGAAGAAGTGAGACAAGAACGTGGTATCACTTTCGGTCTATTCCGATTAAGTGTTGGTCTCGAAGATCCTGATGAACTCATTGCAGACATCAAATACGCATTAAAGGAGGCATTCAATGAGTCAATTCCTCACACAATTGAAAGATAATGTTTTAGTAGCTGATGGCGCTATTGGAACCATTTTATACTCTGAAGGATTAGACACCTGTCCAGAAGCATATAATCTTAGCCATCCAGATAAAGTTGAACGTATCCATCGTTCATATATCGAAGCTGGTGCTGATGTCATTCAAACCAATACTTATGGTGCAAATTTTGAAAAGTTAAAACGATTCGGTCTTGAAGATAAAGTTAAAGCTATACATCAAGCCGCCGTACGCATTGCAAAAAAAGCAGCAAATAAAGATACGTATATATTAGGCACAGTTGGTGGGTTTAGAGGTATCAAACAAGAGGATATCAGCTTACAAACTATTCTTTATCATACTGAAATTCAAATAGACACCTTAATTGAAGAAGGCGTTGACGCGCTACTTTTCGAAACGTATTACGACCTAGAAGAGTTAACAAATGTCATTTCACGAACGAGAAAGAAATACGACATTCCAATCATTGCTCAATTAACCGCTTCAAACACAAATTACTTAGTTAATGGTCAGGCAATCAATGAAGGATTAAAACAACTCGTTCAATGTGGTGCCAACATCGTGGGACTCAATTGTCATCATGGCCCGCACCATATGCAAGAGTCTTTCACACATATTGAATTACCAGAGCACGCATACTTATCTTGCTATCCAAATGCCAGCTTATTAGATATTGAAAATAGTGAATTTAAGTATAGTGACAATGCACAATATTTCGGCCAAGTTGCTCAAAATTTAATTCACGAAGGTGTTCGTTTAATTGGTGGTTGCTGTGGTACAACGCCAGAGCACATCAAATTTATTAAAGAATCTATTCAGACACTTAAACCTGTTAATGACAAAAAAGTGATTCCGATACCAACGAAAGCACTTTTCAATCCATCTCAAAATAAAGTTAGACAATCATTAACATCTAAGGTTCAAGAACGTCCAACCGTTATTATCGAATTGGATACACCGAAACATTTAGACACGGATAGATTTTTTGAAAATATCGCTAAACTTGACAAAGCTAATGTAGATGCGGTAACACTCGCAGATAATTCATTGGCAACTGTCAGAATTAGCAACATTGCTGCTGCAAGCTTAATTAAACAATATTACAATATTGAACCACTCGTACATATTACATGTCGAGACCGAAACTTAATCGGCTTGCAGTCCCATTTACTTGGATTATCGCTCATTGGCGTTAACGAAATATTAGCCATAACTGGTGATCCTTCAAAAGTTGGTCACTTACCAGGTGCAACCAATGTCTATGATGTTAATTCTAAAGGATTAACTGAACTCGCTCTAAGATTTAATCAAGGTATTAACACTGACGGTGATGCGCTGAAGAAACGTACACACTTCAACATCGCTGGCGCCTTTAATCCTAATGTTCGAAAATTAGATGGTGCCGTCAAAAGATTAGAGAAAAAGATAGAAAGCGGAATGTCTTATTTTATAACACAACCCGTGTACAGCAAAGAGAAAATCATTGAAATTTACCATGCCACTAAGCACTTGAACAAACCATTTTTCATAGGCATTATGCCTATCGCAAGTTACAAAAACGCACTCTTTTTGCATAATGAAGTGCCAGGAATCAAGATGTCAGATGAAATTTTACAACAATTTGAAGCAGTTAAAGATGATAACGCCAAAACACGAGAGCTAAGTCTTAAGCTTTCAAAGGATTTAATCGATACTGTTCATGAATATTTTAATGGTTTATACATTATCACACCGTTTCAAAATGTCGAAGATTCATTAGAACTTGCAGCATACTCAAAATCTATTACTGCTCACAAGGAGGCAATATTATGACAACAATTAAAACATCAAACTTAGGATTCCCAAGATTAGGTAGAAAAAGAGAATGGAAAAAAGCCATCGAAAGTTATTGGGCAAAGAAGATTTCTAAGGAAGAATTAGATCAAACATTAACTGATCTACATAAAGAAAATTTATTATTACAAAAGTACTATCACTTAGATAGCATCCCTGTTGGTGATTTCTCTTTATATGACCATATATTAGATACGTCATTATTATTCAACATCATCCCTGAACGTTTCCAAGGAAGAACTATTGATGATGATTTATTATTTGATATTGCTCGCGGTAATAAAGACCATGTTGCAAGTGCACTTATAAAATGGTTTAACACTAACTATCATTACATCGTACCTGAATGGGACAATGTTGAGCCTAAAGTGAGTCGCAACGTATTATTAGATCGCTTTAAATATGCCCAATCTTTAAACGTTAACGCTCACCCTGTCATTGTTGGTCCGATTACTTTTGTTAAATTATCAAAAGGCGGTCACCAAACTTTTGAAGAAAAAGTTAAAACGTTATTACCACTTTATAAAGAAGTGTTTGAATCATTAATTGATGCAGGTGCTGAGTACATTCAAGTTGATGAGCCAATCTTAGTTACAGACGACAGCGAAAGCTATGAAAATATTACACGTGAAGCTTATGACTATTTCGAAAAAGCTGGTGTTGCTAAAAAATTAGTCATTCAAACATACTTTGAACGTGCACATCTTAAATTCTTAAGTTCTTTACCTGTTGGTGGTTTAGGTTTAGACTTTGTCCATGATAATGGCTATAACCTTAAACAAATTGAAGCTGGAGATTTTGATAAATCAAAAACATTATACGCTGGAATTATTGATGGTCGTAATGTGTGGGCAAGTGACATTGAAGCTAAAAAAGTCTTAATCGATAAATTGTTAGCACACACTAATGAACTTGTCATTCAACCATCATCTTCATTATTACATGTTCCAGTATCTTTAGATGATGAAACATTAGATACAAGTGTTGGCGAAGGCTTAAGCTTTGCAACTGAAAAATTAGACGAATTAGATGCATTGCGTCGCCTATTTAATCAAAACGATAGTGTTAAATATGATAAATTAAAAGCACGTTATGAGCGTTTCCAAAATCAATCATTCAAAAACTTAGATTATGATTTCGAAAGCGTGCGTACTTCAAGACAATCACCATTCGCGCAACGTATTGAACAACAACAAAAACGTTTGAACTTACCGGATTTACCAACAACAACTATTGGATCATTCCCACAAAGCCGAGAAGTTCGAAAATACCGTGCAGATTGGAAGAACAAACGCATTACAGACGAAGCATATGAAACATTCTTAAAAAATGAAATTGCTCGATGGATTAAAATTCAAGAAGACATCGGCTTAGATGTATTAGTTCACGGTGAATTTGAACGTAATGACATGGTTGAATTCTTCGGAGAAAAATTACAAGGTTTCTTAGTAACTAAATTCGGTTGGGTGCAATCATATGGTTCACGCGCCGTAAAACCACCAATCATTTATGGTGATGTAAAATGGACAGCGCCTTTAACTGTTGATGAAACAGTTTATGCACAAAGCTTAACAGATAAACCAGTTAAAGGTATGTTAACTGGACCTGTAACAATTCTAAACTGGTCATTTGAACGTGTTGATTTACCACGTAAAGTCGTTCAAGATCAAATTGCTTTAGCAATCAACGAAGAAGTATTAGCACTTGAAGCTGCAGGAATCAAAGTTATCCAAGTTGACGAACCTGCATTACGTGAAGGCTTACCATTACGCTCTGAATATCACGAACAATATCTTAAAGATGCTGTTTTATCATTTAAACTTGCAACGTCTTCAGTTCGTGATGAAACTCAAATCCATACACATATGTGTTATTCTCAATTCGGTCAAATCATTCATGCTATTCATGACTTAGATGCTGATGTTATTTCAATTGAAACATCTCGTAGCCATGGTGATTTAATTAAAGACTTTGAAGATATTAATTATGATTTAGGTATTGGTCTAGGTGTATATGATATTCATAGTCCACGTATTCCAACAAAAGAAGAAATTACTACAGCAATCAATCGTTCACTACAACAAATCGACCGCTCATTATTCTGGGTAAACCCTGACTGTGGTTTGAAAACGCGAAAAGAAGAAGAAGTTAAAGATGCATTGACTGTGCTTGTGAATGCTGTTAAAGCTAAACGCCAAGAATAATCGCAGCATTTATCATATAATAAACTAAAAACGGGTGATTTTATGACACAATATCCTTTATGGCAACAATTAAATACTTTAAAACAAGCAACTTGGGTTGATTTAACGCATACGTTCGATCCGGAAATACCACGTTTTAGTGAGTTTGAAAAAGGCGAAGTTTCAACTTTATTCACGGTTAAAGATCATGGTTTCTATGTGCAACGTTGGAATATTGTAACGCAATATGGTACTCACATTGATGCACCAATTCACTTTGTCGAGAATAAACGTTATTTAGAAGACATTGATTTAAAAGAATTGGTATTGCCGTTAATTGTATTAGACTGTTCAACAGAAGTAGCGAACAACAATGATTTCATCGTAACACGTGCGCATATAGAAGCATGGGAAAAAGAGCATGGTACTATTGAACCTGGCACTTTTGTTGCACTTCGTACCGATTGGTCAAAACGTTGGCCTAATATTGAAACGTTTGAAAACAAAGATGCGAACGGACAACAACATGCACCGGGTTGGGGATTAGATGCTTTGAAGTACTTAATTGAAGAACGTCGTGTTGAAGCTGTTGGTCATGAAACATTCGATACCGATGCATCTGTGGACGTTGTAAAAAATGGTGATTTAGTTGGCGAACGTTATATTCTTGGTCAGGATAAATACCAAGTCGAGTTATTAACTAATTTAGATCAATTACCAACTCGTGGCGCCATCATTTACGCTATCAGCCCTAAACCAAAAGATGCACCTGGGTTCCCTGTTAGAGCATTTGCAATTAAACCATCAAATGACTAATATTACCCAATAAATCCATAAACAAATAAAAACAGGTTATGCCAACATGTAATTAATACTGTTGTGATAACCTGTTTTCTTATTATTTATACTTTGATACAACTGCAGCGATAGCTTGACCGCCACCAATACACAATGATGTTAAACCAGTTTCAACTTCATCATTCAGTTGATGCAATAATGTCACTAAAACTCTAGCACCAGATGCACCAATAGGGTGTCCTAATGCAATAGCGCCACCTTTAACATTCACCTTTTCAGGAGGTAATTTTAATTCACGATCAACAGCTAATGATTGTGCTGCAAATGCTTCATTTAATTCAAATACATCAATATCGCTTAATTCTTTTTTACTACGTTTCAAAGCCTTTTCTACAGCGCCAACTGGTGCAATACCCATAATAGAAGGATCTACGCCATGACTTCCAAAGCCATCAAGCACTGCCAATGGTTCGATATTTAATTCTTTAGCTTTGTCTTCTGACATGACTAACATCATCGCAGCACCATCATTGATTCCTGATGCATTACCTGCTGTAACTGTCCCGTCTTTTTTGAAAGCTGGTCTTAAGCGACTTAATTTTTCGACTGATACATTTTCACGTACACCTTCATCCTTAGTGACTAAGATTGGTTCACCTTTACGTTGAGGAATCGATACTGGAACTATTTCACTATCAAATTCACCATTTTGCTGTGCACGTACTGCTTTTTGTTGTGAGTTTACAGCAAATGTATCTTGTTCTTCTCTTGAAATACCATATTGCTCTACTAAATTTTCAGCAGTAATACCCATATGATATTGATTAAATACATCTGTTAAACCATCATATACCATGCTATCAACCATTGATTGATGTCCCATTTTAAAACCAAAGCGACTGTTGTTGACAAGCATTGGTGACTGAGACATATTCTCCATACCGCCAGCTAGCACGATGTCATTTTCACCAGTCACAATAGATTGATATGCTAATTGAATCGACTTTAACCCAGAACCACATACTTTATTCACTGTAAATGCAGGTACTGTTTCTGGCAAGCCACCTTTCATAGCAGCAATTCGTGCTGGATTTTGTCCTTGTCCTGCTTGTAGTACGTTACCGATGATAACTTCATCAATCTCACTTGGATTCAAACCCGTCTCTTTAATAATATGTTCTATTAAAGTCGCACCTAAATCATAGGCTGGCACGTCTTTAAACGCACCTCCAAAAACGCCAATAGGTGTCCTGTATGCTGCTGCTAATACGACTCTCGTCATGTCATATTCATCTCCTTATGATATATACAATTTTATTACTAATACGTCTAATGAACCAATACGCCACTAACATCCAATTTATGAAACCAATTGCTACGTATGTTACATTTTCATTCTTGTTATGCATTTAACAAATCATATTATACAATGATGTAATTTGTTTGGGCAATCGGAAACGTAAACGGTTTCACTTTAACATTTCACACTCTTAAATATGCTCTATCATCCTCATCTATAGTACAAAATTATGCTTTGATTTACCACAAATTATCATTAATCATTTCGCGTAATGACTCTAATTAAATTCTATCTATCATTGCATCGCTATTCACAGCTGGTTTCACCATCAATTTCTCATCAATTTTTTATTACCATGACGTCTCCAGTCAAATATTAAATCGCTGATGATTGTTAATTCCGCAATTACCTTGCAGTCACCTCTCCTTCCACTTCATCGCCAAATCTGCCCCTATTCACTAGAAAAAATAAATAGTATACTTAGTAAATTAATTACACATCTTAAAGGAGTTAAAATTTTATGGTTAATGCATTAACACCAAAACATTTAGCTGAAAAGCGTGCAGGATTCCATGAGTTGTTCTTTGATTTAATTTTCGTCTATGCCATTCAAAAAATTGCACATGTGATTTTAACAACACAAAATGGTTCCATTTCAGCTGATTTATTTTTCAAATACATCGTCATGAGTTTGTTCTTATGGTTAATGTGGTCTCATCAAACATTTTTTACAAATCGATTTGGTCAAGTTACATTCAAAGACGTCTCGTTTATGATGTTTAATATGTTCATCATGGTCTTCCTATCTAACAGCCTATATCCGGACTTTGAAAAGACATTCTTCCCATTCTTCTTATGCGTGGCAATTATGTATTTAAGTATCGGATTACAGTATTTATTACATATACGTACAGGGTTAGATTATGGCGATAAGCGTACATGTCAAGCTTTTGCGAGCGTAGCCTTTGTGATTTCATTTTTATCATTTCTATCATTAGTACTACCACAAAGTATCCATTACATCCCTGGATTTTTAGGCGTATTCATTGCAGCGACAGGACTTATTCCATTTCAGAAATATCTTGTATTATCACCTGTTAATATGATGCATTTAGTAGAACGTTTTTCGTTACTAACAATTATTATCTTTGGCGAGGTACTGGTTGGTTTAGCTTCGTCATCATTTAGCATTGATCATTTTAGTTACATTTATATATTCCAATTTATGATTTTAATTAGTCTTTTCGGTGTATATTGGATCATTACTGAAAATTACATTAATCATAAATTGTCATCTATCGGTTTCCGTTTATCGTATACGCATCTATTAATCAATATCGCTTTAGGTGTGATTAATGCTGCAATTGTTTTTAGTAATAACAATAAACTAAATGACTTGTTTGAAATTAATATGATGTATATCAGTGTTTTAATATTCTATATTGGATTATGGTTAATCACGCCTTATTTCCATAATGAACTGACAAACGCAAAATATATTTCTTCTTCACTAGGCATACTTGTAGTATCATATATCATCAGCCTTATCTTTAAGGGGCATGACCAAGTAATGATTATCTCGGTATCCGTTGCGACTTTCTGCATCATGCTGATTTATTTTAAAAATCAACGTCTACGTAATAAACATGAATAAATAGTATTCACCTCGGTCAAAGTATTTGAACTGAATCCAAAAGTGTCGAACTTCACATTATACTTTTGTGACAATCATCAGTTATGATACATGATCGAGTTTTTATATTTCCGAGGAAATCATTGGCATATACCATCATCAATTGATACACGCAAATAAATTTCAGCAACATACTCAATGATATATACACGTTAATCCTCACTATAAAAGGATGCAATTCCCACACAACCTAATCTTCTAAAAACAAATGATATGATATAGAGATGTCACCTCAACCTATCATCCCGCATTTCATTCCACAACACCAAAAAGAGCAGATGATAATCGTATTGATTTATCACCTGCTCTAAATATTATTTCAAGGACTAGCTTCACACCAAGAATATTGATTATAGTTCTTGTTTGTTAAAAATTTTAATAGACAATATATAAGAAACGCTCGTTATAACTATACCAATGACCGCATATGCTATGACAACTAGCCATCCTTCAGTGCTAATTTTTTCAAATTCTAATGCAGATGCACCACTAACCATACCATATATAAAGAAAAAGACCACGAAAGAAATAAGTAGTAGTATAGATGCACATATCATAATGACATTAGAGTTTTCAGCGCCAAATTTAAATGTCAATGGGAAAATGATAGAGTATGCCCCTATGATACCAAAACTCATTAAACCTGACATAATACCAATCATCACACTTTGGGTCACGATTGTAGTCACAACTAATCCAATCATTAAACTTGCACCGAATAAGATTAAATAAAAGGCAAAGTATGACTTAATATAATCATTACGTTTAACCGGTAAAGTAGATACATAATACATCCATCTTGAGTCTTTTTCATGTTTAATATTATCAGTAATGGGTGTGATTAACATAACCCCAGCCATTGCCGAACTCATCAACGGATTAAATACTGCAAAGTATCCCGCAGCTATGATAGCGACTATAAAATAAATATATGTTTGCTTTCTCGTTGCATAAAAACTACTTAGGAACATACCTTTCATTATACTTCACCTCGCATTATGATTTTCGTAGCGTCATCAATGTGTTTTAAAGGTTCTGCATTTTTAATTTCTGCATAATCTTTAACTAAAATTTGATATTTCCCCTTTGACAATCTAGAAGCAATGATTAAATGCTTAGGAATTTCAACATCTTTATCTCCTGTCGTAACAATTCCATATTGTGCTAAAAGTATATCTTTCTGTTCAGTTAAAATCATTCGTCCATCTTTCATAAACACTAATTTATCAGCTAAATGTTCTATATCTTCAGAAATATGCGATGATATTAAGATGCCTCCACCTTGAGCGACAAAATCTTCTAATAGTTCCATTACTTCTTCTCGTCCAGAAACATCCATACCTGCAGTTGCTTCATCTAAGATTAATAACTTCACATCATGAGAAAGCGCAATTGTTAAAGCTATCTTCATTCGCATCCCTCTTGAAAAAGTTTTAATTTTAGTTTGTAGTGGTAACTCGAAATATTTGATTAAATCAAAGAATTTTTGACTATTCCAAGTCATATAAATAGATTGAAATACTTTATCAATATCTTTAATAGTCAATTTATTAGGCACTCTCAAATCATCAAACACTACACCTATGTGTTCTTTATATTCGACATCATCCACGGTATGTTCTTCTCCAAAAAATGTGATACTACCGTTATCTTTATGTCGATTGCCTACTAGAATATTAATTAATGTCGATTTACCCGAGCCATTTTTCCCGATTAATCCTACTGTCTCATTAGTAGCAATCGTTAAAGATGCATCTTGTAATTTAAAATCCGAATCTTTGTATTGTTTGTTCACACGATCTACGTTTAACAATGTTGTCATATCCATGCTCCTCTTTGTTTAATTTTAATAAAAACGTCTTCTCTTCAATAAATAACTAAAGGCGTTATATATGAAAATAGCAATGATAAGTAGCAAACTAAAGCTTTGATTAATTCCTGTAGCAATTGAATAAGACCCTATAAAAATAATGGCTAGTATCAATATGGATAAGTTGATCGCATATGTTTTAAATAATGCAATTAATTCTATATGGCGTTCACCCTCATCCAATATTTCCAATCGCTTTTCAGTGTAATTCTTATCAGCAATTTTTGGCATTCTATCATCAAATCTTCTATTAAACAGCGTAAATTGTGTATTGAAAATAGCACTAGCAAAAAATGGTATTAAAAAGAATAGTATTGCATTTGCTGCAGCGTGCCCTACCACAAAAATAAGCAATACTAAAAAAGCAATAACTGTCTGCAGAATACTTAATATACTTCCATTTAAAACATAACGATTCGCAAGCAATTCATATTGATCTGTTGCATCGATATCTACCTCTTCATCTACAAGTCGCTTATACTTCAATGCACGTCTTTGATTCATCAAAACAATGGCTTCTACCAATATGATAATAATCGTCGCAACAATCGATATTACAACGACATTGGTATATGTCGCAAACGTCAAGTTCTCAATACCCAATCCATCAAAATTACCTAAAATTCCACCAATGATACCCCCTACAAGTCCACCTAGTAAAAGATATCCGATATATCTTAGTATTTTCATACCTCATCCTCCTCAATAATAAAAACAGTTTCCACCGTTTCATTGAAAATTCGAGCAATTTTTATTGCCGTTAATACTGATGGCATAAAATTGTTTCGCTCAATTAGCGATATGGTTTGTCTTGAAACGCCCGCTTGTTTAGCAAGTTGCGTTTGGTTTAAGCCATCTCGTGCTCGTAATTCTTTCAATCGATTACGCACATCGCATCAACTCCTTAACTACACTGTAAATGATATGCGTCTTTTTGACAACTATATTTGTCAAATCCACACAAAAAAATATGATTGTCCACCTATGTATGACATTTTGAAACAAACACCTCAACGCCTACAAGTCATAATTGTTTACT
Source organism: Staphylococcus sp. EG-SA-14 (assembly GCF_017151935.1). Lineage (NCBI taxonomy): Bacteria > Bacillati > Bacillota > Bacilli > Caryophanales > Staphylococcaceae > Staphylococcus > Staphylococcus sp. EG-SA-14. The sequence goes on along the minus strand of NZ_JACVZM010000005.1, from coordinate 78,631 downwards.
TTCGTTACACCTTCCTGCATAATTAACAGCATTCTAATTTTAGTATGATGCACGCATTTTCACTAAATCAAATCATTCAAAGGAGATTATTATGGCATTTACATTATCTGCAATTCAACAAGCACATCAACAATTTACTGGTGTTGATTTTCCAAAACTATTCAAAGCATTTAAGGATATGGGTATGACGTACAATATTGTTAATATTCAAGATGGTACAGCAACATACGTACATCAATCAGAAGATGATATCGTTACGTCATCTGTAAAAAGTAATCATCCTGTTGCTCAAAAATCAAACAAAACAATAGTTCAAGACGTCTTAACAAGACATCAACAAGGGCAAACAGATTTTGAAACATTTTGTGATGAAATGGCTGAAGCTGGCATTTATAAATGGCATATCGATATTCAAGCGGGCACTTGTACTTATATCGACTTGCAAGACCAAGCTGTTATTTCAGAATTAATCCCTCAATAAACTATATTTATAGCAACATTTTAATTATTTCATAAAATTTTATTGATAATCATTATCGTTCGGTATAAAGTAAATACTATATACTACTTATGAGTGAGGTTGATTATCATGATAACTAACACTTTTATTTTAGGCATCACAGGCCCAACAAGTCTTGTCGTCATTAGCATTATCGCTTTAATTATTTTTGGTCCGAAAAAATTACCACAATTTGGCCGTGCCATCGGTTCTACTTTAAAAGAATTTAAATCTGCAACAGAAGATTTAGATAAAGAGTCTCACGATACACCCAGTAAGGAATCGAAACAACAGCGAGAGCAATAGCACTGACCACACCTTACTAGTTCACTTTAGCGAACTACGCCATCGGTTAGTAAAAATTTTATTGTCGTTCGTCATTACGGTCATCGTCGTATATGTTTCATCATTTTGGTGGATGACACCATTCATAACGTATATTACCCGTGCACATGTGTCCTTACATGCATTTTCATTCACAGAAATGATCCAAATATACGTGATGATTATATTTTTCATCGCGTTTTGTTACATTTCACCAGTCATGTTTTATCAATTGTGGGCATTCATTGCACCTGGATTACATAATAATGAACGTCAATTTATTTATAAATATAGTTTTTTCAGCGTGTTATTATTCTGTGCTGGCGTCGCTTTTGCATTTTATGTTGGCTTTCCAATAATCATTCAATTCGCGTTAAAATTATCATTAACTTTAAACATTTCGCCTGTCATTGGCTTTAAAGCGTATTTAGTTGAACTTATCCGTTGGCTTTTCACTTTTGGCATTTTATTCCAATTGCCAATATTATTCATAGGACTTGCAAAATTCGGTCTTATAGATACCACATCATTGAAGCATTATCGAAAATATATTTATTTCGCTTGCTTTGTATTAGCAAGTATCATTGCACCACCCGATTTAACATTAAATATATTACTCACATTGCCACTCATATTGCTCTTTGAGTTCAGTATGTTCATTGTTAAGTTCACATGCCGAGGCAAACCGCCAACACATTAACCTTATAAGAATTAATGCTGTGATTATCGTTATACTGCAATACCGAATATTTCCAACATCGCAACAAAAAAACAGGCACTCGGCCTGTTTTTTATTTTTTAAATTTAAAGATTAAGATAGCAACTACCATAATATAAGCAGCTTGTGCTATCAATGGTTCATAACTTGGATAGAAGCCCAACCAGTTAATCGTTGGGAATCCTTCAATAACATGTCTTGGCATCGCACCTAATAATTGTAACTTTTGAATACTTACGCCAAGCATTTTGAATCCCATAATAAAAATAAAGATCGACAATACTCTAAATATATAGAATATAGGTATCAATCTGACGATAAATCTAAATAATACCGCAAAGACAATTAATATCACTATGGCCAAGGCAATACCAATAATAAAATCTTTTGTCGCTAGCTCACCTATCATCCCCATATAGAAAATGATAACCTCAACACCTTCACGCAACACAGATATTAAACCAATCGTCGCTAACAATACCAAATTACCATTACTAATCGCATTGGCATACATATTTTTAATCATATCATTCCAGCGTTTCGCATTTGAACGTTTGTGCATCCAAACACCAACGATAAACATTAATATGACCGCAACGATACCTAATCCCGCTTCCATACTTTCACGAAGAATGCCACTATTCCCTAAAGTTTCTACAAACGTAATTGCTAAGATAATACTCAGTACAAGTCCGGCAATTGCACCACCAATCACACTTGCAGTCCCCTTATTATCTTTGACTTTACGCGTCATGGTAGTCAATGTCATTACAATTAATAACACTTCTAGTCCTTCACGTAAAAAGATAATCATCACATCGACAAAGCTATAACTATGGCCAACAACCTCTTTAATTTGATTGTTTATATCTACTAAACCATCTTTGACATGCGATTTATTATGTTCGTCTAATACACTTTGATAATATGGTATTTTATCTTCAATTTTCGTATACAAAGCCCCGTCTTTAGTTTGAATTTGACCTTCAACATACGGCCAAATTTCTATAAAATGTGTAAGCGCAGCATCAGCATCCGACAATTGATTGTCGTCGATAGCTTTAATCGCCTTCTCTAACGCATCATTTAATTGTGATACATGGTATTGATCATTTGCAGACGTATCACTTTTTTTATCGACATGATCAATATTTGATTTAAAAGTTGTCCAAGCATGTGACACTTTTGCCGTATCTAATGGTGACTTATGAATTGCAATTCTAAGTTGTAATAATGCGACTTCAATTTGTCCATATTGATTTGCGTCATAATTGCGAATCACTGTTTCATTACTTGTCCAAATCTGATTCAAACTATTGTTCAAAGATTCTAATTCCGCTTTATTTTTATCTTTAATCGCTTTTGTCATCGCAGCATCTTTGGCATCGACTTGCTGTTGCAATAGTTTAATTTTAGAACCCGCATCTTTACTAGCCAATTTCTCTTCATAAGCAATTAATGACTTCGTTAATTGCGAAAGTGTATCTTTTTGATTATCATTCGCTTTTGCATCTTCAAGCTTTCTCACATCTGATTTGACAGCATTACCTTCACTATTATCTTCAAGCGATAATTTCTTAACTGCACTTACCACTTGCTCAATTGTTTTCTGCTTATTGTCATTCGATATCGAATTATTAGAAAGTGCAGATTTCGCATCCGTTATCACACTATATACATCACTAATACTTTGTTGTTCTGCTGCCTGACTTTTCAGTAACCCAAAGCTACACACCATAGCAGCAGTTATTAGCATTGCTACAAATTTAGTCAAATAATGTTTCACCAAGGTATCCTCCCTTACTAACACCTGGTAATACTAAAAATGAAGCAGAACCTCTATGTGTAATATATTCATTTAATTTATCATTACTACCTAAATTATTTTGTATATCGATAAATTGTTTTGTCGCTTTTTGAAAAGCAATGAACAACAAGCCTGTTTCGTAGTTACCTGTGCGGTCATCCGTGCCATCAACATAATTAAAGGCTCTACGTAAAATTGACGTATTTGCTTCTTTCGCTAGTCTCGTATGGGCATCTTTATCAATAATATACTCGCCATGACTATCTTTCGCTTTTAAGTCAATTTCATCAAACTCTTTCCCGCCTGTTAACGGCGCACCACTATGTCGTTTCCGACCAAATGTAGCCTCTTGTTCTTCCAGTGCAGTACGATCCCACGTTTCAATGTGTATTTGAATACGTCTGACAACACAATAAGTTCCATGTTTCGCCCATCCGTCATCAATAAACACATAATCTTTAAGTTGATTACTCTTTCTAGGATTAATTGTTCCATCTTTAAATGCCATTAAATTTCTAGGTGTTTCCTTACCTTTAGCAGAGATAAAACCAGATTGCGCCCAACGTACCTTAACAATATCTCGAAATGGACGAACTAAATTATGAACCGCATGAAAGGATACTTGCGAATCATTTGAGCATGCTTGAATCATAATATCACCATCGCTGTAATCGTCTATTAACTGATCATTCGGAAAATGCGGTAAATCTTTAAAGGCATCGGGAATTTTACTAGATAACCCAATTTTCTTCATCAAAGACTTACTAATCCCAAAGGTAATCGTTAACTTGCTTGCACCTAATCCTATCGATTCACCGGTATCTACTGGTGGCATTAAAGGATTGTTACTCGTCTTGCCAACTGTATCACCATCCATCATACGATCAGCCATAACCGTCCACTTTTTAAACATTGCCTTAATTGCATCTCTATCTTTTGACTTCAAATCTAACGCAACGAAATTGCATGTTTTTTGCGTGGGTGTGGTAATGCCTGGTTGCACTTTACCATAAAATTCATACGCATCTTTTTCCGGATCTTCTGGTGTATTGAACATTGATTTGAAAGACCACATGCTACCAACACCACTTGCGCCAATTGCAACACCGGCACCGCCAATACCTAACATTTTCAAAAATGTACGTCTTGAAAATTGCGTACTATCGTTAACTTGTTCATAATTTGTCATTCAGTAATCACAGCCATTTTACTTAGTGGCTCTCCTAATGCATTAACAGCATCCGCAAATGCTTTACGGTCTTTCTTAGATACTTTTTCAAATGACTCATAACCGCCGTTGTTATCTTTATATTTATCCAATAATTGATTCACTTTATCGAAGTTCATTTGAATATCATCACTTAATTTTTTATCTTTTTTCTCTAAAATAGGTTTAAATAAGTCATAAATTTTTTGTGCACCTTCAACGTTCGCTTTAAAATCATATAAATCTGTATGTGAATAAATTTCTTCTTCACCTGTGATTTTAGAAGTTGCAACTTCATTTAATAGGTCAACAGAACCTTGTAACATTAATTTTGGTGTGATATCTAATGTATCAGCTTTGGCATGCAATTCTTTTGCATCTTTCAATAATTGTTGTGCATCTTTTTTAGTCACATCATCAATTTTCTTATCTTCGTATAATGCTTTTTCAATCTTATGATATCCTGACCATTCTTTTTCTTTTTTCTCTTCTTTCATATCTGCAAGACGTGCATCAATTTTAGGATCTAAATCTCCAAATGCTTCTGCAACTGGTTCAGAGCGTTCATAATACATACGAACTTTTGGATATAACGCTTTTGCTTGGGCCATATCATTATTTTCAATCGCTTTAACAAATTTTTCTGTACCTTTTAAAAATTCATTTAACTGTTCATCAGTATATTTATCATATGCTTTTGTTGCTTGTTTTAATTCTGCTTTAACACCATCATCTTTTTTCGATGTCTTTGAATCATCCTTCTTACTATCGTCGTTCCCACATGCAGCAATTAATAACGTTGATGCTAATAATAGCGTTGTTAACTTTTTCATTTTGACACCTCATTATAGAAATTCTATTATCCCCATAGATGTGTTCTTATAAATATTATTTTCGCATTCCCTACACGCTAAAATAATACATTACACTTAAAACGGCTGTTTTAAAGCATCCTCCCATAAACATCATCTAGTTGATAATAATTATCAAAATCATTATATTGTTATAAAATAATGCTGTCAACAACCTTTTATTTTCGAAAATTAAATAAAAGATCGATGCCATTTTAAATGTCATCACTCTTTTGTAAGTCTAATTTGTCATTTTTGGTCGTATTCTGATTTTAATAAACTATAGATGTAACTCGATGAATAAATACCATTTAGTAATTCATTGTCACGTAACATACCTTCTCTAGTAAATCCCAGCCTTTCAGGAATAGCTCGGCTTTTTTCATTATTAACTGCGGCACTAATCTCAATTCGGTTTAAGTCAAGCTCTTCGAAACAATACTTTATCAATGCCTCAACTGCTTGTGTCATAATCCCATGACACTCAAATTGTTTATCTAAATAATATCCTAATGAAGTTTTTCTGTGCATGTGATTAATTTCATGTAAACCGATGACACCAACTAACGTTCCTTCATACCAAATGCCACACTGAAATCCATTACCATCAGCAAATTGCAAAAGTCCTCTTTTAATAAATGCACGCGTATCTGATGGTTGCTCAGTTGCATCTACCCAAGGTAACCATTCCCTAAGTGAATTTCTTGAACGATTGACTAAATTGAAAAGCGCTTCTGTGTCATGAGCTTCTAAAATTTTTAATGTTATTTGTTCATTCACTTTCATTCCAAACATACCATCACATCCTCATTCATTTTTCATATAATTCTGTAAATTATCATAATAATAACATATTAATATTACGCCTTGTATCTTAAATTTGTTGTCCTTCCCCAACTTGCATTGCTTGTAGAATTTCTTTTCGAAATTCTCTTTGTTGGGGCCCCGCCAACTTGCATTGCTTGTAGAATTTCTTTTCGAAATTCTCTATGTTGGGGCCCCGCCAACTTGCATTGTCTGTAGAAATTACGGACCCAATTTCTCTATGTTGGGGCCCATCCCCAACTTGCACATTATTGTAAGCTGACTTTTCGTCAGCTTCTTTGTTGGGGCCCCGCCAATAAGCGTTGTAGTACCTATTACTTTGGTTGATGTCCTTGATACCTATCACACAACTTAATTTAATCACTACTTTATTAACCATTCCAAATTTATATTTAAAAATACGACAAAACAGTGCTAAAATGCTATTAAAGGAGGCACTGCTCATGGCATCATTGAAAAATAAGCATTTTATGATTGGACTATCATTAACATTTATAGTCGCATTATTTAGCTTTTTAGCAGCTAAATTGCCAATCTTAGATAAGGTTGGCGCATTAACTATCGCGATATTAATCGCTATTCTATATCGTCACTTTAGAGGATATCCTGAACAATATAGCTCAGGTATTACGTTTTCATCTAAATATTTATTAAGATTTGCAATCATCCTATATGGACTTAAACTCAATATATTCGATATTATCGGTCAAGGTAGTAAACTATTAGCCATCGATGTAGGTGTCGTTATTTTCAGTATTGTAATGATGCTCTTTGTCAACAAACTGTTGCATGGTGACAAAAACATCGCATTATTACTAGGTGTCGGCACAGGCGTTTGTGGTGCTGCCGCTATTGCCGCAGTCGCTCCAATATTCAAATCACGTGAAAAGGATACAGCTATTAGTATCGGTATCATCGCATTGATTGGTACGATATTCTCACTTATATATACAGCTATCTACGCTATCTTTTCAATGACGACAAATGTTTATGGCGCTTGGTCTGGTGTTAGTCTTCATGAAATTGCGCACGTTGTCTTAGCTGGTGGCTTTGGTGGTAGTGATGCACTTAAAATTGCACTTCTTGGTAAACTTGGTAGAGTATTCTTACTGATTCCATTAACCATCGTACTTATTTTAATTATGCGTTTCCGTTCATCAGAATCATCTAGCAAGGGTCGAATAAGCATTCCATACTTTTTAATTGGATTTGTCATTATGGCCTTAGTGAATACATATGTAACTATTCCATCAGTATTGTTAAATATTTTAAATACTATATCAACAATTTGCTTATTAATGGCCATGGTTGCTTTAGGGTTAAATGTTGCATTTAAAGATCTTAAAAATCGCGCACTTAAACCGCTTATGACAATCATTATTACCTCAATATGCTTGTCATCACTTGCCTTTATCGTCGTTCATTGGCTATATAGTTAATATGAAAAGACGCTCAAACACTTACAAATTTAGTGTGCCGAGCGTCTTATTTTTATACTTTAAAAGTCGTATTGGTTGTTTTCTTCTTCAAACACTTGTTGTTGTACTTTGGCAGTTCGCATTGTGGATTGTGCCAACGCTTTTAACCGAAATACAACATCATCATTGACAATTTGTTGATTTGAAAAATCTTTCTCTTCAATAAATACATACGTTTGCATCGTATGTGCTTTCATGTAACTCAATATTGGTTTTAAATGCATTTCAGGAATTAAATAATGTTTACTAGAACCTGCTGTCGCTACAAGTCCTATTACCTTGTCACGAAACGCATTGACCGGAAGTAGATCAAACACATTTTTCAAAGCACCAGGGATGGAAGCTTGAAAAATTGGAAAACCAATAAAAATCACATCAGCCTGCATTAACGACGTCGTTAATTTATATACATCTCCTGTAGTATCTAGATAATTCTTTCCAACGCTAAATTCTAATTCAAGTTCTCGTAAATCCATCAACTCTATTTGATGTCCCTCATTGATGACTTCTAGTTCATTTTTTAAATCATCCATAGCAATTCTCGTTTTAGAACCTACTGTGGAACCTGACAATAATACAATATTCATGATGACGCCCCTCCTATTTTGATAAATGCTTTTTAATCGCCGGTATAATTTCGTTGCCAATTAACTCAATATTCTTCATAACATTTTCAAATGGCACACCGCCAAAATCAAGCTGTGCCATAAAACGTTGATGACCATACAACTCGTGTTGATACAATATCTTTTCAATAATTTGTTGCGGGCTTCCAACCATTAGCGCTTCTCGATAATCTGACGAATTAGCAAATTGCTGTTTCGGATAACCAACACCACGAATAAATGACATCCCTGTATTCAAATGTGGATAAAATTCTCTCATAGCATCCTGAGTTGTTTCAGCTGTATAAAACAGACTCGCTGTACTTACTGGTAAAGACTTAGGCGAAGCATCGAAACCTGCTTCAGTTGCCGCTTGACGATAAGCATCTATAGAACCTTTAAAGTTCATTGCTGGGCCACCAAGGGTTGTAATCATCATTGGCACGCCTTGTTTTCCCGCTTTAATAGCACTTGCAGGTGGACCACCAACAGCACGCCATATTGGCAATATATTATCGATTGGTCTTGGGAATATTTTCATATTTCTAAGTTCTGGACGATATTTTCCAGACCAAGTAATACGCTCAGTTTTATTTAACTCTAAAAGTAAACCTAATTTTTCTTCAAACAATTCATCATAGTCTTTTAAATCATAGCCAAACAAGTCAAAAATACCTGTTCTTGATGCTCTGCCAGCTACAATTTCGGCTCTACCATGAGAAATCAAATCTAATGTCGCGAAGTCTTCAAATACTCTTACAGGATCTGTTGCACTAATAATCGTTGAAGAACTTGAAACTTTGATATGCTTTGTCGCTTGGGCAATTGCACCTAACACAACCGTATGGGCCTGTGTTGTAAAATGCTCCTGATGACTTTCACCAACTGCAAAAACATCAATACCTGCTTCATCTGCTAATTTACTTGCTTCAATAATTTCATTAATACGTTGCTCATAACTAACTTTTTCACCTTTCAATGGATTCAATAAATGATCACCTAAGGAATACAAACCAAACTCAAGAGGCGTATTTTTATTCATTTCTAATTTTGCCATTAAACATTCTCCTTTATATTTCGTGTAACTTACTTTCAATTTGTTCACGTTCTGCTTCTAAAAAGTCAGGCAAGTTCAATTGACTTCCTAATTGTTCAACAGGTGTATCAATAGTAAATCCAGGCGCTTCAGTCGCAAATTCATACATAATTGAATTATGGCGATAGTATAATGATTTAAAGAAATAGCGATCAATTATACCTGAATTACTTTGTGGTTGTTGTTGTAATTTCTTGTAAATTCCATCTAAGTCACTCATTTGAGGTGTATTAACTGCAATATGATGGATATAACCTCGTCCAGGTCTTTCACGTTGTCCCTGTTGCTCAATAACTACAAAATCCGAATATAAACCTTGTGGTGCTAATGTCAGCACATCGAATGATTTATTATCTCTTTTGCGATAACCTAAGACATTTTCCAAAAATTCTACCGTACGCGCTGCATTTCTAACTCTTAATTCGACTGGCCCTATTCCTAAAATTTGATATGCTTGAGGTATTTCACTATAAGCGTTATGTTGCCATTGATGTGGTACTTCAAAACTATCATTAACAAGCAATATGATTTCTAAGTCGTCTTCATCTTTAAAGACAACACCTTCTTGTCCAAGATAGTACAAACGTTCAGACTTAATACCATTATTATCAAGGCGTTTTTCAAAATAATGAAGTGCCGCTTGATTTGGCACTAATAAAGAAAATCGATAAATCGTTTCAGTACCCGGCTGCTTATGACCCGCATTGGGAATTTCAAAAAAGCTTAAAATTGTTCCGGCTGTACCTACTTCGTCCCCATAAAACAAATGATACATTGAAGGATTGTCTTGATTAACCGACTTTTCAACTAATCGTAATCCAAGGACATTTGTGTAAAAATCCTTATTACGTTTTGCATCTTTTGTATACATGGATATGTGATGATGCCCTACTATATTCATACTATCCCTCCCATTAGTATAAATTTTATACCAGCTTACATAAAAAAGATAGTTATATGCCATTTACCCCTTTTCTGCAAATAAAAATATGTTTGTACTCATTCGTAGATACACAGCTAGTATGTATAACGACATAATAATTGCATAATTATAAATTTATGTGTAGCAATTTATTTTTTCTAAATGTTTATAAAATACTTCAATAACTAAATATGCAAGATTTCACAAAAGTATATTGACAACGCTTTCATACATGTCTAATATAAGTTTATCGCACAAAATGCATATAAATACATATTAAGGAGGATTTTATGAATTTTCTTAAACCTGCAAAGCATATTAAGCCTTTGCCAGAAAATCAGATAGATGATACCTATAAACGATTACGTCTCCAAGTATTTCTTGGTATTTTCATCGGTTACGCTGGGTACTATTTATTACGTAAAAACTTTTCATTAGCGATGCCAGCATTGCAAGAGCAAGGTTTTACAAAAGCGGAACTGGGTTTTGCACTTTCTGCTGTTTCCATCGCATATGGATTTAGTAAGTTTTTTATGGGTACTGTAAGTGATCGGAGCAATGCTCGGATATTCTTAGTTCTTGGATTAGCACTCACTGCTATCGTCAATTTGTTAATGGGATTTGTACCGTTCTTTACATCAGGTATCGGTATTATGTTTGTCCTATTATTCTTAAATGGATGGTTTCAAGGTATGGGCTGGCCACCTTCAGGCCGTGTTCTCGTTCACTGGTTTAGTGTAAGTGAACGCGGAAGTAAGACTGCCCTTTGGAACGTTGCGCATAATGTTGGTGGAGGTATTATGGCACCTATTGCTGCTTGGGGTATTACAACAACAGCATTTATCAACTTTGGTTATTTAAAAGGTTTCGAAGGTGTATTCATTTACCCTGCACTCTTAGCACTTATCATTGCCGCAATTTCATACGTATTGATTAGAGACACACCTCAATCTCAAGGTTTACCTCCAATCGAAATTTATAAAAACGACTTTGCTACAAGCGATAAGAAAACATTAGAAACAGAATTAACTACAAAAGAAATTTTATTTAAATATGTACTGAACAATAAATGGGTATGGGCAATTGCCTTTGCAAATATATTTGTTTATTTCGTGCGTTATGGTGTACTTGATTGGGCGCCAGTCTACTTAAGTGAAGAAAAACATTTCGACTTAAAAGCATCAGGTTGGGCATACTTCTTATACGAATGGGCTGGAATTCCTGGCACATTATTATGTGGTTACATTTCTGATAAATTATTCAAAGGTCGTCGTGGACCTGCAGGTTTCTTCTTTATGTTAGGTGTCACAGTATTTGTATTAATTTATTGGTTAAATCCTCCAGGCAATGCTTGGTTAGACAATGTCTCATTAATTGCCATTGGTTTCTTAATATATGGACCAGTTATGTTAATTGGTTTACAAGCATTAGATTATGTACCTAAAAAAGCAGCTGGCACAGCAGCTGGATTAACAGGATTATTTGGTTATCTGTTTGGTGCTGTAATGGCCAACATCGTCTTAGGTGCTGTAGTTGATAAATTCGGATGGGATGTCGGTTTTATTTTATTAACAGCAATCAGTGTGTTTGCAATGTTGAGCTTTATCCTCACTTGGAATAAAGTAGGACAAGAAACCGTTCATCATTAAATGATAAAAAATAAAGTCATATGGTTATCTTATCGAAAGATGATATATTCATCTCTTATAAGTTCAACCATATGACTTTTTATTAGTATTCAAAAAAATATTTACATTGCCACTTTTGTGTTTGCCCTGCTGTTTTATTCAATTGATTACACCACTTAGGATAAACTCTAAAAGCCATCTTACCTTTATGTTCAAATGTAGTTAAGATGCCTTTTTCTACCAATAATTCCCTAGGAAATAAAAAATAACCGCTTAATTCTTCATCAATAACTATAATCATTAAGTAATCTGCAAATGCCTCTTTCGAGTATGGTTGATTACAATTGTTCTCGTCTTTTGTCCAACATGTAACAAAATATCCCGATTTAGTCGGTGTTTTCTTAGCTAACCTACTTTGATATGTTTCCTCTTTAAAGCTAAATGTTAATGCTTCGTAATCTTGATTATATTTTTCTTCAGTTAAATCTTTAACTTCTGATTCTTCTCTAAAAATATTTTTCAACAGTATTTTAGATTTACACAATGCCAATCTCACTTTATTTTTTCATAATCGTATCATATATTTATTTTTTTCGAAAAATACCCTTCCGACCGAAATATACTCAGCCAGAAGTGTACGAAATATTTAACCTTCTATTAATTCAGATGTATCAACTGTCAAACGATCACGTAATAAATAAACGATTAACATTGCTGCTAAAGCACAAAGTGACTCAGCAATTAATAATGACCAAATGACACCTGTTAGTCCAAACAAAGCATTCATAATAAATAATACTGGAATGATAATCGCACCTTGTAAAATGGCCATAATTGTAGCACCACGACCTTGCCCAGTCGCTTGAAGCATACCAGTAAACAAGAAACCTATACCATTTAATAATAATGATGTCATTGTTACTTTCAAAATAAATGTCGCCATCTCAACAATGGCTTGATCAGTAGTAAATAGTCCGACCATATGATGTCCAATTGTAAATACAGCAATCATACATACAACAAAGATAACGCCGATAGACATGATAACTGCTTTGATAACGTCTTTCATACGGCCTTTATTTGCCATAAAGTTATATGCAATTAATGGTACAACACCTTCACATAATCCCATGATAATAAGTTCTGGAAATTGCACAAGTCTAAATGAGATACCATAACTTGCAATCGCGAAGTTTCCATAATGTGCTAAAAATAAATTTAAAACTAATCCTGTGAATCCCATTAAGATACTCATTAAAAATGCAGGAATACCGATTTTAAAGATTTCAGAAAGCATTTCTTTATTAGGTTTCGCAAGTTTAATATTAACTGACACAACGTCACTATTTTTCATAAAATAAACGATAAAGAACAGAGCAGCAGCAACATTACTGATTGCAGTACCCAAAGCTGCACCAACAACGTTTAAATCAAAACCAAAAATTAAAATTGGATCTAAAATAATATTTAAGCCTACACTAGCTAACATACCAATCATAGAAATCATTGGTGCCCCAATTGCACGTGCAAATTGTTCTAATATGAAGAACAAAATTACAAAAGGTGCACTTAAAAACATTACTTTCAAATAATTACTTGTTAAAGCTAACGTTTCACCTCTCGCACCTAAAATTGCTGCGATTTGATCACTGAATGGTAAAGTAACTAAAATCACGATAAGTCCTAGTGCAATACCACCATAAATAGAGAAACTACTCACAAATTTACTCTTACTATAGTCTTTCGCACCTAATAAACGTGAAATATAAGTTCCTGCACCAACGCCAAATAAATTACCCAACCCCATTAAGATAGCAAATACTGGCAGTGTCAGAGAGATAGCAGAAATCATGTGGCTATCTTCTAAAAATCCTATAAAGTAAATATTTAATATGCCATAAATAACGCTTAATAAAGTCCCTATCATCATTGGCAATGAGAAATGCATCATCGCTTTAAATACTGGCGATTTCTCAAAATAATATAATTGTTCGTCTTTCATTGTTCAATACTCCTTGTCTTTTTCAATAATTAGCTTACTAACAATTAGATATCTAACTATAATATTAAAGATAAAGTGACTGATTTCTACCAGTCACACTTATCATTTATTGTAAACTAGATAACATTTTAGTTAAGTTTGCTTTCATTTGTTCATTTTCTTCTTCAGATAACTGCGATACGAGTGTTTGCTCCATTTCATCAAATATCGAAGTGAATGCTTCTACAAGTTTAATCCCAGAGGTAGTCAGTCCTATATTCTTTCTTCTCGTATCTTGTGCATCGACATAGCGATAGATCAGCTTTTTACGTTCAAGGTTCCTTAATAAATTACTGACAGTTGGACCTGTTCGTTGTAATGCTTTAGCAATATCATTTTGTGTCAGTCCATCTTGTTGATGTGCATAAAGATAACCTAACGTATGACCTTGCTCATTTGTAATATCAAATTGCTCTAACTTTTGATCAGCCTTTTGTTTCATCTCATGACTAATCATTCTAAATAAATACGAATAAGTGAATTCCATTTATTGCACCACCATTTCGTTAGATGTCTAACTAAATATACTGCGACATTTTTAAATTGTCAACATGAATATCTAATTTATTTTAAAAGTTCCTATAAAATCTTGTGCCATAAACATTTTGATATGCAATTTTTCGGATTAAAATATGAAAGAGATTGCATATCTACGTTTTTAAGAAATCGCTTACAATTACAAATAGGAGGATATTACGTTGTTAAGTTATAGACAAATCGAAATTTTGTATCTTTTAATTCATGAGCAAACGTTTATTCCAATCAATACCATTGCTAATCAACTTGGTGTATCACCTCGTACCATTCAATATGATATAGCATATATTGAGCAATATGCTGAAACTTATCATTACCAAGTCAGCCGTAATAAAGCTGCAGGCATCAAAGTAACAACAGCTCACGCGACACTATTAAATGAATTAGAGCACAATCTAACAAATCAAATTCATTTTTCAAAAGATGAACGACTCACACATATCGCTTTAAAGTTATTCGAAACAACCGATCCTGTTTCAACAAAGCAACTTGCGCAAGATGTTAATGTTTCGCGTCGGACAATTGCAGATGATATTAAAATGATACAGGCCCAACTAGATCAATACCATTTAAAGTTAAATTATGTCCACAATAAAGGATTCAATATTATTGGTGAGGAAGATCACTATCGTAAAGCGTATGCACACTTTATACATCAATATATGAAACAAGCTGCACCTTTTATAGAGGCGGATATCTTTAATTCAGAATCAATCGCATTGGTTCGCCGTGCCATTATTAAGACATTAAATAGTGAAAATTATCATTTAGTTCAGTCGGCTATCGATGGCTTAATCTATCATATACTCATTGCCATTCAGCGTCTAAATGAAAATTTTTCGTTCGATATACCTATCAATGAAATTGATAAATGGCGACATACTAGTCAGTATGCTATTGCTTCAAAAATGATAGAAAACTTAGAACGCAGTTGTAATGTCACATTTCCAGAGTCTGAAATTATCTTTATCACGTTACATTTACTAGGCTCTAAAATGACTGAACATACAGCATCTTCAATTACCTTTGAATACCATGATTTATCGCAAAATATACATGAATTGATTACTTGTGTTAGCCAAGAATTAGGCATTGATATGTCAAAAGATAACAAGTTACATACCAGTCTGATCACACATATCAAACCAGCTATACATCGTATTAAATACGATATGCTACAACCTAATCCTTTGAGGCAAGAAGTTATGCGTCGCTATCCTCAAATCATTGAAGCCGTTAGCAAGCATATTAGCCCAATTGAACAAGATGCTGCTATTCGCTTCAACGAAGATGAATTAACATACATTACAATTCACTTCGCATCAAGTATAGAGCGTGTTGCAACACATAAACAATCAATGATTAAGGTTGTCTTACTATGTGGTTCTGGTATAGGCACGTCACAACTTTTAAAATCAAAACTAAATCACCTGTATCCTGAGTTTCACATTTGGGATGCCTATTCCATTTATCAATTGGAAGAAAGTCGATTATTGCAAGATAACATTGATTATGTCATTTCAACAGTACCTTGTGAAATATCAGCTGTACCAGTTATTCATGTCGATCCATTTATCAATCAACAATCTCGTCAAAAATTGAATCAAATTATCAATGACTCAAGAGAACAACGAGTCATGAAAATGGCAACTGATGGCAAGTCACTCGCAGATTTATTGCCTGAACATCGCATCATTATAAATAAACAACCATTATCAATTGAATCCGCAATTGCAGTGGCTGTGCAACCTTTAATCAATGATGGCATTGTCTATTCAAATTATACAGCTGCAATTTTAAAACAATTTGAACAATTCGGGTCATATATGGTCATTAGTCCACATATTGCACTTATTCACGCTGGTACTGATTATGTACAGAATGGTGTAGGTTTCGCACTAACATATTTCACTGAAGGGATTATCTTTGGTAGTAAAGCTAACGATCCCGTTCACCTTGTAATTACATTAGCAACGGACCACCCCAATGCACATTTAAAGGCATTGGGACAGTTAAGCGAATGCTTAAGCAACGACTTATATCGACAAGATTTCTTAGATGGGAATATTTTTAAAATTAAACAACACATTGCTTTAACTATGACAAAGGAGGCTTAATAACGTGTCATTAGACATTTTGTCAACAACACGCATCATTGTAAAAGAACAAGTAAATGATTGGACTGAAGCTATAACTATAGCTTCTCAGCCATTACTACAAGAACAAATTATTGAACAAGGCTATGTTCAAGCAATGATTGATAGCGTTAATGAACTTGGACCTTATATCGTTATCGCACCTGAAATTGCAATTGCACATGCAAGACCGAACAATGACGTACATCAAGTTGGTTTAAGTCTATTAAAGTTGAACCAACATGTGGCATTCTGTGATGAAAATCACTACGCATCACTCATTTTTGTATTGAGTGCCATCGACAATCATTCACACTTATCTGTATTACAAAATTTAGCAACCATACTGGGCGATAACCAAACAGTCCAGCAACTATTAACTGCAACAAATGCACAAGACATTAAAAACATTTTAAAGGAGCATGATTAATATGAAAATTTTAGTAGTATGTGGCCACGGTTTAGGAAGTAGTTTTATGGTAGAAATGAACGCACAAGAAGCACTTAGGCAACTTAATGCACCATCTAATATCGAAGTTGAACATAGTGACATTATGACAGCAAGTCCAGAGATGGCTGACTTGTTTATTTGTGGTAGAGATTTAGCTGAAAATGCCGAACGTCTAGGGGATGTCTTAGTTCTTGATAATATTTTAGACAAAGCTGAATTACAACAAAAGCTCTCAGAAAAATTACAACAACTTAACATGATTTAAAGGAGGTACGACCTATGCAAGCAATCCTTAATTTTATAGTCGATATTTTAAGTCAACCAGCCATTCTTGTTGCACTGATTGCCTTTATAGGTTTAATCGTTCAGAAAAAACCTGCCGCAACGATCACTTCAGGAACCATTAAAACGATATTAGGCTTCTTAATTTTAAGTGCAGGTGCTGATGTCGTCGTTCGATCTCTTGAGCCATTTGGCAAAATATTCCAACACGCATTCGGTGTGCAAGGTATCGTACCTAACAACGAAGCTATCGTCTCACTAGCCTTAAAAGATTTTGGAACAACAGCTGCACTCATCATGGTCTGTGGCATGATTGTTAATATTTTAATTGCCCGCTTCACTAATTTAAAATATATCTTTTTAACAGGTCATCATACATTTTACATGGCTGCGTTTTTAGCAATCATTTTAACAGTCAGTCATATTAAAGGCTGGCTAACGATTGTTATCGGCGCACTCGTATTAGGATTAATCATGGCAGTATTACCTGCATTACTCCAACCTACGATGCGAAAAATTACAGGGAATGATCAAGTAGCTTTAGGTCATTTTGGCTCAATCAGTTACTTTGCCGCAGGTGCTGTAGGTCAATTATTCAAAGGTAAGTCTAAATCAACGGAAGAGATTAAATTTCCAAAAGGCTTAAGTTTCTTACGAGAAAGTACAATTAGTATCTCGATTACGATGGCATTACTTTACTTCATCGCATGCTTATTTGCAGGCGTTAGTTATGTACACGAATCTATTAGTAATGGTCAAAACTTTATTGTTTTTTCATTAATTCAAGGTGTGACATTTGCTGCTGGTGTATTTATTATTTTAACGGGCGTTCGCTTAATCTTAGCTGAAATCGTCCCAGCATTTAAAGGGATTTCTGAAAAGCTTGTACCAAATTCTAAACCTGCATTAGACTGCCCTATTGTGTTCCCTTATGCACAAAATGCAGTATTAATTGGATTCTTTGTCAGCTTTATTACAGGTGTCATCGGTATGTTTATCTTATTCTTATTTGGTGGCGTCGTCATTTTACCTGGCGTAGTTGCACACTTCTTCTTAGGTGCAACGGCTGCTGTATTCGGTAATGCAAGAGGCGGTATTAAAGGTGCTGTTGCTGGCGCCGCTCTAAATGGTGTCCTAATCACGTTTTTACCATTATTATTCTTGCCATTTTTAGGCGAATTAGGTGGTGCTGCAACAACATTCTCAGATACAGACTTTTTAGCTGTCGGTATCGTGTTCGGTAACGCAGTAAAATATATGGGATTATTTGGTGCGATTCTATTTATTATTATCGTAGGTGCGACAGCAATTTTATTAAAAGGCCGTCAAAAGCCACAGCAATAGTGTTAACGTAAATATATAAAACACCGTCACATATTGAGTGAATGCCTCTTTTATCAAGAGGAAAGCCACTTACTTATGGACGGTGTTTTGTATTATATTAAATGATACTTAGCCATACTATCGACAGCTGCTAAAATTGCTTCTTTTTGTGTCGCAATCGGTTCCCAACCAAGAAGTATTTTTGCACGTTCGTTACTTACATTTCGATTCATATCTAATAAAAGTTTACCTTCTTTAGCTTGATGATTAAATTTAGCACCTAGACTCAAAACAAAGTCTGGTAATTTTTTAGTAGAAACTTTTTGAGCTATTTCAGGTCTCTTTTCTTTAATTAATTTTGCAATTTCCAACAAATTAATTTGTCCATCAGCTGTAGCAATAAATCGCTGGCCATTAGCCTGTTCATTTGTCATTGCCAAAATGTGTAGTTCAGCTACGTCTCTCACATCAACAACATTCAATGGAATTTGCGGTACACGTTTCATTGAACCATTCAATAAATTTTCTAATAAATGAAAGCTTCCTGAAACGTGTGCATCTAATGATGGCCCAAAAATTGCAACTGGATTGATTGTGGCAAATTCTACTGTTGTATTTTCATTCTCAACAAAATCCCACGCTGCCTTTTCAGCTAACAATTTTGATTTTTCATATACTGATAAGCCTGGTTCATCTTCATTTGTCCAATGACTTTCATTTGTGATTGAATTTTTATCTTTATTGCTAAAACCAACTGCACCAAAGTTTGCAGTCATCACCACACGCTTCACGCCAGCATGTTCTGCAGCTCTTAAAATACGTTGTATGCCTTCAATGGCAGGCTTCGCCATCACTTCTGCATCGTCTGTTTTACCGAAAAACACCGGAGATGCTACACTCAAGACATATTTACAATCTTTCATTGCTTCATCCCAATGTTCATCTTGTGATAAATCCGCTTCGACAAACATTAATCGCTCTGTGGAAATGCCATTGTCTTGCATTGTTTTAATTACTTTATCAGCTTTACTTAAATCACGTATCGTCGTTTGTACCTCATAACCTTGTTCTAATAATCGTGAAATAATTCGCATGCCAACAAACCCTGTACCACCGGTTACTAATACTTTATTATTCATCACATAATCTCCTCTTTGTGTCTATTGATTACTCATTATAGCAGTCATTATATTTTGACGTATATAAATAGACTTTAGTAGCTAGTATTTAATCTTACTTATATAAATGAAAATGAATTTATTCCTTTAAAAACTATCATTAACCATTTTCAAATACCCAATCACTAATAAACACAAACGCTATAAATATGATGTCTTTGCTAATTAATTAAATTCATTTTCAATCGTATGATCAAATTACATAACTACATAGTCACCATTTTAAAAGCAAATACACATATTCATTGAGGGTGTGACATTAACGCCTAAACAATATTAACTTAAAATCATCTCAACCAATGATTCTACCGTAACATTACCAAAATAATAAACGATGTCTAATTGCTTTAACTGATGCATTAAATCTTCTCTTGTCATTTTTGTTCCTTGTAATGCTTCTTCCACATCTTTTATATCACCTTGTCCAAAGAAATCCCCATAAATACGACAATCTGCGATACGATTTTGTTCAACAGAAATGGTAATATCTACAGTACCTGATGATAATCTTTCACTTCGATTATATTCATATTTAGGTGACTTCCCATAATTCCAATCCCAATTTTTATACTTTTTATCAACTAATTCATCAATCGCTTCCCAATCTGCATCCGTTAATTCGTATCGTTTTGCCTCTTTAATGTCATCGATTCCCAAAATCTGTGTCACCATTAAATTTTTAAATTCTTCAATGGTTATACCACGATACTTTTCATCCAGTGCTTCTCTAAGATGACCAACACGTGCGCGCACAGATTTAATCCCTTTCGATGCAATCTTTTTGCGATTAGGCTTTAACACTTTATCCATTGCTTCATAATTAACATCAAGTAATAGCGAATAACCGCCATAAATACGATTATTCATTAATGTCATTGCGGCGCCTGACACTTTTTTACCATTCAATGTTAAATCATTTCTACCGCTTTGTATCACATCTGTTGCACCTAATGTATGCAACGCCTTTATAGCTGGCTGATAAAATCGTTGAAAATCACCATAAATTGAAGTGTCTTGTTCTAAAATACAACACATATTAACGGCACCTTTATCAACATACACAGCGCCACCACCAGTATCTCGGCGAACTACTTGAATACTGTGTTTATCTATATAATCTTGATTCACTTCTATAGCAGTATTTTGAAAACGTCCAATTTCCACTTTTGGATCACAATAATAAGGGAATAAAATATCTTCATCTAAAAAGATATGCTGATTAACATAAACTTGCATAGCGAGTGCAATCGCACCATCAGTAATATATTCTCCATTTCTAATCTGTTCTATTAAGTACATCTTCTGTCTCTCCAATGTTGTTATTTTGCGTTGTGCTGTCGTTCCGGAGTGCTGTTGTAATCAATGTTGAGATATCCTCAGTTAAATGTATGGTACGTTCTTGAATTGAATTCGGAATGCGATATGCCTTTTTATTCATCGTCATATAAAGTGCATTTTCATTTTTACGTGTCATACGCTGAAAAGGATGCTTCACAAATTGTGGTGTAGTATAACCAATTCCAATTTCCAAATACAACACTTTATCATCTTGATGTTGCTCTAGAAAAGCATTATAACGATGTAGTTGCGCATGAAATTCAGCATCTTCAACCATACCAACTTCCGCTTTACGTTTATTCACTTCCATTGGGGCATCACATTTTGGACATCTTGGAATCATCTCCCAAGGTATAAGCATATCTTGTTGCGCAACAACCATTTTACGAATTAAATCATCATTGCGATACGTTTGAGCATGACAATGCTGACTACACTGTTGCAGTATATACTCCCCTTGTATATGAAATACATGAGTCATATCATAATCAGCTACATCGAAAGCATTGTCTGCATTCGTAGTTATAATGTGGTACTGTTTACCTTCCACTAAGGATTTTAAAGCGAGGTAAGACTGACCTACAGGTTGATCTAAATAGTTTAATGTAATAAAACGACTCTCAAATGCCCAATATTCTTGCCAACTGCCATAAGGATGTAAACTCGCTTGCAACATATCAAAGAAGCGATATTTTTCAATAAAATCTGGGAAATTTTCCGTAAAACGCTCTCCTACATATGTAAATCCGTCAGATGCAGACATGCCTGCACCAATTCCAATCACTATCGCATCTGCTTCATCAATCGCAGTACGCAATACTTCATCCTGCTTTGTCTTGTCATCCATTAAAAGAGACATTGCATTCCATTTACTACTCTGCATCACGGTTCAATGCCTCCTTATACAGTTGTAAATCCTTATCTGTAAATACATTGAACACGACTTTCAATGTTGAATTTGTTTCTTTGAGATAGCTTTCTACTGTTCGAACAGCAATTTCTGCTGCTTCATCTTGAGGAAAAGCAAATACACCTGTAGATATACAGCAAAAAGCGACATGATTTAAACTATGTTGATCAGCCAATTTAAGACAGCTAAGATAACATTTAGCTAACAAGTCCTGATTCATCTTTGAAACAGGCAATCGACGTATTTGCGGACCAACCGTATGAATTATATACTTTGCTGGCAAATTATATCCACGTGTTATTTTGGCTTTACCTACACCTTCATTGCGCCCTTGTTGTCGAATGATCTCTGCACAATCAAGTCGAACTTGAACACCCGCTTTTGTATGAATAATATTATCAATGCAGTCATGATTAGCTTGCATACATCCTAGAAAACGACTATTTGCAGCATTAACAATAGCATCGATTTTTAACGTCGTGATATCACCTTGCCAAACAAAGATATTGTCACCTTTTATCGGCTTCAAATCCTTCAAATCCGTAACATGTTGATGATTCAAATCACTTAACATAGCATCTTGTACAGCTAAATATTCATCACTTACAGGTAATGTCGGTCTGACATTTGCTAAGCCTCGATATAATTCCCACAAATCTTCAAATGAAGATGGCATTACCAATACGTCATTGTCATTTCCCTCTCGACGCATATCATTGATTAAATATTCAAGTTTCGCTTTATTTGATTTTAACGTTTCCATTTAAGCCTCCGGTAATGCTAGGAATGCTTCTTTATCGACATCATCCAATTTGAACAACCAATTTTCTTCTGGTTTTTCAGAGTTTAAAATTATCGGTTCTTCTTCCGCTTTTGTATTTCGCTCAATAATCGTTCCTGACAATGGCGTTTGCACATCAATGACCGTTTTCGATGCTTCGATACTCACAATTTCATCATCCACTTTAACTTCATCTGGACTTACGAATTCAACATAACCTACTGTCCCAATATCATCTTGCAATTCAGGTGTCATACTAAACACATACAAATCTCCTACTTTTTCTACCCATAAATAATTGGCTAACTTTTTCATCTTATCTTCATCCTTTCTCTTCTATTTAAAATGCTACAAATAGATTTCCGCGAGTAATTTTAATGTTTTACAACGCTGTTCAATGCCTGGAATAAGCGGTGCTACTAACACCTCATCAACTTCAAACGTAGCAATGAAATCATCTAATTGTGCTCTAACCTGTTCTTGTGTACCTGCAATGATGCGTGCTTGATGTGCTTGAATCATCTCTTTGTCTCGATCATTAAGCTTATACTTTTGCGCTGTGTCTACCGATGGAAAATGTTCAAATTCTGCAAATTGTAATTTACCTAATAACCAAACATCTAAGGCATGTTGCAATGCTGCTACTTCCGCTTCATTATCAGCTACAATGACAAATACAGATGCCATCACCTTTGCGTCCATTTTAATCGTTGATGCTTGGAAATGTTTTTTGTAAATATCAATGTTATCCTTCGCTGCATGTATCGCATTTATATCTGGTAGCAAAAATGTGCCAACAGAAAGCCCTATACCTAGTTCGGCAGCTATTTTGGCAGATGTTGCGCTACTACTTAATAACCACATTTCTGGAAAATGATCAATGTGTGGTTGGACACCTAACGTATGCGCACTTGGTTTATCCTTTATTGTAAGATAATCACGTAATAACGAAATCGATTCATCGTAACTATCATATGTAGGATTTATTCCATCTAAAGCTTGCTTTACCATAGTAGTACCCGGATTATTGCCAATACCTAAATCAATACGATTTGGATATAACGCTGCCATCATTCTAAAATGCTCAGCAATTTTATAAGGTCGATAGTGCGGCAACATCACACCACCAGAGCCAACTCGTATGTGATTTGTCTGCGCCAATGTATGCATCATCAAAAGTTCTGGACTACTACACGCAAACGCTGGTACATTATGATGTTCCGTAAACCAAATTCGCTTAAAGCCAAGTCGATCTGCTAATTTTGCAAGTGTCACTGAATCTTGCAATGCCTTTTCTGCATCCTTACCTTCATCTATTAAGGCATAGTCTAATACGCTTAATTTAACCAATCCGTCATCTCCAAACTTATCCTGCCATGTCAAACCGACATAACATTTTAACGTTCTTAATATCATTCCCTCTTCATATACCCACGTATATGATAACGTTTTTCAATTAACTTTTATATCTTTTCGCCTTTATTTTTCTTTTTCATATTCATATTTTCAGACCTACAAATGCCATTCATTAGTTCAATTTTAAAAATGTTTTCCATGTACCAATTCTATTCTATCAAGACTGTTCATCATTGATTATTCATTCTTTCCATGGTACTTTGAAAACAATATTGAATAGAAAAGGAATCATAGTATGTACCGATACAAACCACTTTTACAATCAATCCACTTACCTAATGGCATCAAAATTTCGAATCGCTTTGTATTATCACCAATGACCGTAAACGCATCAACAAAAGAAGGCTATATTACAAAAGCAGACTTGGCTTATGCTGCACGTCGCTCTAATTCAGCTGGAATGCAAGTCACCGGCGCTGCTTACATTGAACCTTATGGTCAATTGTTTGAATATGGCTTTAATATTGATCATGATGCTTGTATCCCTGGATTAACTAACATGGCATCTACGATGAAACAACATGGTAGCCACGCTATTATCCAGCTAGCGCATGCTGGTCGTTTTTCAAATCAAGCCATTTTAAATTTTGGAAAGGTGTATGGACCAAGCCCTATGACATTGCATTCACCGATTGAACACGATGTTATCGCCATGTCTCATGAGAAAATCAATAGCATCATTCAGCAGTATCGCGATGCTACATTACGCGCGATTAAAGCAGGTTTTGATGGTGTGGAAATTTCGATTGCACAACGTTTGCTGATTCAAACATTTTTCTCAACTTTTTCGAATAAACGTACAGACCATTACGGTGCCGACTCATTAAAAAATCGTGCAAGATTATCTTTAGAAGTTATGCGTGCGGTACAAGAAGTGATTGATAAAGAAGCACCTGACAATTTTATTTTAGGATTTCGAGCAACGCCAGAAGAAACCAGAGGCAGTGATTTAGGATATACCATTGACGAGTTCAACCAATTAATCGATTGGGTCATGGACGTTTCAAACATCCAATATTTAGCAATCGCTAGCTGGGGTCGACATATTTATCAAAATACGTCTCGTACACCAGGTGAACATTTCGGTCGGCCAGTTAACCAAATTGTCTATGAACATTTAGCAGGTCGTATCCCTTTAATTGCAAGTGGCGGGATTAATTCTCCAGAGTCTGCTTTAGATGCTTTACAACATGCAGATATGGTCGGCATGTCTTCGCCTTTTGTCACAGAACCTGACTTTGTGCATAAACTTGCTGAACAGCGACCACATGATATCAATCTTGAATTTTCTATGGCAGATTTAGAAGATTTAGCCATTCCACATGCTGCTTTTAAAGATATTGTTAAAATGATGGATTATGGGGAAGGTCTAAAGAAGCATACCCGTGACGCTTTACGTCAATTGGAACAGAATTATCATGACTCATCGTCTTAAGACTATTTTTCATGGAAATTTAAGACAGTGTTATAATGACATCAATATCAAAAATAAGGAGCCTATTAAATCGTGACTGAAATTAAAGATAAAGTAATTACTAAAGATGCATTTGCATTACCTTACACAATTATTAAAGCAAAAAATCAACCAACAAAAGGCGCTATTGTCTACATCCACGGTGGTGGATTAATGTTCGGTAAAGCTAACGATTTATCCCCACAGTATATCGATATCCTTACGGAACATTACGATTTAATTCAACTAAGTTATCGTTTATTACCAGAAGTAAGTCTCGATTGCATTATTGAGGATGTCTACGCATCATTCGACGCGATTCAATCACAATATTCTAATTGCCCTATTTTTACCTTTGGCAGATCATCAGGTGCATATTTAAGTCTATTAATTGCACGAGACAGAGATATTGATGGTGTTATTGATTTTTATGGTTATAGTCGCATCAACACTGAACCTTTTAAAACAACTAATAGTTATTACGCAAAAATAGCTCAAAGCGTAAACGAAACAATGATTGCACAACTCACTTCACCAACACCGGTTGTTCAAGATCAAATCGCACAACGTTTTTTAATCTACGTTTATGCACGTGGCACAGGTAAATGGATAAATATGATTAACATTGCTGATTATACTGATTCAAAATATAATATTGCACCAGATGAACTTAAAACACTTCCCCCGGTGTTCATTGCGCATTGTAATGGCGATTATGATGTTCCCGTTGAGGAAAGCGAACATATCATGAATCATGTTCCACATTCAACATTTGAACGCGTGAATAAAAACGAGCATGATTTTGATCGTAGACCTAATGACGAAGCAATCACTATTTATCGTAAAGTTGTTGATTTCTTAAACGCTATAACAATGATGTAATATATCATTATTTTAAAAAACTCAATTTATCATCATGATAAACAGTTATTCGATCAACCATATTATTCATACAATTTATTAAGCTCATAAACAGATACGCCTGTCCCTTTAGTTTTCGCTAATGAGACAGGCGCTTTATTTCACTTTACTATTTTTAAATTCAACACTGTGATGCTACTTATATCTGCTGTGCCATGATAACAGCACGATTTACATAGCATATTAAATTCAGAAGATGAATTTAACTTGCTTTCAATTGTGTTCCTTTACTTTCAGTCGCTTCAACACGCAACAAGTCATTTATAATACCTGTATAGAAGTTGGCAAGTTCTGCACCTTTACGTTTGAAATCCAGGAAGTCCACACCAATAAAATCGACATGATCCCATCCTTGTATGATTGGTTTAACTTGCCAGATACCTCTGCGTGTGGCAGGTTCATCATTCGTAACATTAACAAATGGTTGATTGGACGGATGTAATGACGAAATCACTGGTACGACACCATCATTTTTACGCCATTCTTCTCTTGCATCATGACCAATAATTCTACTCGTTGTATCCATTAAGAAAAATGTACCTAAATCAGGATTTTCATAACCTAATGGACCAGTATGAGATGATACACCTGTATAAGTCGTATACGTAATATTAGGATTCATACTTGTCATGTTGTTCAATTTTGCAGAGCCATCTAACGTTAAATCATAGGCAGCATTGTCGTCTGATGTCCAAATTTTGCTTTTACTAACGCGTTTTATATAGTCAATGTAACTCTCATTTGGTAATTGTTTAAAGCCCCATTGCGTTAATCCTAAATCGATATTCGAATACTTGTTACCCATAAATCGATTTAAAGCGAACATGATTTTTCTAACAGCTTCTGTATTTCCAAACTTATCAGCTGCTTGTGAACCATTATGTGGTGTTGCTAATGTTGTGATTGATGCAACCATATTGTTATGACCACCAGTGAATAATGGTGATATTTCTCCACCATGCGCTTTATGATAGGCAATTTCTTCTTTGTTACCATTTCTTAAAAACTCTTCCATTAAACGAATTGTTTGACCACCCATACTATGCCCTACAAGATGTACCTTTTTACCAGGTTCCCAATTAGGCATGATTCCTTTATAAGTCTTACCATAGCGCTCATGTCCGTATTTAGCTGCATGTGCTGCGCCATAATCTACGCGACCACCTTTAATGTAATAATAAAGTTCTACAGCGCGATCATAGTTACTACCAAATGCACTAACACTTGCTTGATGTACATTATAGCCTTGCTTTCTCAATTCTTCGATAACTTTAAATTTATTTCCACCCCAATAATTTGGGTATAAAGCAGGTGCATTATCGCCTACTAATCCTAAAAATCCATGTACAAAAACAACTGGATATTTGTTAAGTGGTTGTACTTGATTCGCTTTAAGTGGTCGAATCTTTTTAGCATCTGCTGCTGCATTTGTAGTCGAACGTGTTTTAGGCGCTTGAAGCGCATCTTTGATTAGTTGTTTATTATCAGTATTTTTATCTGTCGGTTTGTCTGGGGAATTTTGACCATCGATATGTTTACTTAAATCGCCAACTTGTGGTTTCTGTTCACTTTGGCGAACAGTATCATCTTGCTTTGCATCTATGATTTGATGCGCGGGTTGATGTGTATCTTGTTGATTTGGATGTTTGTCCGTGGTTGCATCTTGTGCTTTTGTTGATTTAGGTGCAGTTTTATCATTAGACGGGGGTGTAGTTGAAGTTGGTGCTGCTTTATCATGATTGGGTAATACCTTTTGTGCCGGAATGGATGGTTGTGATTTATCAACATCATTCGATTGTGACGTTGTCGATTGTGATCCATTACGTTCAGCATGATGGGTATTTTGAACCTGATCATTTTGACGTTCAGTATTATTAGTCGCATTATTTTGGTGTGACTGTTTAGAACCTTGTCGTTCAGAATCTTGCTTTACTTGATTATCATTTTGCGTTCTGATTGTTTTACTATTTTGTGTTGATTGATGCTTCGATGATTGAAGCGTGTCTTTACCTTCTGTCACTGTTCCACTTTTACCATTCTCTTTATGCATATCGTCTAATTGCTTTCCTGACTGCATTTGATGTGACGTTATCACGTTCCCTTGTTCTCCCGGTTGATTTAGTGTTTCTTTTTGTGCCGCTGCATTGGACGTTGGTGTTTTTTCCGAGGCTTGTGCTTCATGTGATGACACAACAAACATTGTAGCCGCTAACACTGACACCACGCCTATTGAATACTTTCTAATACTATACTTTCTTTCTTCTTGTCCTCTTAACATATAATCACCTCAAAAGTATTTTTTTGACCCCCTCTTGAGAATGAAAAACAACTGCACCTTCAATATAACATGACATATATTATTTTTTGATTAAGACTACAAAATTAATAAAAATTTAATAATACGATATTAAATCGATACTAATCATTTACAAATATGTGTATTTCCAAATAATTTATAAACACTTTTAGTTGTGGTGTTGAATCAACACAACAACATTTAAGATAAATATTTTATTAAGTAATATAGTTTCAATCTATATATAATTAGTTAATTTGTATTGGTATGAAAATAATTCAAACTATACAATTATAGTAAGTTTTCAGATTTTTCTAAATTAAAATAATGATTCATCTCATTAAGGGGAAGATGCATCATACAGTTTTGTGTATTCATTTAAACAAAGGGGTTGCTTTAATGAATCAATATCATTCTAATGCACAACAACCAAGTGCATGGCGTTTTTTTGTCTATAGTTTAGTGGGCATACTATGTTTCTTTATTCCTTTTACGATTAATGGTAACAACACTATTTTCGTCGATCATGTTCATCTAGCCATTCGCTCAATCATAGGTCCACTTATGCCCTATGTTGCACTGATTATGATTTTAATTGGTACAGCGTTACCAATAGTGAGACGTACTTTTATGACTTCAATCACAAACTTGGTCATTACATTATTTAAAGTTGCAGGTGCAATGATCGGTATAATGTATGTATTTAAAATCGGTCCATCAATACTATTTAAAGCTAACTATGGTCCGTTTTTGTTTGAAAAATTAATGATGCCATTAAGTATCTTAATTCCAGTAGGTGCAATTGCGCTTTCTTTATTAGTGGGCTATGGCTTATTAGAATTTGTCGGTGTTTATATGGAGCCTATTATGAGACCTATTTTTAAAACACCAGGAAAATCCGCTGTCGATGCAGTGGCTTCGTTTGTCGGCAGTTATTCCTTAGGATTATTGATTACTAATCGTGTCTATAAGCAAGGGATGTACAACAAACAAGAAGCCACGATTATTGCGACTGGCTTTTCAACAGTTTCAGCAACTTTTATGATTATCGTTGCTAAAACTTTAGGATTAATGCCGCATTGGAATTTATACTTTTGGATAACTTTAGTCATCACATTTGTCGTGACTGCAATTACTGCATGGCTACCGCCAATCACCAATGAATCAACAGAATATTATAACGGACAAGAAGGAGAACAAGAAGTTGCTATTGAAGGAAGCAGACTGAAAACTGCATATGCAGAGGCGATGAAACAAAATGCATTAACACCATCTCTCGTGAAGAACGTTTGGGACAATTTGAAAGACGGTTTAGAAATGACTGTTGGTATTTTACCTTCTATATTATCGATTGGTTTTTTAGGACTGATTGTAGCGAACTATACACCATTCATTGATTGGCTTGGCTATATATTCTATCCATTTATTTATATTTTCCCAATTGCTGATCAGGCTGTACTTGCAAAAGCATCAGCGATTTCTATTGTAGAGATGTTTCTACCATCTTTGTTAGTAACTAAAGCTGCAATGAGTACTAAATTTGTCGTCGGTGTAGTAAGCGTATCAGCCATTATCTTTTTCTCAGCATTAGTGCCATGTATACTAGCAACTGAAATTAAAATACCTGTCTGGAAACTCATCATCATTTGGTTTTTACGCGTGGCATTGTCGCTATTAATCACCATCCCCGTCGCTTTACTTATTTTTGGATAATTCAAATTGAAAATAAAATCACTATCATAAACAAACAA
Organism: Staphylococcus sp. EG-SA-14; assembly: GCF_017151935.1. NCBI lineage: Bacteria > Bacillati > Bacillota > Bacilli > Caryophanales > Staphylococcaceae > Staphylococcus > Staphylococcus sp. EG-SA-14. Next base: position 47,858 of record NZ_JACVZM010000005.1, on the reverse strand, counting down.
AACGAGATGAACCCATTACATTCATTCAGCCACCTAAGATAATTAGGTGCCTTTAATTAATGATGGTCATCTCGTTTTTTTATCGTTATCATTTAATCTTCCATAATTTGAACAAAACGTTTCGTAATTTCTTTTGGTCGTGTTATCGCACCACCAACGACTGAACAATGAACGCCTAAGTCCATCACACGTTTATACATATCCGGTGTAATGACATTACCTTCCGCAATAACTTTTGCATCAACACTTTGTAGTACATCTTTTAGAAATTGGAAGTCATTCTGATAAAGTAATTGTCCTTGCGTATAACTAGTATAGCCATGTAACGTCGTGCCAATATAATCAAAGCCAAGTCGTGCGGCATTTTTAGCTTCTTCAACGGTCGCGATATCAGCCATGATTTCAACGTTCGGTGCATGTGTTCTAATATATGATACTAATTCGTCTAACGTTTCTTTCGGACGTTGCTGTAACGTTGCATCCAATGCAATGACTTCACATTGGCTTTCTATCAGTTCATCAACTTCTTTTGACGTTGCAGTAATGAAAACATCTGAGCGATCATAGTCACGTTTCACAATGCCAATAACTGGTAAATCTACCGTTTCTTTAATTGCTAAAATGTCTTCCTTAGTATTTGCGCGAATACCAACAGCACCACCTTCATACGCAGCTAATGCCATTTTCGACATAATAAAAGATGAATGCAATGGTTCATCTGGTAGTGCCTGACAAGATACTATTAATCCATGTGGTAACATTATTCCTCACTCCATAAGTCGTTTTTTCACGTAAAGTCATTTACAATATATCATTAAGATAATTTTTATCAATGCTTTTTACTATCTTGAAAATATTTTTCATATATAATAGTAATCATTAAGATGAAGGGGTGACACAATGAAATTTGAGAATCGTGTTCAACGTTATCAACATTTATTTACAAAAACTGATAAACGCATCGTCAATTATATAAGACAAAATGGTTATAGCGATGCCTTTTCAACGATTAACTCCTTAGCCCATGCGATTGGTACATCACCAGCAACGATGACACGCTTTAGTCATAAGCTGGATTATGAGAATTTCCAAGATTTAAAATTTAATATTCAACAAGAAATGACAGAGACAGTTATTGAAAATAGCCCAATTATTCAAAGAATTCATAAATATCATCAACAAATCATTCAACAAACTGGTGAATTTATTGATAACGACATTATCCAAACCTTTATCGACAAACTTCAATCAAGTCGACATATACTCTTTGCTGGACTAGGTAGCTCTGGTTTATCAGCGACTGAATTTTATTATCGTATGATTCGTATGGGGCTAAAAGGTAATGTTACTACCGATTCACATTTAATGAAAATATCGGCATCCCTACTATCTCATTCGGATATGTTTATTGCTATGTCAAATAGTGGTAATACTTCGGAATTAATTTCTGCAGCGGAAGTCGCCAAATCTCATGGTGCATATGTTGTTGCCATCACAAATTTCGAAGGTAGTAAACTTACAGATTGTGCAGATTTAGTACTTTTAACAACGGATCAATCGCGCAATACCGACCATCAATTTATCAACACACAAATTGCGACACTCTTTTTAATCGATATCGTGAGTTATCATTTATTAGAAAATACGAATCTGAGTCAAACTTATCAACATACTAAATCTATTATCCTAGACAACAAATAACTAGTAGTATATTCAAATCCACCTGCAACTGTAGACAATCATCGTGATTGTCCCAACGAGTTGCTAGGTGCTTTTTTAATTTCAATACCAAATATTTTTTTACATTTTCTAAAATTTTAATATCTCAGCCTCTTCAATTTAATATGCCCGTGGCACACTGTTGGTTGATATAGTTTAGATTGGTCCTAGATAGAGTGTGATGTGTGGAACTAACAACAGCTCTCATCTCTCGTAACGGTTTCAAATTCTATTTTAGAATGACTCCTTCTTTCAACCATCATTGCAAACAGCCATATAATGCTGCATCATTTTTACTCTTAGTCGTTTGTATTGGTGCATAAACATAGTCTTTTGGTAAATAGTGTGCAACTTTCGGCTCGATATATTTAATGAGATTGTCTCCTTGTTCAGATATACCGCCACCAATTAATATAAGCCCTGGATCATACATGACTTGTATTTGGGCAATCCCTTCTGCTACATCTTCTGCCCACTCATTCAATATTTGTTTTGCAATATCATCACCTTCTTCAGCTGCTTCAAACAATACTGGCACATGTGTGCTTCTCGTAAATCCTCCGGCAATCATGCGCTTTTTCAATGCACTCGTTGCAGCACGTTGCTCAAACGTTGTATTTTCAGTTGGACGATACAATAAATACCCAACTTCATTTGCCTTATGAAGTTCACCATTATCAATATGACCTTGATTATTTTTGTACGCACCCCCAATGCCTGTACCAAGCGTCATACAAAAGATCCGTTCTGCTTGATATTGATGTAATTTCAATTCGCCTAGTAATGCAGCGTTTACATCATTTTTTACTTTGACATAAGGAGACAGTGATTTTAATAATCGCTTAAAATTAGTATCTTTATAATTCGGAATGGTTGGCCCTGCGTATACAATTTCGCCTTTTTGTTCATCAACAACGCCTGCTGATGAAATACCTATGACAGGTTGGATCAACTGATATTGCTTCATATATCCTGTTACAATCTCATATACTTTGTCAGTAATAAGCTCACTTTTGTTGTCCGGCGTTGGTATTTGTTGATAGTCAAACATATTCAATTGCTTATCAATAACCGCCGATTTAATTTGAGTGCCTCCAATATCGATTGCGATGTAATACACCTTACTCACTCCATTTCTATTGATTTTGAAAAATATTTTCATTAATTATAAATAAATATGACTGCAATTTTCAAAAAGATATTGTTACATTTTATGATAGCGTTTACAATTATAACTGTAAACTATATTATCAAATGATTTTTGGAGGGACTTCATAATGAACAAAGATTTAAAAGGTTTATATGCAGCGTTACTCGTTCCTTTTGATGAAAATGGTCAAGTAAATGAACAAGGACTCAAACAAATTGCTCAAAATGCCATTGAAACTGAAGAATTAGACGGTCTTTATGTAAATGGTAGCTCAGGCGAAAACTTTTTATTAAATACAGAGCAGAAGAAGCAAGTTTTCAAAGTTGCCAAAGAGGCAGTTGGGGATAAAGTGAAATTGATTGCTCAAGTAGGTTCGTTAGATTTAAATGAAGCCATTGAACTTGGGAAATATGCCACAGAACTCGGTTATGATGCACTTTCTGCCGTAACACCATTCTACTATCCATTTACTTTTGAAGAAATTAGAGATTACTATTTCGATATTATCGAAGCAACACAGAACAATATGATTATTTATGCAATACCAGATTTAACAGGTGTGAATATTTCTATTGAACAATTCAGCGAGCTATTTAATCACGAAAAAATTGTTGGTGTTAAATATACAGCGCCGAACTTCTTCCTACTCGAACGTATTAGAAAAGCATTCCCAGACAAATTAATCTTATCTGGCTTTGATGAAATGTTAGTTCAAGCTACGATTTCTGGCGTAGATGGTGCAATTGGTTCTACATATAACGTTAATGGTCGCCGTGCTAGAAAAATCTTCGACTTAGCACGACAAGGTCAAATTCAAGAAGCTTACCAACTACAACATGATTCGAACGACATCATCGAAACAGTGTTATCAACGGGGATTTATCCAACATTGAAAGAAATACTACGTCACCGTGGCATTGATGCAGGATTACCGAAAAGACCTTTCAAACCTTTTAACGAAGCACATCGACAAACATTAGATCAACTCATTGCAAAATACGATTTATAGACATCAAAGAATCAATACATTGTAAAGGGGATGTTTCCCATGAAAGAAGTTGGATTTGGCACACTAAACTGGGTTGCCGTTATCATTTATCTACTAGCTATGTTACTCATTGGCGTTTATTTTACCAAGCGCGCGAGTCAAAGTACGAATAGTTTCTTTACTGCAAGTGGTCGCTTGCCATCTTGGGTAGTTGGCTTTTCAATTTATGCTACTACATTAAGTGCAATTACGTTTATGTCGACACCAGAGAAAGCATTTTTAACAGATTGGTCATATATTGCAGGTAACATCGCTATCGTAGCAATTATTCCATTACTTATTTATTTCTATGTCCCTTTCTTTAAAAAGTTAAAGGTAACATCTGCATATGAATATTTAGAAGCTAGATTTGGCCCTAGCATACGTGTCATTGGCTCATTATTATTTGTCGTTTACCATTTAGGGCGTGTTGCAATCGTTATCTACTTACCAACATTAGCAATCACATCTGTATCAGACATGAACCCTTATATCGTTGCATCACTCGTTGGTTTACTATGTATTTTATATACATTTTTAGGTGGATTCGAAGGTGTGGTTTGGAGTGATTTCATTCAAGGCGTCATTTTATTAGGCGGCGCTTTAGTTATCATTATTCTAGGTGTTATGAACATTAAAGGCGGTTTTGGCACTGTCTTTGCAGATGCGATTGAGCACAAAAAATTAATTAGTGCAGACAATTGGAAACTAAATACTGCGGCAGCTGCCATTCCAATTATTTTCCTAGGAAATATTTTCAACAACTTGTATCAATACACAGCGAGTCAAGACGTCGTGCAGCGTTATCAAGCTTCTGATAGTTTAAAAGAAACAAATAAATCGTTATGGACAAATGGTATCCTAGCTTTAATTTCAGCCCCCTTATTTTATGGTATGGGTACAATGCTGTATTCATTTTATACACATGAAGCTGTTTTACCAAAAGGCTTCAATACATCATCTGTAGTGCCATATTTCATTTTGACTGAGATGCCACCATTTGTAGCAGGATTACTTATTGCAGCCATTTTCGCCGCTGCACAGTCTACCATTTCATCTAGTTTAAATTCTATATCTGCTTGTATTTCAATCGACATTAAGCAACGCTTCTTCGGAAAAGGTAGCGAGCGACACGAAGTTAACTTTGCACGTTTCATTATCATCATTGCAGGTATTTTCGGTTTTGGAATGTCACTATACTTAATTGCTTCTAATTCAAATGACTTATGGGATTTATTCTTGTTTGTAACTGGATTATTCGGTGTTCCATTAGCTGGTGTATTTGCAGTTGGTATTTTCACTAAACGTACGAATACATTCGGTGTTATTTGTGGATTAATATTGGGTATCATCTTTGCTTATGTCTATAATGGTGTTGGCAAAGGTAACTCACCTTTCTATGTATCTACCATTTCATTTACAGTTGCTTTTGTCTTTGCTTATATACTTAGCTTCATTGTCCCTTCAAAACATAAAAAAGATATAACGGGATTAACAATTTTTGAAAAAGATCAACCATCAACATACATTTCAAAAACGGCTACGAAAAAGTAGATTGTTATGATAAAACCCCGTCACTAAGTTATGATGCGCTGTTGCGCCAACTTGGTGACGGGGTTTAGCTTTGCCATGAATTTAATTTAGGTACTTCGATTAATTTACAATACTAAGCCAATAATTGATCCTGAAATGATTGAAGCTAGAGTTGAACCAAGTAGCAACCTCATTGCAAAGGATGCAACTTTTTCTCCTTGCTTATCACTAATTCCTTTAATTGAACCAACGATGATACCAACAGTACCGAAATTAGCAAAACTCACTAAGTAAACTGAGATAATACCTTGTGTTCTAGCTGATACGTCACCCAAAACATTTTTAAAATCTAGCATTGCTACAAACTCATTTGTAATTAATTTTGTAGCCATTAAAGAGCCAGCTGGAACAGCTTCACTCCAAGGAATCCCCATTAAGAATGCGATAGGTGCAAACAAATAACCAATTAACTGTTTAAAATTCAAACCAACACTACCAAAAATGATATTGATTGCTTCCATTAATGAAATAAACGCTAACAACATCACGGCTACTACAACAGCGATTTTAAACCCATCCATCGCACTATCACCAATCATTTGGAAAAAGGCAACTTTCTTAGGTTTTCCTGTTTTTCCATTCACTGATTTCGTTTCCGTTGATTTAGTTAAGTTATCAATTTCAACATCACTATCATCAGATTTATAGGGATTGATTACACTGGCGATGATAAGCGCACTAAAAATATTTAACATTACAGCTGTAACTACGAACTTGGGCTCAATCATCTGCATATATGAACCCAACATTGCCATACTAACAGCACTCATACCAGACGTCGCAATTGTATATAATTTCGCTCTAGATAATCTTGGAATAATATCTTTTATTGTTAAATATACTTCTGGTTGTCCAAACATTGCTGTTGAAATAGCAAAGTAACTTTCTAAGCGCCCCATTCTCGTTATTTTATTAATAGCGATACCTACATATTTGATAATAAATGGTAATACCTTAATATAATTAAAAATGCCTATTAATACAGAAATGAACACTAATGGCAGTAACACATTTAAAAAGAACGTAAAGCCATTTTTATTTTGTATATCTCCAAAAACAAAGTTTATACCTGCTTTACTAACATTTATTAACCCTTCAAAAAATGAGCCTAATGCAGTTAAGATTGTTAAACCAATCGTTGTGTTCATCATAAATAACACAATCAACACTTGAATAAATATCATTATTAACGTCTTTTTGAAGTCTATGTTTTTACGATCAAAACTGAATAAAAACGCAACAAATAGTGCAAATGCTATCCCTGTGATAGCGAATAAAATATTCATGTATCATCACCTACAATAATTTATTAACAGCGACAGCAATTTTAGCACCCAACGCCGCATTGTTTTCAACAAGTTTTATATTTGCTGCTAAACTTTTACCATTCGTTTTTTCTACAATTTTCCCTAACAAGAACGGTGTGGCGTCCTTACCTTTAATACCTTGATTTTCCGCTTCAACAACAACTTCATTTATGATTGCCTCAATATATGCTTTTGATAAGGCATGCTCATATGGAATTGGATTAGCAACAACAATGCCACCTTCAAGATTTAACTGCTGTTTTGTTAAATGAATGTCAGCAAGTCGTTCTGGCGTTTCAACCGAACTTGTTAACTTAACACCGCTTTCGCGAGTGAAGAATGCTGGCAATTCATTCGTTTGATATCCAATAACTGGAACGCCTTTTGTTTCTAAATACTCCATCGTCTTAGGTAAGTCTAAAATTGATTTGGCACCTGCACAGATAACAGTGACATTTGTTTTAGACAGTTCTTCTAAGTCTGCTGAAATGTCCATCGTATGTTCTGCACCTTTATGGACGCCCCCAATACCTCCTGTAACAAAAAATTGAATACCAGCCATTGCAGCACATATCATCGTCGTCGCTACAGTAGTAGCACCAACACACTTCATCGCAACAACTTCTGCTAAATCCCTTCTAGATACTTTAGCAACGTCTTTACTAGTTGCCAGTATTTCTAAATCTTCGCTTTCTAAACCAATTTTAATTTTGCCATCTATAATGGCTATGGTTGCTGGAATGGCACCATTATTCCTGATAATTTGCTCTACTGTTGTTGCCATTTCAACATTTTGTGGGTACGGCATACCATGCGAAATAATTGTTGATTCTAATGCTACAATCGGTTGATTGTTCTCCCGTGCTTGCTGAACTTCTCGAGAATACTCAATATACTTTTGTAAATTTGCCATTTTTATAATCCTCCATATCGTGATAAAGTTGCTGTTGATCTAGGTTTTGCCTAACTGTATATTTCGTTTCTATCGTTTTCTTTGCGTTAACCATACCAGCAATTAATATATCTTCAGTAGACATCCCATTTAACCAGCTATATACTACTGCAGCACAGAATGAATCGCCTGCACCTGTAACATCTTTCACACTATTTGATGGCATAACTGACTTGATGATTTCTTCCTCACCACTTCGATAAATGAGTTCTTTCACGCCATTTGTCACAATAACATTTTTAACACCTAAATCATTCCAGCGTTTAGCAGCTATTTTTAAATCATCAGTAGATTCTATTTTTAAATTTAAGTATGTTTCTGTTTCATCTTTATTCGTGATAATCCAATCAATAGCATGTAATGAATCAGGCATATTTTTCATTTTTGGGGAAGAAACCGTGGTGATAACTAATTTGATTTGATGTTTCGTGGTATAGGCACATAAGAAGTTTAATGCCTCTTTGCCTAAATTCAAATCGACAATAATGCACTTAGCCTTTTTCAATAAGTGTGAACGCTTAATTAAAAATTCAGGCGTAATGTAGTCAAACACTTCCATATCTGCTAAGCCATATGTCATGTCGCCTTCTTTACTAATTAAAGCTGTATATGAACCTGTACTCGCATTTTCAAATTGTTGAACATGATCCAAATTCATAAATGGTGTGGACAATCGTTTAATCATTTCCCATTCACTATCTTGTCCACTAGCAGATAAAAAAGCGACCGTTTCGCCAAGCCTACCTAAGTTCTCAGCAATATTTCTTGCTACGCCACCAATAGAGCGTGTTGACGTTACAGGATTTGATGTTTCTGCAACTAAATCTTTATGCACATAAAACTTACGATCTACATTCGCTGCGCCAATACAAACAATAGGATAATCTTCATTTAAAACATATGCCTTTCCCATAACATATTCCTTTTGTATTAATCCTGAAATAATGTTTGCTACGCTGGGTCTAGATAATCCAATTGCCTCAGCAAGTTCACGTTGTGAAATAAACGGATTATCTTTAATTCTTTTTAAAATTTCTTTCTCAGAATCGCTCATAACATCCCTCCTCATATTGACTTAAAATACTTGAATCAGTGAATTTACAAAAATATCGTAGCATGCTGTTATTTCTGTTGTAAACGCTTACATTTGCCGTTATATCAATGATATTTGTTTATAAAATACGCATAATTTCGTAAAAAGTAAGTTCATTCCATCGTGTAAAAGGTACTTGAGAAAATGATAAATGTTTATACAGTATGATATTTGTCGACAATAAATTATGACATTTTTATGTCTTATATTTTTCTATAAAAAAACGTGACTCATTATCGATTTTTTCATCGACTGAATCACGTTACTATGTTTTATTTGTTTTTACTATTCAATATGATGATGCTATGCGTCAACTGCACCTCGATTAATCATGTCTTGCTTAGTAACAATTGGATATTTTTTAAATACGATTGAACCAAGATAACCTGCAAGCGCACCTACAATCGCCATTACTACACCATAAATTACAATAGTCATTGGATGATTAAATCCAAACATTACTAAAAATCCTGCAATCGGTGTAGCTGTACCTGTCGCATCGTTAATTAAACCTGACATAGCAATAATTAAACCAGCAATCGCACCACCAAAGAAATTTGTAATATAGATTGGAATTGGATTGGCTGATACAATATCTGCTTGTGATAAAGGTTCAATACTTACTGCAATCGTAGACTTACGATCACCTAATTTTAAGCGATGGAATAGCGTCCCATTCATAAATGCCGAACTAAATGCTGCCATGGCACCAATAGCCATAGGTACACCCGTTAAACCTAATAATGCTGTCAATGCCATTGAACTCAATGGCGCTGTGCCGACAACCGTGATAATACCACCTAAAATGATACCCATGATAATTGGATTCGTATTCGTACTACTTTGGATAATATCACCAATTCGAATCAATGTACTATTCACTACTGGCGTTAATAATACTGCAATAAGACGAGCTAATGGCGCTAAGATGACAATCGATCCAATTAAGTCGACACCATCCGGCACATATTTCTCTGTATATTTCATCACATATCCAATCATATAACCCGCAAAGAAACCTGGTAATAAATCCATACCACCGCACGCGGCTGCTATAACTAATGCATATACTGGTGATACACCGATAGCTAATGCTGTTAATCCAGCGGCAGCGACACCACCTAGACCTCCCGCAGCGTCTCCTAGCTCTTCTAAAAATTTAATACCGAATACTTCGCCACCAACATATTTATTAAATGCTTCCACTAAAAATGTTGCGATTGCTGCATTAGCTAATGCTCCCATGGCACGCATACCATTAGGTGCTTTATATGTAAATAATGTAAAAATCACTAAGACCAAAAATAAAAATAAAGTACCTATCATTAAATCCATAACCATTGACCCCCATTACGATAATTTTATATTCAATCCCCATATTTAAATATTGAATACTTAGAGGCCATTTTACTACAAAAAATATTATATTTCACGGAATATTTCTAATTTTCGATAATAATTATTATTAATTGAATGTGAAAGTTTATTCAAATAATACATAAACATAAAAATACCGGCACATGATGTACCGGCTTAATAAAACTATTCTACTGTTTCATTTTCAAGATTAAGGACGCCATCTTTCATATGATATGAACGATCACAATATGCTTTAAGTCGTTCATCATGTGTAACAATAATACATGCTTTCTTTCTTTTTTTGGCTTGATCACGTAGAATTTTAATGACTTCAATCGCATTTTCAGTATCTAACGCCGCGGTAGGTTCATCCGCTAAAATAATCGACGGATTCGTATATAACGCTTTGGCTATCGCCACACGTTGTTTCTGACCACCTGAAATTTCTGAAGGTAACTTATTAAGCAATGAAGTTAGACCTAATTGTGACATAAGTTGCTGATAGTCTTCATTAGACATAACATTCTTATTTTTCTTTTTCAATAATGTAAATTGTTGCTTTACCGTTAAAAATGGTACAAGGTTTGTAGCTTGTAAAATAAAACCTATTTCAGACATTCTAACTTTTGCCAATGCTTTTTGCTTCATTGTCGTAATATCTTGGTTATTGATTAAAATGTGCCCAGATGTCGGCGTTTGTAAAGCACCTGCCATAGTTAGAAATGTACTTTTACCAGAGCCAGAAGGTCCAACCAATGCTATAATATCACCTTTATTTATCTCAAAATTTGTATCTTTAACCGCTTCAATGTTACGATTCCCATCTTTAAATGACTTTGTTACATTTTCAAATTTCAACATTTGCTACACCTCCTACCCAATCGCCTTTAACGGATCTATTTTTCTAATTGTTAAAATGGAGAATAAACTTCCTAATACAGAGACAATCATTAACACAATTGCAAATACGAGCAATGTTAGTACATCGAATTTGACAGGTACTGCATCAGGTAAAAATGCACCTGTAACGCCTGTTAACAGTAAGCCAAATGCCGTACCAAATAATGCTAATATGAGCGTCTGCGAAATAACTACGTTCGCTAAATAGCCATTCGTAAATCCTTGAGCCTTTAATATGCCAAATAAACTTGTTTTTTGTAATGTCATGACATATAAGAAAATGCCTATAACTGTAGCTGAAATGACAAATAAGAATGAAATCATAAAGTTTAATGTTAAGTTCTGTGGTTTATAACCTGGTAAATTTTCAATAAAGTCATTAATACTTACCGCTTCAAGCTCTTGGTTTAATTTTTTGTCTTTCCAATTTGTATCACGTACAACAACTGCATTAATTTTATCTCCAGTCAATCTAGGATTGATCTTGGCAATGGTAGCGTCATTCGTGAAAATGACTGGTGACGCATTATATTTTGCACTTTCTGTAAAACCTACGATATGCAATTTTTCATCTGATTGAGATAGTGATAATGTGTCACCAATTTTAAATCCTTTATTTTTAAGCGTTTCATCAGCTAACACTTCATTATCTTTAGTCGCTTTATGCCCTTCTATTAAACTCGGAACTAAAAATGATGACTTTTCAACACCGAACACTAAAACATTGTCTTTTTGATGGCCATTAGACACAATTTCCCCTGTTTGCTTCAAAGTAGCTTGCTTCTTGTATTTATTTTCAATATCTTTCTTGTTAAAAACAGATTGTTGCACAGTTTGATTGGCATCTTTATTTAGAACAATGGCATCTGCTTGCCACTTATCAATGCCTTCTTTATTCATATTGATAAGACCATTCGCCAATCCAGATAATAAAAATAGCAAGTAACTAATCATCGTTAACACACCAATAATTAGTCCAAACTTCAATTTGTTGCGCCGTATTTCATTCCAAGCTAAAAACATGCATTTCTCTCCCTACTACTATGATTTAAACATTGTTTATATTCTTAGATGCACGTACGTCGTGTTGCGCTCTGTAATGTTATACATACACTTATCCTTCATTATACCCGAACTTTTTATATTAAAAGCAAATTTATGGAAAATGCAATTAATTGTCTATTATTTTTGTACGGTACATTTAAAATTAAGGATCAATTTAAAAACGCCTACATATACCTTTAAGTACATGTAGACGTCCAATTCATATATTATTTAACTTCGCCTGTTTTAGGATCGAATTGCTTAATAGCATTTTTACGTAATTTATCTTTTGCTTTGTCACTTGCTTTATAGTTATTGTTGTAAATCGTAGCTTCCCAACTACCATACATTGGGTTAGGGAAAATGATATATTTCTTACCGAAATCGTCTTTATGTTTTTCAATTAATGCTTCACGAGATTCAGCTGTAGCTTCTTTTGGATCTGTAAAGTCTAATAAATTATCTCCAAATAGCATGACAAGTTTATGATCCTTTTGAACCATTTGTCTGCGTGATTCTTTACTCTTATCATCTTTACCTTTTAGTAAAATATGACTCTTCTTAGCTTGAGGGATACCTTGTTGTTTTAAGTTCTTTTGTGTTGCCTTTAAATCTTTTTCTTTATCTCTATCAGAAATATAGTAGATATCGACACCTTTTTTGTCAGCATATTTCAAGAATTCTTTTGCGCCATAGACAGGTTTAGCTTTAGCAGCTTGTACCCATTCATGCCAACCTTCTGGGAAAGGTTTATTATGTATTGATGCATAGCCTTGATATGGAGAATTATCTAAAACTGTTTCATCTAAATCCAAAGCAATAGCTAACTTATGTTTACCTTTATTCTTTTTAATCTCTTTATCTAACTGTGTCTTTGCACTGTTATAACCTTGTAAATATAATGCTTTTGCTTCAGCTGAATTTTGATACCAAGCCACTGCCATATTATTTTGATTACCAAGATTCGCCTTTTGTGATGCTGGTATAGAAGCTTGTTGCGTTTGTTGAACTTCAGCAGAACTTTTGGCAAACGCTGTAGAATTTGTCGTTTGTGGTGCTGAAACTGTAACCGCTACCGATAATGATGCTATTGCAATATACTTTGAAATTTTATTCATCTTATCACCTCATGATTAATATTTAAAATACAGTTAAAATTATAAATGCATTTATTTAATATTGCTATACTATGAAAAGATATTTAATATTATTTCTTGAAAAGCTAACAAATATGTGAACATTTCATATAAGCATGATTTAATGGGAGACCTATCACATGAGAGAGATTTGTGATTTATCACGTAATAAACTTAAATTCATTTGAGTGACTAGGCCTTCCTATCAGACATATTCACTCATCCACGTATCATTATGTGTACAGTGTGCTATCTCTTATTTACCTATTGGAACAACCATAAACTCATCCATAGTTTACCTTTTATAAATAGCAGTCCTCACTCATACAATTTCTCATAAAAATCACAACGCTCCAACGTATTTCCAACTTACTTTCACCTATTTTAATTCATAAAAACGACACTTTAATTGTCATTATCCAATAATAGCAAGACGTTATTATTGCAATCTTTTTTATAAAATAATAGAATCATAGTATTGTCATTTAAAGATAAAGTAAGAACGTTTTTATTTTTCAGATTTTTTAAATTATTATGAATATCTAGTTTTAGGAAGGAAATTACATTGAAAAAACAAGTTATTATTTCGGGCCTCATGTTATTTTCACTATTTTTTGGAGCCGGAAATTTAATATTCCCGCCCATTCTTGGCCATACAGCGGGTCAAAATATGTGGATTGGTATGCTAGGCTTTGCCCTTACAGGCATATTACTCCCCTTTATTACTGTTATTGTTGTTGCATTTTATGATGAAGGTGTTGAAAGTGTAGGCAATCGTATACATCCATGGTTCGGGTTTATTTTTGCTGTCGTGATTTACATGTCTATCGGAGCATTTTACGGTATTCCACGTGCTGCAAATGTCGCGTACGAAATTGGTACAAGACACATTTTACCTGTGCATAACCAATGGACTTTAATTATATTCGCAGCAATCTTTTTTGCCATCGTTTACTGGATTAGTTTAAATCCATCGAAAATCGTTGATAATTTAGGTAAATTATTAACACCATTATTACTATTAATGGTCGCTCTATTAAGTATTGCTGTCATTTTCAACCCTGAATCTGCACTAAGTGCACCTAAGGATAAATATATAACACATCCTTTCATTTCAGGAAGTTTGGAAGGCTATTTTACAATGGATCTTGTTGCTGCGTTAGCTTTTTCCGTAGTCATTGTCAATGGCTATAAGTTTAAAGGCCTCACAGATCGCATGAAAATTTTAAAATATGTCTGCTTTTCAGGTCTTATTGCAGCCATATTACTTGGAATGATTTACTTTGCACTTGCATACGTTGGGGCATCAACGGCTCCAGGAAACTTTAAAGATGGTACAGATATATTGACGTATAACTCATTACGCGTATTTGGTTCATTTGGCAACATAGTATTTGGTATGACAGTGATACTTGCATGTTTAACAACATGTATAGGACTCGTCAATGCTTGCGCCACATTTACTAAGAAACACGTACCTAAGTTTTCTTATAAAATATTCGCACTTATTTTCTCTATCATAGGGTTCTTATTTACAACACTTGGTTTAGAAATGATTTTAAAAATTGCTGTACCATTGTTGACATTAATATATCCCGTGTCGATTGCACTTGTACTCATATCATTTGCTAACATGTTTAGCACATTCAGATTCAGTTGGGCCTATCGACTCGCAACTGTTATTACATTGATTATTTCAATTTTACAAATACTAAATAGTTTCAACTTATTACACGGTGTTATTTTGAAATCGTTTATGATGTTACCTTTAGCAGATATCGATTTAGCTTGGCTTGTACCATTCATGCTCTTTGCTATTATCGGTTTCATCATCGATGTATTTATACGCCGTCCGAAACAAGCGACAACTTAATAAATGCTCACTGCCTAGTAATGATTGACCCATCGTTACTAGGCTTTTTTATATGAAATTCATGACTTTTCAGTGATACCGTCTGTCTATTGATTATTTTAAAATAAATGATTTGTTAAAAAATCCTAGCTGTTATTCAAAAATATTAGTTTTTAAAATTAATTTTGTGAAATTATTCACAAATAAGGCAATTCATAGTATACTCTGATTAACAAATGAAAAGTGAGGATGTCATTGTGAAGGAGAAACATATTAAATGGGATAAGATTTTTTATGGGGACGACTGGGTAAATAACGTAGTCGAAACGATAAGAACAAAAGATATATTACAAAGCGTTTATTTAAAACGTTATTTATTACGCGCGATGATGGCAGGATTTATTATCGGGATTATTACGGTCTTCGTATTATCAGTTAAAGCAACACACGAACCAGATTTACCGCCAGGCATTGTGAATATGGCCAGTGCCATTACATTCAGCTTTGCGTTAGTACTCATTTTATTTACAAACTCCGAACTACTAACCAGTAACTTCATGTACTTTACTGTAGGCCTGTATTATAAAGTAATTAAACCAACTAGAGTATTGAAAATATTTTTATTATGCTTTGCAGGAAATATTTTAGGTGCTGCTATTTTATTTAGTTTCATGCGTTTTTCAAATGTAATGACGCCAGATATGTTAAATCAGTTATCAGCAGTTATAGAGCATAAAACGTTGTCTACTGGTTTTGTAAGTATATTAATGAAAGCGATATTCGCCAATTTCTTTATCAATATTTCATTAGTTATTGCCATGCAAATTGACGATGTACTTGCAAAAATGTTTGTCATGATGTTCGGTGTTACCATATTCGCCTTTATGGGTTATGAACATGTCGTTTACAACAGTTGCTTATTTATGGGTGGTTTAATTTATCAAGTTGATACATTGCACTTCATACCAGCTATTTCGAATATCGCTGCGGCTTTTATCGGTAACTATATTGGAGGCGGACTCATTATAGGTTTATTCTATGCTTACTTGAATGATCATCATCAATTTTATAAAAATAATTAACTATATTTGAACAATGCGTTAGTCGATGCCTTAAATATTTAGAAGTGCATTGTCTAACGTATTTTTTTTAAGTTCGTCAATGGTTTTTGTCCGATGCTATGAGCATTATCAAATACAAAATGCTCTCTTAAAAGCAGTTATTGACTGAAAATCTACTTCTAAGAGAGCACTTTATTTAATTACTTAAGAAATCTTGAAATTTCAATATACGATGTTTATGATAAGTCGCTTATTTCATCTTTAGGCTTGTTATTAGTAAGTAGTTTAATACCACTGACTAACCATAAAGCAAATGTAATTATGTTACCACTTATTACAGCTCCAATAATCAACAATATACCACTCATTTTTTTGTTTTTAGATGCTTTAAACATACCGATTGCACCTAAAATAATTGAAATGATTCCAAATATGAATAGGGATAAGAATAATACAGTGAAAATTGCTGCTGCTGTTTCTGCATCAACTGGGTCAACCTCACCATTAACTGTTGTTGACACATCTGTAGTCATTACACCTGATGCTGCTAAAACCATCAATAGTAAACTAAATACCGTTGCTAAACCCTGAATAACAATTCCTATTATTGTCATTATTTTGATCGATTTTTCCATTGACTTACTCCTTTATTATTATTTACAAACTTACGTTTGTGTTCTTATATATAAATGTTTAAATTTATATCGTGTTTATTTTAAAAATTATTGTCGCTAAAGCTCATTTACTTTTTGAAACTGGTTAAAAGTTTTAAAGAAAGCCTACGTTAATCTTTTTCCACTTCTACATTTTCATCTTCATAATCTGCTTTATGGTCTTTCATATACTTAATTGGGTCTATTTCTCTATTAATCTCTGCCTTACCATCTTTTATTTCATATGCGAAATAATACATTTTTTCACGATCTTTATATAATTGAATACCAATAACAATGACTTTACCATCTTTATAGACATGTGTATTACTGTCTTCTTGTTTAATGTCTGTTTTAATAGTGTTTTGTACTTTCGAGGCAATTTTATTCATTTGATTCTGTTCTTTGTACACTTTATCAATATCTTTTTGATACTTTTCACCTTTATTAGAACAACCTGCCAATATAATTGCTAACATTAAAAATACTACCAATATTCTTTTCATCATTTTTCTCCTTAGATGGCTGTCATTTTCCACACACTACAATACTGATAATATGCTTTATCATTGTGATGTTTGAACAATGTTTAACCAATTGTTATCAACTTAAAATTCGTTTAAATGTTTGACGCAAGATTTTGATTAATTATGATATTAAAGTCTTCTTAATATAAACATCTATTTCAGTGTTAATTTACAACTATCTACTGAAAATTATGTCATCATAATAAATTATGCAATAACTATTTGATATCTTTACATTGCTATGTATCTCTAAAAATTGCCTCCCACACATTTATTTCATAACCAAATATTTAACTATTTATAATTATAGTAAAAAACATTTTAATAGTATATACTTTTCTCATATTTTTTTGATATAAGTTTTAAAAAATAAGTCGATGTGCATCAACTTTATAAAATACACTACAATAACCTTTTCAATTAATGGCAATTTTAAATTTATATCGTGATTTATTAATTAGTTAAACTCATTTATACATATGATGTATGGATACCGAGAAGCTAATAAACTTTTTAAGTTGCAAATAATCTTATCGTTTACCTTCTTCTTTGAGTCAAATGTAAAACGAGGGTGATTTTGCACAGCCTTCTATAACATATATGCTACTCTTGGTCTTTAACATACTTCTCTACTTCTCGAATTTCTTCCATTTCATATTCCGTTTCTGGTAAAACACCAAACTTTTTATACATATAGTAGTTTTCCTTTCCTGATGGACCAAAACCTAATTTAATCCAATCTATATAATCAAACGATACTTTCAAATTACCCTCTCTTGTAAAATCAAATTCACATGATGTCCATGGTTCTAAATCTTCTTCTTTAAATGCGTTTCTTAACTTCTTAAACAATCTATATAAATCCGTCCACAAATCATAAAATACTTTTTCAGAGACATTATACTCTCTAGGGATATATGTGTAATAATTCAATTCATCACTACCTGGTTTAGTATAATTAAAAATGACTTCCCCAGCTTGATCAGTTACATAAGCTATTGTAAATACTTGCTCCCATTCTACTGGTATCATCCCACTAATCTCATTCGCAATCTCGTTGTACATTTGACTTAATTTTTCTTCAAAATTCATGTTATCGCCCCTATAGTTCAGCTTCATCTTGCTCTTTAACATAATCTTTTATTTTTTTTACCCAATTTATGGCATATTCTTTTTCAGGCCAAATTCCAAATTTTTTATACATGTAATAATGTTCTCTTCCCATTTGTCCAAACTCTGAATTCGCCCAATCAATATAATCAAATGAAACATTCAATTTGCCGTCTCTTGTAAAGTCAAATTCACATGATGTCCATGGTTCGAGTCCTTCTTCTTTAAATAAATCTCTTAGTTTATCAAATTGCTTATATAATTCATATACTGAGTCCATAAATTCTGATCTTGATATATTATATTTATTTAACACGCTCGTATAGTAAAATAATTCATCACTTCTTGGTTCAGTATAATTGTAGAACACTTCTCCACTTCTTTCATTTACATAAGCCATTGCATATACCTTTTCCCATTCTACCGGTATCATACTGCTAATTTTATTTGCAATTTCATTGTACATTTGACTTAGTTTTTCTTCGAAAGTCATATTATCGCCCCTATAGTTCAGCTTCATCTTGCTCTTTAATATATTGCTCGATTTCTTTAATTTCTTCCATTTCATATTCCATTTCTGGTATAACCCCAAATTTTTTGTACATATAATAATTTTCACGGCCTAATTGATCAAACTCTGTATTTATCCAATCAATATAATCAAGTGAAACTTTTAATTTACCTTCACTTGTAAAATCAAATTCACATGATGTCCATGGTTCTAAATCTTCTTCTTTAAATAAATCTCTTAACTCCTCAAATAAATCATATAAATCCATCCATAAATCATCAAATACTTGCACAGAAATGTTATACTCCTTAGGTATATCGGTGTAATAATTCAAGTCATCACTACCTGGTTTAGTATAATTAAAGAATACTTCACCTCCTCCATCATCTATATAAGCCATTGTATATACTTTTTCCCACTCTACCGGTATCATACTGCTAATCTCATTCGCAATCTCATTATATAATTTGCTTATTTTCTCTTCGAAAGTCATGTTATCACCTCTATTGTTCAGCTTCTTCTTGCTCTTTAATATATTGTTCGATTTCTTTAACTTCTTCCATTTCATATTCCATTTCTGGTATAACCCCAAATTTTTTGTACATATAATAATTTTGACGGCCCAATTGATCAAACTCTGTATTGATCCAATCTATATAATCAAATGAAACTTTTAATTCACCTTCTTTTGTAAAATCAAATTCGCATGATGTCCATGGTTCATATCCTTCTTCTTTAAATATATTTCTTAAATTTTGAAATTGTTTATACAACTCATACGCTGAGTCCATAAATTCTGATTCCGATATATCATATTTATTTAATACACTAGTATAGTAGTATAATTCATTGCTTCCAGGTTCTGTGTAATAGTAGAACACTTCTCCACCTTCATCATCTATATAAGCCATTGTATATACTTTTTCCCACTCTACTGGTATCATGCTACTAATCTTATTCGCAATCTCGTTGTACATTTGACTTAATTTTTCTTCGAAAGTCATGTTATCGCCCCTAATCTCTACTTTAATAATAACGATATATTTATAAATACATTCAAATAACTTGAAATTCTATTTTTACAATTTAGTAAAATCTAAATATATGCATCCATTTAAATTTTCACCCTAAATTGGTTCATCATCTTGAAACTATATATTTTTCTTAAATCCTTCAGAGTTTTTACTTACAATACTCGTTTCCATTTTTCGGAAATGGAAACAGACTCGTGATTTTCAACGCAAATAAATGAAGGAGCAAATTTATCAAACTCGTTTGAGTTACTCATGTTTATCTACCTTTCATTAATCATTATTAAAATTTAGATTCGATTTCTAAACCATTACATTTTCAGTTAGAATTTTTATATTTTAATGGTGTATATTTTAATATTGTAAAAATCACATTTTACATTCATTGTCATTATCTTTTTATTTTCAAAGTATTTGAAGTCTTTTAGATTCAGCTACATCTATTATGTATAAATCATTAGGACGGATTTCTTTTAAACCCGTCCTATTTTAAATTAATATATTCTATTGCTTTAATCTTGATTGCTGTATTTTATAAACGAATACTGTACCGATTGTAAATAAAATGATAGCAATTATGAATAATGGTATTCCAAATATATTAAAAGATTCACCGTAAAGTTTTACTCCAATTTCCATATACCTAGCTTTCATTACGAAGTAAAATAAGATAGGCATAAATATAAATACTGCATATGTCCCAATGATTGATAAAATTATCGTTGGTTTTGATATAGATTCAAGTGCTTTAGAATTTTTATGCGGTGTATAAACAAATAGCCACATGACATTCAGTGCCAACATTCCAAAGCTACCTAAACATAAAATAAATCCATAAACACTTGTTAAACTTAAAATCCCTGCAATTGTTAAAAGTATCCACCAAGTATATTTCATGCTATGACACTTCTTTTCCTATTTTGTTATATCTTAAAACAGAAATCCCACTTATTAACCAAGCAATAAATGTTAATAAATTGGCACTGATCACTGCACCAATAATATACAAAATGCCACTCTCTCTATTATTCACAAACAACTTTTTCATAGCTATAATGCCTAATAAATCTGAAGCTAAAGAAACAACAAATAATATTGCAAATATTGTCACGAATGTTGCTTGAGCAGTTTCTGGACTTTGTATAGTTTGTTCACCATTAACAGTTGTGGTCAATTCTGGCTGTATAATTCCTGTTGCTGATAAAATTAAAAATATTAAAAATAACAATGTTAAAAAACTTTGAATAATAATTCCAATTAAAGACGTCACTTTGATTAATTTTTCCATTTTCCTGCTCCTTAAAATTATTTTACTTTAATATCTTTATAATCTGATTTGTGTTCTTTCACGTATGTTTTAGGATTAATATCTCTCTTATAATAAATTTTGTCGTTTTTAAACTCGTAAGTCGCATAAAACATTTGATCTTTATCTTTAAATAACTTATAGCTGATGATAATTAATTTGCCATCATCAAATACATAAGTATTTACTTTATCCTTATTAAATTCAGGATTAACTTCATTACTCTTTTTAACCATCTCTTTATGAGTTTCTTGTTGAATTTTCATTACTTTATTAATTTGACTTTGATATTTATTTTCATTTTGCTCATTACCACAACCATAATTGATTATACTCAGCATTATAATTAACACTCCTATAATTAATCTTTTCATTGGTTACTCCTTAATTATCTATTTTTAATAAAAAAGTCTTTCAACTCTATGGGTTTGCGATTAGGTTTTATAAAAAATTCCCAAAAGTGATAGGCCGGCTGTCCAGATTTTTTATTTTCTCTAAATGAGCGAACATGTAAAAATCTAAAATAGAATGGAATCGCATATAATCCCGGAATCATATATAAAATCGACAGTACTTTTGTAACTTTCACTCTATTAGCTAATTCAATATTACTTTGATCATATTGATAGTTTTTCAATAAAATAAAGTAAAAAATAATTTCTAACAATATGGTAATTGCATATGCAACCATAATTGAAATATAACAATAAAAGCTTACTCTATCGCTAAAATCCCTACCATACTGCAAACGATTATTAATTAGACTTGCAATAATTGGTGGAAATGCCAGTAAAATCATCATTGCAAATGGAATAACTTCAAATGATAAAAATATTTTGTTTATTTTCTTTATTTTTTCCATTACTGCTCCTTTAATTGGTTAATTTTTCAATAGCAGAAGCTATTGAATTTATTGCATTTTCTAGTACAGATAATGTATTACCTAATGAATTAACTTCATTTTGCATCTCGGTAGTTTTATCGATGAGTCTATCGATATTATCATCAATATTTTTTATACAATTTGTTATTGAACCACTTATGAGTTCGTTCTCACTTTTCTCTTCCAATTTCGAATGATTCTTCCTAGAAATATCAACAATTTTAAATTGCAGCAAACTAAGATTAAACAAATCTTATTGCTTAACCTCTTTCCCATAATTAACTTTCTTGGCTTTTAATATATTGCTCGATTTCTTTAACTTTATTAATTTCATATTCCATTTCTGGTATAACCCCAAATTTTTTATACATATAGTAATTTTCTTTTGCTAATGGTCCAAATTCTAAATTCACCCAATCAATATAATCAAAAGATACATTCAATTTGCCATCTCTTGTAAAGTCAAATTCGCATGATGTCCATGGTTCAAGACCTTCTTTTTTAAAAGTTTCTCTTAACTCATCAAACATTCGATAAACTTTAAACCATGAATTCTTAAAAATATCTTTAGAGACATTACAATCTTTAGGTATATCTGAATAATAATTCAATTCATCACTACCAGGTTTAGTATAATTAAAGATTACTTCTCCAGCTTGATCAGTTACATAAGCTATTGTAAATACTTGCTCCCATTCTACCGGTATCATACTGCTAATCTCATTCGCAATTTCATTGTACATTTCACTTAATTTTTCTTCGAAAGTCATATTATCGCCCCTATAGTTCAGCTTCATCTTGCTCTTTAATATATTGCTCGATTTCTTTAACTTTATTAATTTCATATTCCGTTTCTGGTAAAACACCAAACTTTTTATACATATAGTAGTTTTCCTTTCCTGATGGACCAAAACCTAATTTAATCCAATCTATATAATCAAACGATACTTTCAAATTACCCTCTCTTGTAAAGTCAAATTCGCATGATGTCCATGGTTCAAGACCTTCTTCTTTAAATGCATTTCTTAACTTCTTAAACAATCTATATAAATCCGTCCACAAATCATAAAATACTTTTTCAGAGACATTATACTCTCTAGGGATATATGTGTAATAATTCAATTCATCGCTACCTGGTTTAGTATAATTAAAAACGACCTCTCCACCTTCATCATCTACATAAGCAATTGTATATACCTTTTCCCACTCTACTGGTATCATTCCACTGATTTCATTTGCAATTTCATTGTACATTTGACTTAGTTTTTCTTCGAAAGTCATATTATCTCCCCCCTATAGTTCAGCTTCATCTTGCTCTTTAATATATTGCTCGATTTCTTTAATTTCTTCCATTTCATATTCCATTTCTGGTATAACCCCAAATTTTTTATACATATAGTAATTTTCTCTAGCTAACGGACCTAAACTTAATTTAATCCAATCAATATAATCAAAAGATACGTTTAATTTACCATCTCTTGTAAAGTCAAATTCGCATGATGTCCATGGTTCATGTCCTTCTGTTTTAAATAAATTCCTTAAATTCTTAAACAAGTAATACAGATTCATCCATAAATCATCAAATATTTCTTCCGAAACATTATAATCTCTAGATATATTCGTGTAATAATTCAATTCATCGCTACCTGGTTTAGTATAATTAAAAACGACCTCTCCACCTCTATCATTTACATAGGCTATCGTATATACTTTTTCCCACTCTACTGGTATCATCCCACTAATCTCATTCGCAATCTTGTTGTATATTTCACTTAGTTTTTCTTCGAAAGTCATGTTATCGCCCCTATATTTTCAAAATAGATATTGGTTTCATTTCCGTTAAATAAAAAGCACTAAACAACACCTCTACGTCGCTTAATGCTTCTTCAAATTAATATTACTCATTTCATACCTAAATTCACTAATGGAACTAAAATAACTGCAACTATTGTTACGATAACTGGAATTCCAAATAATTTCGAGTCTTTTTTAGTATTATATTATTTGTAAATAACAACCCTAAAACTCCTGCTCATTATTTTGTCTTTCAATTTATTTAACTATTTATAATTATAGTAAAAAATATATTAATAGTATATACTTTTTTACCATTTCTTAAATAAAAATTTACCAACACCTATATGTAATACAATTATAATAATCTTGATAAAATCATATTCAGAATAAATAACCAACTACTGAAAAATATTAGATTTATTACAACAAAAGCAAACGTTCCTTTTCTAATTCTAATAATCAAATCCCATTAATATCAATCCACACAAATTCTTTCACATCATTGAGTAAAATAATGTGTTGAAGTTGATTTTTTATATAAGTATACTCTACAGAATTTATAAAATTATTTAGTCATCACCTTCAGTGTTTAATTCAAAAATATAGAATCTACTGTATTGCATAATAAATTGAAATGCCACAAATTGTGCTCCAGCGATAACCAACATGCTCACAATAATTATAAACTTGGATTCTACGACATTAGGAACCAATATATATTCGATAATTCTTTCAATATATATAAATGCGCTCAAAGCGGTTAATAATAAACCAAAATGGGTTTTAGTTTTACCACCCCAACGTTTTGTTACTTTAGGTAATTTTAACAACGTAAACATTCCGCCAATTACTAATAACAAATAACTAATTATGATTGAAATCGTACCTATTAACCAATAATTGAATAGGTCATAATGATTTTGCACAGCAACAAAATAGTAAAGATTACATGTTGCAAATACTGCAGTGATAGTAGTTAGCACATTTATAACAACTAAAAATCGGGCATATATTTTTTTATATTTCTGTGCGCTTTCCTTTTCGAAATCTATAAATCTAATCCATTGAAGTAAACTAATTATGATAATTATTAATTCTATAATTGTCGTTATCTTTAAATAATTTGGAAACCTTTCATAATCTAAACCAAAAAAGAAAGTTAGACATGAAAAAAGTATCATAAATAATGATGCTAAACTTAAGGCTTGTGCACCTGGCTTTCGAAGAATGTCTATATTTTCCTTAGTAGCCATATTTACCTATCTCCTATACATTGATTTTGTAATAGCATATTAAGTATTTAAAGTTATAAGTACTTAGATTTTCATCTACAAAAAACCTAAAATTATCTTTATATTATTATTTGATGAGCATCAACTTTATATTCCCTATTGATTTTTCATTAACCACTAAAAATGACTAAACAAAGCTTTATTGTTTAGTCTCACATTAAGATTGTCTATTCTTCTTGCTCTTTAATATATTGCTCGATTTGTTTAACCTCCTCCATTTCATATTCCATTTCTGGTATAACCCCAAATTTTTTGTACATATAATAATTTTCACGACCTAATTGATCAAACTCTGTATTTATCCAATCTATATAATCAAATGATACGTTTAATTTACCGTCGCTTGTAAAGTCAAATTCACATGATGTCCATGGTTCGAGTCCTTCTTCTATAAACAACTCTCTTAATTTGTCAAATTGCTTATATAATTCATATACTGAGTCCATAAATTCTGATCTTGGTATATTATATTTATTTAACACGCTCGTATAGTAAAATAATTCATCACTGCTTGGCTCAGTATAATTGTAGAAAACTTCTCCATTTCTTTCATTTATATAAGCCATTGTATATACCTTTTCCCATTCTACCGGTATCATCCCACTGATCTCATTCGCAATTTCATTATACATTTCACTTAATTTTTCTTCGAAAGTCATGTTATCGCCTCTATTGTTCAGCTTCTTCTTGCTCATTAATATATTGCTCGATTTCTTTAACTTTATTAATTTCATATTCCGTTTCTGGTAAAATTCCAAATTTTCTATACTTATAGTAATTTTGTCGACCTATTTGACCAAATTCTGAATTTATCCAATCTATATAATCAAATGAAACTTTTAATTTACCTTCTCTTGTAAAATCAAATTCGCATGATGTCCATGGTTCTAGTCCTTCTTCTTTAAATAAATTTCTTAATTCCTCAAACAAATCATATAAATCCATCCATAAATCATCAAATACTTGCACAGAAATGTTATACTCCTTAGGTATATCGGTGTAATAATTCAATTCATCGCTGTTTGGTTTAGTATAATTAAAGAATACTTCACCTCCTCCATCATCTATATAAGCCATTGTATATACCTTTTCCCATTCTACTGGTATCATGCTACTAATTTTATTCGCAATCTCGTTGTACATTTCATTTAGTTTTTCTTCGAAAATCATGTTATCGCCTCTATTGTTCAGCTTCTTCTTGCTCTTTAATATATTGCTCGATTTGTTTAACCTCTTCCATTTCATATTCCATTTCTGGTATAATTCCGAATTTTCTATAGTTATAGTAGTTTTCTTGGCCTAATTGATCAAATTCTGTATTCTTCCAATCAATATAATCAAATGAAACTTTTAATTTATCTTCTTTTGTAAAGTCAAATTCACATGATGTCCATGGTTCAAGACTTTCTTCTTTAAATATATTTCTTAATTTTTTAAATGATCTATAAAGTTCCATCCATAAATCATCAAAGATTTCTTCTAAAACATTATAATCTTCAACGATACTCGAATAATAACACAGCTCATCATTTCCGGGCTTGGTATAATAAAATATAACTTGCCCACCTCCATCGTCCACATATGCAATTACATATACCTTTTCCCAGTCTATTGGTATCATACTGCTAATCTTATTTGCAATCTCGTTGTACATTTCACTTAATTTTTCTTCGAAAGTCATGTTATCGTCCCTATATGTTCGAAATATCTCTTGATTAAACTATTAATTTAATTCTCTACATTTATTTCCGTTAAATAAAAAGCATTAAACAACACCCAAATGTCGCTTAATGCTTCTTCAAATTCGTTTTACTTATCTTAAACCTAAATATGCTAATAAATTTAAAACAAAAGCAATTATTGTTACGATAATTGCAATTTTCAATAACTTCGAACCTTTTTCAGCATCGTATTTTTTGTAATTAATACTACAAATAATACTTCCAATACCAAATAACGGTGTAACTATTGTTAATACAATAAATACCCATGTTGCAATTTTTAAGCCATTGCCTTGATTTTGGTTTTCCATCTCATTAACTCCTACTCATTATTTTGTCTTTCAATTTATTTAACTATTTATAATTATAGTAAAAAAGATATTAATAGTATATACTTTTTTACCATTTCATAAATAAAATTCACGCATACCTATATGTAATATCATTATAATAATCTCGATAAAATCATATTCAGAATAAATAACCAACAACTGAATAATATTGGCCTTATTACAACAAAAGCAAACGCTCCTTTTCTAACTCTAATAATTAAATCCCAAACAGCAAATATAACAATGATAAATAAGCTGAGTATGAAAAATGAGATACTTAAGTCACGTGTTTCCGCAGTAATTTGAGGTGTTGACTTTAATGTCATTAATACCGTTAGTACTATAGCTACTATCAAAGAAATAATCCCTTTATACTTAGCTATTTCAATATTTATACGTAAGCTTTCAACTGAATTGTATTCAGATTTATTAACTATTCCACTTGAACTATCTGTAATGTTCTTATATTTTAGTAATAGTGGTCTGTTCCAAAGATTTCTAAAAGCCATCCATACATAAAACAAACTCCCCATATACAAAATCACATTGAAATTTGTTAACTGATTATAGCTGTCACCTATAAAAATATAAGTGATACCAATTACTACAAACACAATGGCATAGATGATTATAGGCAATACTACTATTTTTTCAGAATACATCACAGCAGTTAAATATATAATATAATACAGTCCGGCTACGACAATTAATAATAAGAACTCCATATTCGCACCTCAATATTCCATAACTTTTACTTTAATATCAATCCATTTAAATCCATTCACATCATTTAGTATAAAATAATATGGTGATATACGTTGAAGTTGATTTTCTTTTGCAAATCTTTCTATATCTTCTAAACCCTTCTTAATATCTTCTTCATAATTTAGTGGTCTAAGTTGATTATGTAACATTTGATCAATATAAAGGTAAGATTGAAATTCAAAAGAATCATGTAAACTACTTAAATTATTAATAGATGAATAAATTGTAATATTTACTTTCTCATTTTTCATCAACTGGTTAATAGTGAGAATTAATGGTTCATTTTCATTTAAATCATAATGCTTTACTTCATTTAAAAAATGTGTTGTCACTTCATTTAAATTTTTTAAGTCTATATCTAAATATTCTTTTGATATAACATTTCTAAACATTATAGTAGAATAGCTTAATTCATTCATTCCAATTCATCCTCATCTAAATTGATTTCAGCGTGAATTTCATATACTTGACCACCAAAATAATCAACCATCACATGGTAGAATGGTGAATTTGATAGCGTTATGTTATTTTCTACTGCAAACTCTTTGATTCTCATATAAACATTTTCAAATTCATCTTCATCAAAGCATTTATGAGAAATAGTTGGTAAAAGGGCAATTGAAGGTATAAATTTAATATTCAATTCAGGTATATCGTCAATTTCAGAATTTAATGAAATATAGGTTACAAACTTCATTTCATCTAGCCCGACAACTTCTCGTGTAAATACTATTGGTCCAACTGTATAGATACGTTTGTCTATAAAAAATGATTTAATTCTGCTCATTTCGTCTTTCCAATATTCTGGATTAATAGAAAATTCCATTTTAGCTAAGTTAGGCATTACTAATGCATCAAGTTCCATTTATTATTCCTCCAATTTAAAATATAAAAGCAGTGAAAAACTATATAGAATTTCCGATTTTCAAATCACTTTTTCAGATCAATTCACTTTTTAAAAGTGTGTTTTGTAAATCTATATCATTTAGTCATCATCTGCTGTGTTTAATTCAAAAATATAGAATCTACTGTATTGCATAATAAATTGAAATGCCACAAATTGTGCTCCAGCGATAACCAACATGCTTACAATAATTATAAACTTGGATTCTACGACATTAGGAATCAATATATATTCGATAATTTTTTCAATATATATAAATGAGCTCAACGCAGTTAATAATAAACCGAAATGTGTTTTAGTTTTACCACCCCAACGTTTTGTTACTTTAGGTAATTTCAACAACGTAAACATTCCGCCAATTACTAATAACAAATAACTAATTATGATTGAAATCGTACCTATTAACCAATAATTGAATAAATCATAATGGTTTTGTACAGCTGCAAAATAATAAAGGTTACACAGTGCAAATACTACAGTGATAGTAGTTAACACATTTATAACAACTAAAAATCGAGCATATATTTTTTTATATTTCTGTGCACTTTCTTTTTCGAAATCTATAAATCTAATCCATTGAAGTAAACTGATTACAATAATTATTAATTCTATAATTGTCGTTATCTTTAAATAATTAGGAAACCTTTCATAATCTAAACCAAAAAAGAAAGTCAGACATGAAAAAAGTATCAAAAACAATGATATTAAACTTAGAGCTTGTGCTCCTGGCTTTCGAAGAATATCTATATTTTCCTTAGTATTATTCATTTTTTAATCTCCTTTTAAAATACATTACATAAAGTTTTACCAAAACCATTACTTCTAATAGAACTAACCGTATTATTAAGTTTATCTTTAGCAATATCCGTTAATGACTTGCCACCTACTAATTTAAAATCAGACGCGGCACCTACTACAATTCCAGCTATTCCGCCTACAACTGCACCTACAGGACCTCCAATTGCTGCTCCAATTGCTGCTCCAGTTGCAGTGGATCCACCAATTGCCCCTAAATCAACAATAGATCCAACAATTTTTTTCTGTCCTGATTTCTCATTTACAACATTGTTTGCTACTGCTGCTACTGCTCCTAGTGGCCCTAAAAGCTTACCAGCATATCTCATACTTTTCAAAAATTTTCCTAGTTTGTTTTTGCCTAGAAAATCCTTAACTTCATCCAAACATATATTTTTTAAATTTTTAGGATTTTTCAAAAATTCGCGTAACTGTTTTTGACTCATACTTTCCCATGCGGCTTTAGCACCTCTTTTCATTGCAGATTTACCATTGTATTTTCCTGCAACTTTTTCTAGCTGCTTGAATTCAGTATCGCTATAATTTCTGGTCATTTTAAAACCAGCTTTTAATTTCTCACTGAATTTCATTTTATTATTTTTATCAAGTATAAATTTAGCAGCTTTAACTAATCTTTTTCCTTCAATATTTTCAACATTTGTTTGCATAGTTGCATTTATTAATTTTAATTTTTTATTTCCCAATTTCCCCAACTGGTTTTTAGCTAATAATTCATTACCTTTAAAGATATTACCGTCACCAGCTATATATGCAACAATTAATGCATTTTTTATTTCAATCATAGATTTAACAGTCTTTCGATATTTATTACCACCATATATTGCGCTTTCATATTTTTCCAATTCTTTTTTCAATTCACGAAATTGGTTGTTTTCTGAATGAAGTTTATACTCACTTTTTATATATCCAGCATTTCCAGATATAGTTGATCGATTACTTGGCATATTTTTAACTTTAGAGGCCATTGTAGAAACAGGTGTAATCATAGATAATAATTCGGAATCATCTAAAAAGTGTAAACTTTGAAAATTATTAAAATTATCTAATGTATCAGTAATTTGCTTATTAAATGTTTCTCCCTTTTCTTTAACATCCTTACCACTTATTGTTTTTGCTGTTGTTAAATCATGAACCCCTCCTATAGTAGAATTCATTCTTGTCTTAATACTCTCTATTTGTTCAATAGATTTTTTGACTTCACCTTTGTATTTTTCTATTGCATCTTCATCTAAAATTGCATTATGGTCATTATCAACACTATTTTGAA
Source organism: Staphylococcus sp. EG-SA-14 (assembly GCF_017151935.1). Lineage (NCBI taxonomy): Bacteria > Bacillati > Bacillota > Bacilli > Caryophanales > Staphylococcaceae > Staphylococcus > Staphylococcus sp. EG-SA-14. Next base: position 16,750 of record NZ_JACVZM010000005.1, on the reverse strand, counting down.
AATCTTCAATTGCATCTTTTATTTTTTTTTCAAATTCCTCCTTTATTTTTTCGATTCTACTTATTGTTTCAATATGAAAACTTTGATTATAGCTATTAATATTCGATGCTGTTTTCCCTTTAAATTCACTATCATCTTTCAATTTATTAATATTATTCTTTAAAGTTTTTGTATTCGTAGATAAACTACTGAGAGATTTCTGTAATGAAGCATTAAAATTATTCACTTCTGACATTTTTATTTTATTCCCCATTTTATACTCCTTTACTCTTTTATATTTATAATTGTCTATCTATATTTTGAATTTCAGCAGCAATGTTTGAAATATCCGTTTCAACGCCCTCTATTTTACTTTCAAGATTTTCCAAATCCTTCTTCATTTGATTTAAAGCCTTATCAAACTTTTCTTTATATTTATCTATAGACGTATTTAAATTGGTGCGATTATCATCCGATTTATTACGCGTTTGTCCAGACCATTGATTCTTTTCAATTTCTATACCATCGTAAGTCTTCTTTTCAGAGTTAAAATCTTCTATTATAGTCTGTGCAGAATTCACTGCATCTTGTAACCTTTTCTTATCTCCTTGTAGGCTTTTCAATTCACTTTCCTTGCTATGTTTTTGTTCTATACATCGTGCCCTTCTTTTTTTGAGCTCTTCCTTATTAGCCATTTTTATCTCCCTCTATGTTATAATCCTGCTCCTAAATTATTATTTTCATCAATTTGTCCAGCTATATCAGCATCCTTATCTCTAAAATCATTTACAGCAGTTTTCATTGCTTCTGTGTCTTGAGTAATAATAGAATGATAATTAGAAATAGCTGTAGTTAAAGTACTACTAGCAGCAGCAAATCCTGTAAATGGTGAAATGTTTGTGTATTCTAACGAGTCTGATACATTATCAAAAGAAATATTTGATCCAGCATTAGAAATACTTTCAATTTTTCCTATCGTACTACTCGTTTCAACTTTTATTTCCCCCATAATTGTCCTCCCTATTGAATTAATTTTATTTTAATATGTTCATTTTTATTGAAATAATACATTTCATATGGTTTTAATAACGGCTCTCTATTCGTGATTTTAGCTTGTAAAAACTCTTGATCATATAGCCTAGTTACAATTACTGCTTGATTAATAATTTGACGTGCTAATTTTGATTCTCTATCAAATGTTCCTAAGATGTCATTGTACATACTACTAATTATTGTATAGACATTTACCTTTGGTCCTTCAGATAATATATACCTTATATCCTTTTCATTAAGTCCTGTAATAGAAATAAACGCCTTAAGATTGTTGATAAATACAATCTTCACACTTTCTTTACTTCGTTCGCTATTCAACCTTTTTTTGATTTCAACGATAAAACCTTGTTTTATTAATTGCAAATCCTCTGACGATGCATAATATGAATTAACTATACTTGACTTATCACTCATATTTTCATCTGCATCAACTAGTATTGTTGTTACACTTTCCTTAAGTTTACTCATACCATCTAAAACTCGATTATTAACTATTTCTAAATCATTTGGTGTTCTTGCTGTTAATATACTTGGTGATGTCAGATCTAAACTAACTAGTTCCACATCCTCAAAGTCTAATCCTAATGGTAATTTGTGTTCTTCATGAATGATTTTTTCCAAATCATATGCTTCTCGAATATCCTCCATTAATACCTTATCTGGCATCATTGGAATATGTTTTGGATAATCTCCTACATAGAATTCTTTCATTTGTGCTACTTCATTTTTAATGCGCTCATTATATGTTTGTCCTTCTGCTAATTCAAATGGTTGAGCAATTTGGAACTGTGTGAAGTTATCATCATTTATTGCAGCTCTACCTTTAACATCTTTCACACCTTTTTTATAAGAACCAATAATATTTGTTAATTCATTGTTTTCAAAGAGGTACAGCGCAACTCTTGTTTTAATGTTAGTAAATATTGCTGATTTTATTGCACTTGATCTTGATCCTGAAAGAATGATGTATACCCCTAACGCTAAACCTTCACGTGTTACCTTAGACATCATTTCTTCATATTCTTCCATAAACGGTGATTCTTTCACCGTGTCGTAGTTATCGATAATTAAGAAAATATTTGGAATTGAATTTCCAGTTTCTTTATTATATTGCTCTATATTAACTACTCTCTCTTGACTTAATAGTCTTTTTCGCTCAGAAATAATATCATGTATCTTCCGTATCGCCTTAGCAATCTTGTCTTCTTGATCTACTGTAAAGTAATCAGCGACATGCGGTATGTCTGTGACTGGCATCAAACCATTGGTACCGAAATCGAACAAGTACATGTGTGCTTGATCAGGACGATGGTGTCTTGCAACATCGAAAATAATGTTATGTAAGAACGTTGTTCTACCATATCCTGGACTTCCGATTAACGCGATGTGCCCAGCTTTTTTCAATTGCAATACCATCGGTCCTTGGTATTGTTCTTCTGGTACGTCTTTAAGTCCTAATGTTAATTCCACTTCTTTTGCATCATCTGACCATAATTTTCTGAAATCTGTTTCTACTAAATCTTCTTGATATACATTTTCTGGCAATGGTGGTAGCCATGGACGCTTAACTTCTTCGATTTCTAATCGTGTTGTAATAGATTCGATATGATCTATGACCGCTTCTAACTCAGTTTGATTTTCTTTCGTTTCTTCATCTTCAAGTCCACTCAAGTCTTTGTTGATTGCTTGAAGTTGACCATAGTCATTAATCATGTAAATCGTCTTATCTTCAACTTCTAATTTATCGCCTTCGATGTCATATGTTGCACCACTCCATGCAGATTGGAATAATTCATAAATTTCATTATTACCAACTTGTAAATACGCACGACCTGGTAATGTAATGTCTGCTGCATCTGGTGTTTTTAAAATTTCATTACTGTCTTGTCTATCTTGTACTTTTAATGCCAATTTAAATTTAGAGTTAGACCAAATTTGGTCATCAACAACACCCGATGGTTTTTGTGTCGCAAGTATTAAATGAATACCTAACGAACGTCCAATACGTGCCGTTGATACAAGTTCTTTCATAAAATCAGGTTGTTCTGATTTTAATTCGGCAAACTCATCGGAAATAATGAATAAATGTGGCATTGGTTCTGTTGCAACACCTTCTTTAAATAACTTATGGTATTGATTAATATGGTTAACATCATGCTCTCCGAATAAACGTTGACGTTTTCTCAATTCGGCTTTGATTGATGTTAAGGCACGCATCGCTTCATCGCCATCTAAGTTTGTAATCGTACCAACTAAATGGACTAAATCTTTAAATAAGTTCGCCATACCCCCACCTTTATAGTCAATCAATAGGAACGCAACTTCATGTGGATGAAAATTAATAGCTAAAGATAAAATGTATGATTGGATAATCTCAGATTTCCCTGAACCAGTGGTACCAGCAACTAAACCATGTGGCCCGTGTGCTTTTTCATGTAAGTTCAATGATAAAATATCATCTTTACCTCTTACACCTAAAGGTACTGCCATCGTTTTGTATGTTTCGTTTTGTCTCCATCGATTAACCACATCAAGCTGATCTACTTCTTTCACGTTATACATCTCTAAAAATGTAATACTATCAGGAATTGCATTTTTCAAATGTTCGACGTGTATCAAATTCGCCAAACGTCTCGCGATATATTCTTTATCAACGTTATCAATATTTTCAGGTGTAAATTTCAATTGAACTAATTCTTTTTCTTTCGTAATCAGTTCGCCTTCAGTACGAGACTTGATATCAATAATGGTATCTACATGCTCTGGCAAACTTTCAATCACATCTTCAACAAAGATTAATGAAATACCATATTCTGATAAATCTTGGTTTACATATTCTAAAATGACATGATCAATAATTAATGACATATCTGTAATGACAAACACTAATTGCGGTGTGAAAATAATTTGCTCATTACTTCTGCTGCGTTCACGCACAGCTTGGATACGTTCTTTAATCATGCTATAAATTGACGTTAAAATTTGGTCACGTGTTCGTTGATTGTAAACAAACCCTCTAATGTTTTGACCTCTCAATGTCATATGTGGCAACCAACGTGCCCATTTCAATGTTTCAACTTCATCTTCACGTGTCACAAATAGAAACTCTAAATCATGATAACTATGGAACGTTGACAATTGGATTAGCATTTTCTCCAATTCTTCTAAAATGAGATGTCGTGCACCAATATATGCAATTGGTCCATGATTTAAATCATTGATTAATGGTGCTTGTTCTACATCTGTGTAAAATTCATACAATTCTTTAGCATCGTCGAATAGTTCATCACGACGTTGGTTAAATTCTTCTTCTTGGTAATCTAATTTGAATGACTTTTCTACATTCGCAATACCTAACTTATAATGTAAGAAATCGTGATGATGCGATGTTTTTTCATATATTCTTGGTGCTTTCGTTTCAACGATATCTTTAATTTCAGCAACCGTTGGATAATGGTAATTCAAACTAAAACGTTGTGCTTTAATCGCTTTATTAATTTCTTTAGATTTATTATCCAAATAAGCTTTGTAATCTTTCTCTCGTTTTTCAACATCTTTGTTATACTTTTTCTTTTCAGAGAAATACGTTGTAATACCAAATACTATCGTTACTGTACTCATACCAATCATCATTAAAATATAAATACCAATTGGTCTCACTAAAAAGATGACAACAGTTAAAGCAATCATTACTAATGGCGGTATAATGGAACGCCATATCACTGTATTGTTCTTCTGTATTGGCTGTGGTGGTCTTTCAATCTTAATATCGTCGGTAGGTTCACGGTGAATAATCCTTGGCGAACGATGGTACGTATTGTAATCATCTGCCTGTGCATGTGGCATCTCTTGTGTTAAGCGAATTAATGACGATGCCACTGTATTCTGACTCAATACATTTAAACCATCAGCTTGTACTTCGAGCCATATCCCTTCAACATAAATATGATCACCAATGTAAGCTTTGTTCGTTAGTTGCTCTTGTAGTTCATAGTTAATATACACATCTGTATTTTTATCGTGCACAATGCGTACGTATTGTGATTCTTGTATTGATTGAAAATCTTTAATAATGATGGCATTCATCAAGCTTTGAATAACCATATCATCATACGCATTTGGCCCAATTGTCATCGTATCTTGAATTGAAGGATAAGCAAATGATGCATAATCAGCTTCTGTATAAAGCTGTAATGTAATGTCATCAAGGTCACCTTTTCTAACAAGCACCTTATTAATAGAAGTATGATTCGCTTGCCAAGTACCTTGATTATTTTGTTCTAAATGAATGACTTCGCCTAACGATTTCAACGTAATATCTGCACGCTCGTCTTCGCTAATAGTATATGTCTTACCATCTCGCAAATTGAGCATCTTCAATTGTTTGTTATATTTTATAATCAATTTATGCATTGTCTTTGCCTCAGTCCTATACTATTTTTTTCTTTCAGCTTCTTGGCGTTTTTCTTTATCTTTTTGTGCTTGTTCTTTTTGTTTCTTTTCGTTCTCTTCTTGTTGCTTTAATTTCTCATCTTTCGCTTTTGCTTTCTCTTCTTCAGATTTCGCTTTTTCATCTTTAACTTGTTTTTCTTTGTCTAAAATATCTTGCAATTTATCGTTATACTTTTTCGTTTCTTCAGAACGTTTATCATTCGATAAATCTCCGTTATTTTTAATCTCATTTAACTTATTAATCAACGCTAACTTTGTAATATCGTTATCATCTAAATAAGTGGCAATATTAATCGCTTCATCAAGATGTCCTTGTCCTAATTCCATCCAATATAATAAGTAGTCTTTGTTTGAATTTGGTGTCACGTTATTAAGTAAATTTTCTTTCTTATCTTTTTCTAAACCTTGTTTATTTGTTTGGATATAACTTTTGGCATAAATGTAAAGTGCCTCTTTATCTAATTTTTTTCCATCTAAATCATCATACGTATTTAGTACTTGCGTATAATCATCCTTTACAAATGCTTGGTATCCTTTTTCAATGCGCTCATTATGCTTCATTACTGAAAAATATAAAAATGCTAAGAATGCAATTAATAAAACACTTAACGTTGTCATACCGATAGCGACCCATTTGAAAACGGTATGCCCTACTTTGCGTACATATGCATAATTTTGACTATAATCTTGTTCTTGTTTCTGATACTGTTCATCTAAAAATGCCGTTAGTAAATCTAACGTTGCCGCTTCAATAACTTTAGTTTCAAATGGCGTTCCTTTATGTAGTTCTAAGTTTCCTTCAACTAAAGCATCAAATGATTGTTTCTCATTGAATGCACAGATAACCAGTGCTTTATATCTTGTTAAAAATTCAGCTTCTGACACAGGTAATGGATCAACAACATTTTGTAACCCTCTTGTTTTAGCAATTGGTAATCCATCTCTTGTGAAAAATAATTCATCTGGTGCCAACACAAATGTGTAGCGTGTACGATTTACTTCTTCTAAATTTTTGATATTGAGTAAGTAACGTAATTTTTCATTTTTAGTAAATGATTTAATATTATCAAAAGGTGTATGATTGTCATTAATGTCATAATGTATTTGGAAACTGTCACGTAGTTCAGTTAATTCAGCATCTATAAAATATGGAGAATGTTGTTCTAATAAGTACATTAAATGAAAATGTTCTGGTTTAATTGAAGACTTAGGAATCTCTCTCATATCTAAGCGTAATTTTGTTTTAGCTGCTTCTTCAGCATCTAAAGGCGTTAACATATCTTGCATTTCATTTTTAGGGTTATGATTTTTAACCATCTATTTTTCCTCCTATAGTAACTTCAAAATATCTCCATCAGCGATTTGATAATCAATGAGTCGATCATTTTCAACAAGTAATTGACCTTTCGTCATCACTTTAATTTGTGTATTGACATCAAATATTGAAATGTCCAAACTATCCAATACTAAAGCTATTAAATTTTTTATCGGTAAATATGCTGGTACTGCTAAGTCATATGTGCCGTAATTATAATTAGTAAAATCAAATGTTACTTTTACGTGCTGATTCATTTTTCGTTCGTCTCCCTTTATGAATTGAAAAAATGACAAATCCTAAAGTCAAAAAAGCCCCTACAGACATCAAAATGTACGGGAATATTTTTTTCTCCTGCTTGTTTTGAATATAGGGGCTTTTATCACTCTCCGAAGTCTTTTCTAAGTTAGATTTGGAAAATAACACTTTTTTAGTTTCATTCAAGCGAGTCGAGTGACTCGCTTGATTTTGAAACATATCATTTTTTATTTGTTGTTGTCGTTCTTTTTTCTGCTTAGCAATCGCGTCGTTGACTTCTTTACTATCTTTATTAAATAGCGTTGTATCATATTGATTTAAATCATTATTGATTCGCTTTTCCTCTTCTTGTTGCACATCAATATTAAGTCCGCCATTATTGCTAGATGCTGTTAAAAAAGTTAAAGCAATCACGCTATTCATCAACATTAGATTAATCTCTCTTTCTTAAAGTGTTTTATAAACATGTTCAGTACAAAACCAATAATCACAAGTACTGTTAATATTACTAGTGCCAAGCCTATAGGATGCTCTGCATTTAAATAATTGAAGAACATGTTATCGATATAAGACAATGGTGAAATTTTATTAGTCACACCTTGTCCAGCCGCTTTCAAATTATTCATAGCTACAAAGTATAGACCCAATGCAGCAATCATTAAGAACATACCGATAGATTTTACCTGTCTTAGTAAATACGTATTAATAAGTACAAAGACCATCATAGTTAAAATCACCATTAAGATGAATTTCGCTCTATAGCCAGCTAATACATGGAACTTATTCATTGCAATTAAACCGACAATTAATCCTTCTACCAAACCAGTTGTACCAATAACACCTGACGTAATGACATTATTCCAAAGATGGTTTTTACTACTATAATCATCTTTAATGAAATTCATTTGTCCTTTGGCACGTTCATAACTATAGAAAATATATGCTGTAATCATTGATAGTAAATACATCAATAATACGAATAATGTCGGTGAAATCACGTCTGTATTACCATTATTAGCTAAAACATTTTCTAAGTTTTTCTTTTGAACCGGATTACTCATAAATGCTTTTAATGCTTGGTTTTGTCTGTCGCCATCTTTAGAATTTTGTAATACTTTTTTAAACTCTTTAGCGAATAACTCATTATCTTTATCGTTTTTAGCCATTTGACGGTTCAAATCATTCGCTCTTACGCCTAATGCTCGACCTGTCGCATGTAGTTTATTCACATTATTATCTAATTGATTTAATTGTCCACTAACTGAATCTGCAATTGTTTTTGATTCTTGTGTATCTGATAGCAATTGCGTACTTTTCTCAGAAATTCTACTAATTTCTTTATCTAAATTTGAAGACATCGTATTAAATTCATCATTTTTGCCTTTATCAATTTTTGGTTCTTGTGGCTCTTCAGCAAAAGTCTTTTTAACGTTTTCTAACTGATCAATCAGCTTAGAAATATCTTCTTTATTTTTTGTTGTATTCTTTTTGTTATTTAAAATGTCATCAATCAGTTTGTCTGAGTTTTCTTCCATTGAATCAATTTGATGTAACACAGCTACTTTATCGTCTTTGAAACTTTCCATGTCATTGATAACTTGGTCAACCATCATATCAATTAAACGTTTGTTGTCGAATGGTTTATCTTCTCTGCCTTTTGTATCTGTGTACATTTTATAATGCGCATCAAACCTAGATAATGCACTCAATTGCTGGCTTAATGCATCTTTCGATAAGCGACCATCAAGGTTATGATTCAATGTTACATCCACAACACTCGTTGTTTTCTTATCATTTGGTTCATCTTGACGATTTGCTTGTCCAAATAACAATTGTAAATGCATTGTTTTATCTTTTAAGAAATCTTTCTCAGCATCCTTTTTCAATTTAGCAACGCCATTGACTTCAACTTTATATTCCTTGTTAGATGTATCGAGTTGAACACTTTGATCCTTAATGTCATATTTTTTACCATTAATTTTAATGTCGCCTTCAAAATTAAAATGAGGATCTGTTGCAACAGTTAATTGATTAATATCATTACTTTTAATCGTTTCAGTACGTTGCACTTTGACACCATCATTAATCAAACTACTTGTGTCTTGCGCAACTTGGTTATCGTAATCTGTTAAATTAATGTGTTCTGCTAACGGTTTTTTCAAATTATATTCATTTTTATAACGTTTTGCTTCTTTGACAATTGCTTCGTATTTATTAGCTTCATCCTCATTTAAACCTGCAGCTATAAAGTCTTGTTTAGACATGTTATAGATAAATGTTGTATCTGTATCAGGTTCTTTGACAATATCATCATGAAGTTGTTTCTCTAAGTTTTCAGCGAATTGAGCATTGTTCATTTTAATGCTATTTAGCGCATCTTGTAAGTCTTTGTTATTTGCAAGCTCATCTTGCAGTGATTCTGTTAATTGCTTACGATAGTCTTCAATCATACCTTTTGAAAATGGTGACTCTTGTGATTGAATGATTTCTCTTAATTTATCTAAGTTTTCTTTAACAGTTTGTTTATATTCTTCTTTACCTGTATCTTGCATACTTGATTGTTGATCAATTTGGCTGTCCATCTGTTTTAATGCATTGATATAGTTATCAAGTTCCACGCTATCTTTTTGCGATTTATAATCTTGTAACATTTTATCCATCGCTGTATTGTGCTCGTCAAATAATGAATTTTGTTTTTCAATTAAAGTCGAAACATTATAATCTGTGTTCACTCTGAACGTATCTGAATTCGCACTCAATAATGATTTATTGTATGTTTGGAACCATTTTGTAATGTCTTTGTTTGCAGAAATTGAATTTACAAGCGTATCTGTAAATAATTCCGGGAAGTCGTTAATTGGATTTAATAAGTAATTCGAGAATTTACTATTCACACCATGTTCACGCGTCATAATAGCGCCAACATTTTTTTGTGCATTATGTAAATTATCAATGATGCTTGTTAAATAAATTTCGACTAAGTTTTTGTTAAAGTCGTTAAGTACATTACTTACAACTTTTTCTGTGTTTTTAGCTACTTCTTCTTTTTGTCCTACAGCTGTTTTATACTGTAGCGATATTTTCGATGGTGTTTTAGCGTCTAATTGCATTGCCAATTTTGAAAAGTTTTCTGGGATAACAATCATGACTTGGTATCCACCATTTTTCAAACCAGACTCAGCAACGTTTCTTGTTACTGTTTCAAATTTATAGTTTTTCTCATTTGCTAACCTTTTAATAAATGCTTGACCCAGCTCAACTTTTTTACCGTTATATGTCGTTGGTTGATCCTCGTTAACAATTGCGATATGTATTTTATTATTTTTATTACTTACACTTTGGGATCCTTTTTCTGATTGATCTCCATATTTTGTTTGAACAAAAAATATCATACTAACTATGGCAATTATAATAATTAAAGTGACAATTAATGCATAAATCCAATTTTTCTTTTTCATGCTTATTTCCTTTCAGTTGTTTTCTTAAAAAAATGATAAGCAAAGCCACATTAGAAAATGTGACTTTGCCAATTTCAGAATGCTTATTGCAAACCGAAATTATTAGAAAGTTGTTGGTCTTGTTCTTGAACGGCATCAGCAGTGCTATTCAATTGTTGTTTAATTTCTTCTAATAATTGTGCAAATTTTTCTACTTTAGGACTAAGTTGTTGGAATTGCTCTTCGAAACGGCTGAAAGCTTGACCTTCCCAGTTCGCTGCAATTTCACCTTGTGCACGTGTTAAATCAGATAAAATTTGACGGATTTGGTCTGAACCTTGCCCGTAAGATTGCGATTTTGCTCTGATTTCCTCTGGACTCATCTTAATCATTGCCATAACTAGAAACCTCCTGAATATTTTAAGTTTATCAAAACTTTTTAGGGACACTATTTTTTGAAAAAGTGCTCCTTACTCAAATAATATATAAATTATTAGTATATGTATATAGTTTTTTAAGTATTTTTAGCTTTTTTTAAATAAATATATTGAATATACCCATATATTTTTAATTAACCATTCATTTTTGTAATATAAATGTGTATACTAAAATTAAATTAAATACATAAAGGATTAAATGGTTATTATGAAGAAAACAATTTTACTGACGATGACAACTCTTACTTTATTTAGTATGTCGCCTAACTCGGCTCAAGCATATACGAATGATAGCAAAACATTAGAAGAAGCAAAGAAAGCACACCCAAACGCACAGTTCAAAGTGAATAAAGACACCGGCGCGTATACTTATACATATGACAAAAACAACACGCCAAACAACAATCATCAAAACCAGTCACGTACAAACGACAATCATCAACACGCAAATCAACGTGATCTTAACAACAATCAGTACCATTCTTCATTAAGTGGTCAGTATACGCACATTAATGACGCAATTGATTCACACACACCGCCTCAAACGTCACCAAGCAATCCTTTGACACCAGCAATACCGAATGTCGAAGACAATGACGATGAATTAAATAACGCTTTTTCAAAAGATAACAAAGGGCTTATTACAGGCATCGATTTAGACGAATTGTATGACGAATTACAAATCGCCGAATTTAATGACAAAGCAAAGACTGCTGACGGTAAACCTTTAGCATTAGGTAACGGTAAAATCATTGATCAGCCTCTTATCACAAGTAAGAACAACTTATATACTGCTGGACAATGTACATGGTATGTCTTTGATAAACGTGCCAAAGATGGACACACGATTAGTACATTTTGGGGAGATGCTAAAAACTGGGCAGGCCAAGCTTCAAGCAATGGCTTCAAAGTAGATAGACACCCAACACGAGGATCAATTTTACAAACAGTAAATGGTCCATTTGGTCATGTAGCCTACGTTGAAAAAGTTAATATTGATGGAAGTATTCTAATTTCAGAAATGAATTGGATTGGTGAATATATCGTTTCATCAAGAACCATCTCTGCTTCAGAAGTTTCATCATATAATTACATCCATTAAATTAATCATCACATCAATAAAAAGCGACCAGTTCGCAGTTTACAATTCGTAACACTGCAAAATTGGTCGCTTTATTTTGTATGTTATTCGATTATAAAATATGATGTCTACCTTCAAAATTGCAATAACTTATCACCTTAAAGTTAACCAACATTTTTCAAGAATCATTATGTAATCAAACTATTTTTTGTAGTTTATTAGATTTCCAATAACTTATTAAACATTATTATAACTAAAATTCTATTAATTTAAACAAAATTTAAAATAAACCATTTAATAAAATGTATTGTTCTGATATGATTAACTCATAAATAATTGGGAGGAAGCAAAATGTCTAAAAAGTTAAAAATTATAATTCCTATTATTATTGTCTTACTATTAATAGGTGGAATCGCATGGGGAGTTTATGCATTTTTTGCAAACACACCGAAAAATACATACTTAAAAAGTGAACAACAAACTGCAAAAATGTATAAAGATTATTTTAATGACCGTTTTGAAAATGAAGTGAAGTTCCAAGAAAAGATGAAAGATAATTCGTTTTTATCTTCATTAGAATTAAGCGCAGATGCATCAGATGAAATTGTTAAAGGGCTTGGCATTCCTAAATCTGTTGTTAATGCATCGAAAATTAAAATGTCATATGGACATGATCCTAAAAAAGAGAAATCAATGATTAATCTTGAACCAACAATCGCAGACTCTGCATTAGGGAAATTCCAGTTAGCTGCAGATAAAGATAAGCATTATTTCGAATCACCATTATTTAAAGGGAAATATAGTGTTAATAATTCTGATTTATTATCAACTTATTCAAAACTTACAGGTGAAGATGAAGAAACAGCAAAAGAAAATGGTATTACAAACCAACAACTAAATTTAAATACTCTTTTTAGTAATGCTCAAGCACAACAAAGTGACTACAGCAAAATTGCCGAAAAATATTCCGAACTTATTGTCGACAAATTAGATGACGATAATTTTGATAAAGGTAAAAAAGAAGAAATTAAGGTTAATGGTGAAAAGTACAAAGTTAGACCTGTCACGTTAACACTTAGCAGAGCTGACACTAAAAAAATTACATTAGCTGTATTAGAAGAAGCTAAAAAGGATAAAGACCTTAAAAAATTAATGGAAGAACAAGGTGCTACAAAAGACTTTGAAAAAGACATCAAAAAAGCAATTGACGATGTCAAAGAAACTAAAAAGGATGAATTTGCTAAAATTCAATCTAAAATTTATACCGAAAAACATACGATTGTAAAACGAGAAATTACTATTACAGACAAAGAAAATAATAAAACTAAAATCAAAGGTACTAATACTTTAGAAGACGATAAGTTAAAACTAGATTACGCACTTGATTTCGATCAAGATAAATACACGTATGCTGAAGCGAAATATACAATTAAAGGCGTATCTTCTAAGGAAAAAGACAATAAATACAGTGATAAATACGAATTTGGTAAAAAGACAGAATATGATGAATCAAAAATCAAATTAGATAACCAAGAGAAAGTAGATGGCACAAAACGTCAAGATAAAGGTAAAATTACTGTCGCATTAGATAAATATAGCGACGAAAATGAATTCACTTTTGAAAATAATATAGATTCTGACGTAAAAAATAACACTCAGAAATCTACGTTAAATATCGGCATCAAATATGCTGAAGAACCAATTAATTTCATTTTAAAATCTAGCACAAAATTGAAAGCAGATATTGATTTTGATGATAGTGGTGCGAAAGATTTCAATAGTCTATCTTCAAAAGACCGTGAAAAACTTGAAAAAGAAATCGAAAAAAATGGCGGCAAAATGTTTGAATCAATTTTAAAAAAGGCATCTAAATAACTAAAATATAAAAATAAGATTGGAAGGTCATCTTGCCTTTCAATCTTATCATTGGAGGAGTGGTTAAATGAAAACAATACATTTGTTTCGCATCTACCACTCTTTTTTATTGAAAAAGTGGTATTTGATTATCTATTTACTATTTATATTAGCGGCACTCGTTATTACATTAACGACGATCCAACATGTAACAGAAGATGACAATCATTTTAATATAGGTGTCGTAGATAAAGATCAATCAAGTGAAACGAAATTAATCTTAAACTCTATTGGTAAAGGGAGTAACCTAGGAAAAAACGTGAGCATTAAGGCATATGATGATAAGCAAGCACATACTTTGTTAAAAAAACATAAACTTCAAGGCTATTTTGTTTTTGATAAAGGTATGACCAAGGCATTTTATAAACAAGGCGAACTACCAATTTCAGTATATACATATGATCAACAATCCATGAAAAGTGTCGTGCTATCTCAGCTAACAGATTCTGTTTACCAACGTCTTATGCGATCAATGGGTGGCATCTTAGCTTTTCAAGACTTAGCACCGAAAGCATCACATTCTGACAGTATCAATGTTATGACTGATTTGCTGATTACAGGATTAAACCGTTCAGGTGCATTTAACTTAGAACCGATTCATTTATACGATACGGGCAGTTATTATGCAATTACAGGATTTTTAGCAACGGTATTCATCTTTGCACTATCTTTATTTACAGTTTTGAAAATGAATCAAGATACTGTATTGAAAGCGCGATTGAAAATGTTTCATTTTTCTAAAGAGCGTTTATTAATCATTCGTGCGTTGATTACATGGTTTTATACTATGTTATGGAGTATCGTTGGTGTAGTTTGGATTGTGTTCAGTATTCCGAATACCTTTGAATTATATAATTGGCCAACGTTAGCCATTCATTTAAGCTATTATGTTACCTTTTTAATACTGTGGTTATTACTCATCGAACTTTTAACAACAGGCTTGTTGAATAGTATTAGTAAAGTCATATTAGCTATTGTCATCCTGGTGTTATCTGGTTTAACAATACCTACGATTTTTTTACAACATATAGCAAATGGCGTTTTCAATATTCAACCGTTCGCAGTTGTAACAAATCAATTGTTAGAAATTATTTTAAACAACTACATTTTAGAACTACACCCTAGTTTCTATCTTAGCTTCATCGCACTTTTGATAATTAATTTAGCTGTATTGGTTTGGAGGTATCGTCAATGAAGCCTTATATACAACTTGTTGTGTTCAAGCAATGGTTACAATACATCTTGCTCGTAACAACCATTGTCATCGCACTCGTACTTATTGGTATCGGTTACCGTGTAGCACATGACAACTTCAAAATACCGATTACCATTCAAGATTTAGACCAAACCACTGCATCAAAATCATTCGTCAATAAAATTAAACAATCTGACTATGTAACTATTAAAAAAGTCGATGAAGATGATGTTACTAAAAAGGAAGCTATTTTAAGTATGCAAATTCCTAAAGGTTTCTCTCAAAAATTAAAAGAGAACCGTTTAAAAGAAACGATACAGTTATATGGTAGAGATGACTTTATAGGTGGTATTGCTGTAGAAATTGTTAGTAGTTCATTATATGAACAGCAAATTCCTAACATTATTTATGAACACTTTGAGGATATGAAACAGCATCAATCCATCGATGCTATCAACAAGTCCTATCATAAACATACACCTGAATCTAAAATCAAATTTGTGTCGCTTACTAAACAAGCACAACACTCTATTTCAATTAGCTTAATCTTTGCGGTGATTTTATTTGTTAGCGCTGTTCAAGTAGTAATTCATTATCGTTTAAACCAACAAGCAGCATTGCAACGATTATCACAATATCATTTAAGCCGTTTCAAACTATATAGTACTTATGTAATGACACATACGATTTTGTTATTGTTGGTACTATTGGCAGTTAGTCTATATTTGTCTCAACCACTCAGCTTAATATTTTACTTAAAATCACTGTTACTTATATTGATTTATGAGATAGGTATCGTCTTTATCTTATTCCATATTCAAACAATAAGTCATCGATTATTCATGACATTTATATATGCACTTGCTATGGGTATCGTATACTTGATTATTTTCATGTAAAGGAGCGTAACTGATGATAGAAATTAATAACCTTTCAAAGCGTTACCGTAACAAACAGATTTTCAATCATTTAACTATGTCCTTTGATAGTAATCGTTTAACCGTATTACTTGGTGATAATGGCGCTGGAAAATCAACATTACTTCGTATGATCGCTGGTATTGAAAAAGCTAATGATGGAACTATCAACTATTTCGGCGAAAAATGGAATCAAAGACAAATCCAAAATCACATCGGTTATGTGCCACAAGACATTGCGTTATTTGAACACATGACAGTGGCTGAAAACATTAATTTTTTTAAATCACTTTGTAAAAATCCAATTAACGATACAACTATCAACGAATATTTACAGCAATTAAATTTTGATGATACGTCTGCCAAAGTATCTACATTGTCTGGTGGGAATAAACGTAAAATTAATATATTAGTAGGTTTACTAGGTCAACCTCGAATTCTAATTTTAGATGAACCGACAGTTGGTATTGATTTGAAATCTAGACATGACATCCACCAACTTCTTAACATTATGAAATCTAAATGTTTAATTATATTAACTACCCATCATTTAGATGAAGTTGAAGCACTTGCAGATGATATCAAGTTAATTGGCCAAGATCCTTTTTATCAAAATGTTTTAGAGGACAAGCAATGGGCTTATACCTATTATTAAAACGAAAAAATCCCAAGTTGCGTATGATATCGTAACTTGGGATTTACTGTATTATCT
>NZ_JACVZM010000058.1:0-483 GCF_017151935.1 Staphylococcus sp. EG-SA-14 | reverse complement strand
CCATAGGCCATCACCGCCAGGTCCAGTGGAACGTTCCCCACAGCTTCGTGTGGATCATGTACATCAGCATGACCGTGGCCCTGGCGGTGATGGCCTATGGTGCCTGGCAGCGGGTGCGCACCTGGATGGCGGGCAAGCCCGAGGTGCGGTGGGATCGCCCCGGGCAGCGCCTGCGTCGCGTCCTGATCCACGGGCTGGGCCAGGGGCGGCTGCTCAAGGAGCGGCTGCCGGGCATCGCCCACGCGCTGCTGTTCTTCGCCTTCATTGTGCTGTTCATCGGCACCCTGGTGGTGATGATCCACCACGACCTGGGCATCCCCATCCTGCGGGGCCGGTTCTACCTGTACTTCCACAGCCTGACCCTGGACGTGTTCGGCGCCCTGGCCACGGTGGGCCTGGCGGTGTTCTTCTGGCGGCGGTACGTGATGCGGCCGGGCCAGCTGGAGAAGGGCAAGCGGGCCGACTTCCTGCTGCCCCTGGGGC
>NZ_JACVZM010000057.1:0-498 GCF_017151935.1 Staphylococcus sp. EG-SA-14 | reverse complement strand
ACCTAATGTTGTCCCTTTTTCAATCGTGAAATGAATGTCATGTAATGCCACATTATCATCGTTTGGAAATTTAAAGGATTTAATGTCGACGTGAATATCCCCTTCAGGAATCATATCCGTCTTAACTTCCGTATCGACATCATTTGGAACATTAGTAATTTCATTAATTCTTTCATATGAAGCATGACCTCTTTGAACAATGTTAAAGAATAATCCAAGTGCGAGCAGTGGCCAAACCATCATCCCTAAATAAGTTGTAAATGTAACAAGTTGTCCAATTGTAATATCATCTTGAATCACCATTCTTGCGCCAAAGAATATCGCTAAAAAATAACTCACACCAATTACTGACATAATCGTTGGATCAAACAATGCATCAATTTTAGAAACTTTTAAATTTTTGTATACGACATCATCACTTAGTTGCTTAAAATCTGCTTGATCGTCTTTTTCATAACCGAATGTCTTTCTAACTTTTATCCCAGCAATACTCTCTTG
>NZ_JACVZM010000056.1:0-505 GCF_017151935.1 Staphylococcus sp. EG-SA-14 | reverse complement strand
TTTTTGAACTTCTTAATCTCAGTTCTTTTTTTACGGGTCTGTTTTCTAATTTGAGCACAATCTTCGTTCTCAATAGAATGATTTAAATCTTCGATTTCTTTATCTAAATGACTACCAATTAAATCTATTTCTTCTATTGTTAAATCGCTATCTCCATCTTCTTTTATCTCTGGTATTATTTTTTCTTCAACTAAGTCACGATATAATGCTTTTGAATTTTCGTTCAATTTCGATTCGTGATTTTGAATACTTTTCTTCCACACAAATGTATATCTATTGGCATTAGCTTCTACTTTTGTACCATCAATGAAAATTGAATTATTATCAATAATATTTTGCTTTAAACATTGACTATGGAACTGAATAAATAAAGATTCTATTAACGCATCAGTATTAGGATTCACTCTAAAACGATTAATAGTTTTATAAGAAGGTGTTTGATCTTGAGCTAACCACATCATTCGAATACTGTCATGAAGTAATTTCTCTATTCTACGACCAGAAA
>NZ_JACVZM010000055.1:0-507 GCF_017151935.1 Staphylococcus sp. EG-SA-14 | reverse complement strand
GTCCTAAAGATGCTGCAACTAAACCTTTACCGATTGAAGAAACTACCCCACCGGTTACAAAAATATACTTTGTCATGATATCCTTCCTTTTCCAAAAAGTTTATATGCTTACATAAGAAGGGAGATGCGGATAACTATTTTCCTTAGAAAAAATAAAAAAATCCCCATCTTTCCTAAGAAAGACAGGGAGTAACGTGTTCATCTCACAATAGTTATGAAACTAAAGTGCCCAAATAGAATAATAATTCATTCACTTATTTGAGTCAAGGAAAAACAACATGTTTTTTTATAGAAGTTTAGAAATCTTTGTTAGAAGTCTTCTTCATCTTCCTCATCATCATCTTCTTCGTCAACTAGGCTAAGGTCGCCTTCAAGACCATCTTCAAGATCGTCTTCTTCCTCGTCGTCACCTAATTCACCTAAATCAGAAGAGTAAGCTGAAATTTCGTCTTCTTCATCTTCTTCTTCGTCATCGTAATCTTCTTCGTCTACAACGTAGTCCACATC
>NZ_JACVZM010000054.1:0-508 GCF_017151935.1 Staphylococcus sp. EG-SA-14 | reverse complement strand
CAGGTAGCTGATGCAACTCAATCTCAAAAAAGTGCTAAAAACCAAGTTGATAAATTAAGTGCTTCAACCAAAAATGCAAAAGCAACAGTCAATCAGTTGTCTCAAGAATTTGATGAACTCTCAAAAAGTGGTAATGCTTCTGAGAAAGAATTATCAGAGTTACGTGTTGAACTAGAAAAAGCTGAAAATCATTATAAACAGTTATCTAATGAACTGGATAAATCGAAGCGTAAGTGGAATGAATCTAAAATTGCAACATCTGAAGCTAAAGATGAGTTAGAGAAATTTAGTAATGCTAATAAAGAAGCAATGGCGAGTTCGAAAACAGCAATGAATAGTGCAAAGAAAAATGCACAAGAAGCAGAGAAAGCATATTCTAAATTAGAAAATGAAGTTGGGAAATTACCAGCTAAAATAGACAAAGCAACAGCTGATGTCTACCAACAAGCATTGGCATTTAACACGTTAGAAAGTCAAATAGATGATGTTAATGATGAATACAGTAAAC
>NZ_JACVZM010000053.1:0-511 GCF_017151935.1 Staphylococcus sp. EG-SA-14 | reverse complement strand
GTATTACACTCAGGGCAACCCGATCAGCTTCCTCTCCGACAGCTTTACGGCGATAGGCCAGGGGGCGATGCCGGTGATTATCTTCTTCGTGATCGCCGCCGTGTTTCACATTGCGCTGAAGCATACCCGGTATGGCAAATATGTGTATGCCATCGGCGGCAACATGACCTCGGCCAAAGTGTCCGGCATCAATGTGAATAAATATCTGGTGATCGTCTACACCATCGCCGGGGCGCTCTCCGGGCTGGCGGGGGTGGTGCTGGCGGCGCGCGTCAGTAGCGGCCAGTCGAGCATGGGGATGTCCTACGAGCTGGACGCGATTGCCGCCGCGGTGATCGGCGGCAGCAGCTTAATGGGCGGAGTGGGGCGCATTACCGGCACCCTGATTGGCGCGATGATCCTTGGCCTGATCAAAAGCGGTTTTACCTTTGTCGGCGTCGATGCCTATGTGCAGGATATTATTAAAGGCATCATTATCGTTGCGGCAGTAACCATCGATATGCGTCGCAAC
>NZ_JACVZM010000052.1:0-555 GCF_017151935.1 Staphylococcus sp. EG-SA-14 | reverse complement strand
AGCTTATTCCGCTTCTTTCTTCTTACGTGGATAGCCTATTATAATAGACACGATACCGCATATGCCTAACAAATATGGATAAAATGAATATGGTAATAGCGATACTGTTGATATCCCTGCGACGCTTGTTGCTGCTAATACTTGTGCGCCATATGGAATAATTCCTTGTACTGTACTTGCAAATATATCTAATATACTTGCTGACTTTCTGCGATCAATTTGATAATCATCTGCTATTTCTTTTGCGAGTGGTCTTGCTGTAATGATTGAAATTGTGTTGTTAGCTGTTGCTAAATTTGTCACGCTTACTAAACTAGCAATTCCTAATTCTGCGCCGCGTTTAGATTTCAATCGTTTCGTTACGGTATTGAGCAACCATTTAATTCCGCCATGATACTCTATGAGACCAATCATACCGCCGATTAATAATGCGATCATAGAAATATCTTGCATGCTGATAAGTCCATCTGAAATTGCTTTTAAGTTTTCTGATAGTGTAAATGAACCGTCTAACAATCCTATTAAGCTTGCTACGATGACACCAAACACTAATAC
>NZ_JACVZM010000051.1:0-727 GCF_017151935.1 Staphylococcus sp. EG-SA-14 | reverse complement strand
ATTTCAGATATAAACAATTTAACAAGGATGTTATCACTGTAGCCGTTGGCTACTATCTAAGATATGCATTGAGCTATCGTGATATATCTGAAATATTAAGAGAACGTGGTGTAAACGTTCATCATTCAACGATCTACCGTTGGGTTCAAGAATATGCCCCAATTTTATATCAAATTTGGAAGAAAAAGCATAAAAAAGCTTATTACAAATGGCGTATTGATGAGACGTATATCAAAATAAAAGGAAAATGGAGCTATTTATATCGTGCCATTGATACAGAGGGACATACATTAGATATTTGGTTGCGTAAGCAACGAGATAATCATTCAGCATATGCGTTTATCAAACGTCTCATTAAACAATTTGGTAAGCCTCAAAAGGTAGTTACAGATCAGGCACCTTCAACGAAGGCAGCAATGGCTAAAATAATTAAAGCTTTTAAACTTAAACCTGACTGTCATTGTACATCGAAATATCTGAATAACCTCATTGAGCAAGATCACCGTCATATTAAAGTAAGAAAGACAAGATATCAAAGTATCAATACGGCAAAGAATACTTTAAAAGGTATTGAATGTATTTACGCTCTATATAAAAAGAACCGTAGGTCTCTTCAGATCTACGGATTTTCCCCATGCCACGAAATTAGCATCATGCTAGCAAGTTAAACGAACACTGACATGATATATTAGTGATTAGCTATATTTTTTACTTTGCAACAGAACCA
>NZ_JACVZM010000050.1:0-734 GCF_017151935.1 Staphylococcus sp. EG-SA-14 | reverse complement strand
AAGCTTACTTACAGCTCCCCAAAGCATATCGTCGTTAGTAACGTCCTTCATCGGCTTCTAGTGCCAAGGCATCCACCGTGCGCCCTTAATAACTTAATCTATGTTTCCACCATTTTTATAAGTCAAATGCTCACATACGGCTTCGTTTTCATTATTTTAAATGCTCATTTACATAAGTAAACTCTGCTTTAAAATAATTTAACTCATTGTCTGCTAAACGTTTTCTTTTATAAAAAGATTTAAACGCGTTATTAATCTTGTGAGTGTTCTTTCGAACACTAGCGATTATTTCTTATGAATTCAAGCTTATTTAAAACTCTTTATTCACTCGGTTTTGCTTGGTAAAATCTATATTTTACTTACTTATCTAGTTTTCAATGTACAAATAATGGTGGAGACTAGCGGGATCGAACCGCTGACCTCCTGCGTGCAAAGCAGGCGCTCTCCCAGCTGAGCTAAGCCCCCAAATAGGTATTAAATTAATGGTGGGCCTAAGTGGACTCGAACCACCGACCTCACGCTTATCAGGCGTGCGCTCTAACCAGCTGAGCTATAGGCCCATTAATTTGAATGAACAAACATTCAAAACTGAATACAATATGTCACGTTATTCCGCATCTTCTGAAGAAGATGTTCCGAATATATCCTTAGAAAGGAGGTGATCCAGCCGCACCTTCCGATACGGCTACCTTGTTACGACTTCACCCCAATCATTTGTCCCACCTTCGACGGCT
>NZ_JACVZM010000004.1:0-139003 GCF_017151935.1 Staphylococcus sp. EG-SA-14 | reverse complement strand
CATGTAAAAGTCCTCCTGGGTATGTTTTTGTCGTTAAAAACATTGTACCGTAAAAGGACTGTTATATGGCCTTTTTACTTTTACACAATTATACGGACTTTATCTAATGACATTCTATATTTATGCGATTCTCAAGAAAAAAATAATGTTTATAAAAATTTTATTCTGGATGTAAAGAATTATTTTGAATATAGTGGTGAGAAAAAAAATGAATGACAAAATAAATCATTTGATTAAAATAACAGGATGGTTTACAGGACTCTTTTTCTTGTTACTAATTATAGTATCATGTACGGTATGGCAAATAGGATGGATAGATATCATAAGTTATACTGTAACAATATCAACATTTATTACTATAGGGTATGAAAGGTTTATGTGGAAGTGGAAATTGTTTCGTATATTTAATAAGCAAGCTGATATATCAGGAGATTATGAGGCAACACTCAGACATTTTTATGGAGAAGGTGGAATTAAAAAGGTAAGTGTGGAAATAAAACAAACTTTTTTAACAGTAAATATTGAATTCAGAAGCGATGAAATTACTAGTAATAGTATTACAGCAGATATTATTGAAGAACATGGTAAAAATATATTGTACTATACTTATATAACAAATCCAAAAGCCGAATTCGAAAAGAAAAATCCTATTAATCGAGGAACAACAAGATTAATAGTTGAAGAAAATGAATTGACTGGAAAGTATTGGACTGGAGCCGAAACCACAGGTGATCTAAGACTCAAAAAACTAAAATAAAGTATTGATACCAAAATAAATTCAATTTTATTTTGGTATTTTTAGCAATATCACTAACAAGGGGAGGCGTATCATAAGTAGGAGGATAAGAAAGAGATGACTTAAATGTTTTATAACTCATTTTATGTAAAATATCGACAACAAATAACCATCACTAATAAATGTAATGGAGGGAATTTATGGTAAGAGAAAATGGTGGAGCAAATGCTCAAAGAGGGTTTAACTATCAAAATTGTGTAATTTCTTTAGTAGCAATTAGAAATTATAAGAAACCAAATTTCAAAATTTATGTTGAAGCAGATGAAGATTTCGAAGTAAATTATGGCGATGATTATCATGCATGTATACAAGTTAAAGGAGAAAAAAATTTAACCTTTAACAAGCTTTTAAAAGGTGAAAAAGGGAAGCTTTCAATATTTGAAAAAAATCTTTCATCTGGGAAATCAGATTCTGTATATAAAATAGTTGTTTTTAGCTTTAGCCGAAAAGATATGGAAAGCATGCAGGAACAAACAGATGAAGAAGAACTGTTTTCAAACTCTTGGTTACTATCAAATGACCAAAAAAATAAAGTGAATAATGATCGTGTTGAAAATTTTTCATTGGTAAAAACAGCATTTGATAACGATATGAAGAATGCTAGGATATATTTAAAGGGAGAATTAGTACAACAAAATATAGTTGTTGAGGGTAGAGCCGAAGTAATACTTAATGAATTATTTCAACAAATTCTTCAAAAGTCTGAAAAAAAAGTTCAAACTGAACAAGATAAAGAACTGAAAAAAATAACGTCAAAAGAATTAGATTTGATTTTACAGAAAATAACTGCAAAAGCTCGTTTTGAAAAAGAATTAAAAAATTTAAGATTTAATTCGTTGAAAGAAGAGAAAATTAAAAAGGAAGAGAAGAAAATAATTTTAGAATACATGGCTGTAAAAAAAGCTGTTATAAGATTTTTGAAATCTGATGAAGAAAAGTTGGAAAATAATTCCATTAGTACATTAATATCTGAAACATTTAATTTGTCAGAAATGAATTGTTTATCAGAGAATACTAAATATGCCATTGCTATATCGGCTTATTGCGATATTTTAGAGGAGATTGCATATGAATAAATTAACAATAATAAGTTTATCGATACTTGATAATAAAGAAAAAAAAGCAAATAAGTTTGAATTTTCAGAAAAATCTAATTTGATAATTAGCGAAAGGAACGGGGAAGGGAAATCTAGCCTTATAAAATCAATACAGTATTGTTTAGGATCAAATTTAAAAGCGTTTCCAAAAGGATGGGACTACAAAAATTATGTTTTTCAATTAGAAATAGTTATTGATAAAAATAAGATATTGATTCAGAGATATAATAATATAATAACAGTTTTAGATGATGGGAAAATTAAAAAGTTTGGATACTTAAAAGACTATTCTGATTGGTTTCAAGATAAGATGGAGATGAATTTAAAATTAGTTAGTAAGAATAAAAATACTTCTAGTTTAGCTTCACTGGAAGCTATTTTGAGCCCATTGTATATTGATCAAGATAAATCATGGGATGGAATTCTATATAAGAACTCATTTGAGGGTTTAGCACAATATAAAAGTCAAAGTTTTCCTAAAGAAGTATTTGAATACTATTTAGGTATTTCTAATAATATAATGAATGATAAAATAAATAAACTCAATAAATATAAAGAGAAATCGAAAGAAAAAAAAGTGAAAATTGAACAAGTAGATTCTGTATATAAAAATTATAGTTCTCAAAAAAACATTTCGAAAACGATACCAAAAGAATTTGAAGAGTTTAAAAAACAAGTAGATTTCTATATTAAAGAAACAGATCGATTTTCTCAAATGATCACTCAAAAAACAGACAAGTTATCTAAAGAAAAAATGAAGCTTGATATTTTACAACAAGACAGGGAAGAATTGAGAAAATTATTAACAAAAACAAAAAAAAGATTATCAGAAGTAAGTTATGAATGTACTTATTGTCATTCAGTACTAACAAGAGGCCAATCCTTAACAAGGATGGAATTAGATGATAATAAGATAGAAATATTATTACGAAAAGATAGTATAAATCAAGAAATAATAAAAACAGAAAACAATATTCAAAAGAAATTAATAGAAATTCAAAATCTTGAGAATCAATTTGAACTTTATCATGAACGTCTTTCAGAATTAAAGCAATTATCGAATATTGATAATTATGTAAATCAAAAAGTATTACAAGAATTAGAAATATTAAAAATTGAAGAAGTTATTGAATTGAAAGAAATAGATCAGGAAATAAAAAGCTTGAAAAATGAAATTTCAAAGCTTAAAAAGAGTTTAAAAACTGATTTAGAAAATATTAATCAAAAATTTAAAAAACTAAAAAATAAAATATCACTACAAATGGAAACTACGGGACTGTCTGAAAAAAAAGTATTAAACTTTAATAAATTAAATGGTAGCGGAACATTTCTAAATAAAGATTTATTAACATTATATCTGGTTTATATGAACCTTCTAGATAGTATGGAAGATTTTGGTTTGCCATTTGCTATTGATTCATTTGTAAAAAATGAGACAGACTCAATAGCATTAGAAAAAATGTTTGGTGCAATTGATAAATATTTTTTGACATTAAATAACCAAACATTTTTTTCAATAATAAAAGAAAATTTAAAGTTTATAGAAAATCCTGTTAATGAGATAAAAATAGAGAGACCTTTATTAAAAGAGAAATTTTTTTCTGATATAGAGAAAGAACTAATTCAAAATTTAAATATTTTATAGAAAAAATATAATAATATTACGTGTAAATGACTAGTATAATATAGGAAAATGACGAAATGAAAATGTTGTTTTTCCTATATTTTTTCTTTTTAAAATTATATAATCATTTCCTAACTCAACCTTTGATAGGAGATCAAATGATTGTGACTCAAGAACAGTTAAAAGATATTATGAAGTAGGTAAAGAAAATGAATTAGAACGAGTAAAAAGGAGGAAACTTAAATTCCTCCTTTCCTTTATTTCTCATACTATAATTCTATTTTAACGTCTTCGTCCATTTGGGCTTCAAATTCATCTAGTAGTGCTCGTGCTTCTGCAATTGATTGTGTATTCATCAACTGATGGCGAAGTTCGCTAGCGCCTCTTATGCCACGCACATAGATTTTAAAGAATCTACGCAAACTCTTGAATTGTCGTATTTCATCTTTTTCATATTTGTTAAACAATGATAAATGCAATCTCAACAAATCTAATAGTTCTTTGCTTGTGTGTTCGCGTGGTTCTTTTTCAAAAGCGAATGGATTATGGAAAATGCCTCTACCAATCATGACGCCATCAATGCCATATTTTTCTGCAAGTTCAAGTCCTGTTTTTCTATCGGGAATATCACCGTTAATTGTTAACAATGTATTTGGTGCAATTTCGTCACGTAAATTTTTAATAGCTTCGATTAATTCCCAATGTGCATCTACTTTACTCATTTCTTTACGTGTACGAAGATGAATAGATAAATTGGCAATATCTTGTTCGAAGACGTGCTTCAACCAATCTTTCCATTCATCGATTTCATAGTAGCCAAGGCGTGTTTTAACACTTACCGGAAGCCCACCTGCTTTAGTTGCTTGAATAATTTCGGCAGCGACGTCAGGTCTTAAGATTAAGCCGGAACCCTTACCCTTTTTAGCAACATTTGCTACAGGACATCCCATATTTAAGTCAATGCCTTTAAAGCCCATTTTAGCTAGTTGAATACTCGTTTCACGGAACTGATCTGGCTTATCTCCCCATATATGAGCGACCATCGGCTGTTCATCTTCGCTAAAAGTTAAGCGTCCGCGCACACTATGTATGCCTTCAGGGTGGCAAAAGCTCTCGGTATTTGTAAATTCAGTGAAAAACACATCCGGTCTAGCTGCTTCACTTACAACGTGTCGAAAGACGATATCTGTAACGTCTTCCATTGGCGCCAAAATAAAAAATGGACGTGGTAATTCACTCCAAAAATTTTCCTTCATAATATATTTATACCCTCTTTATAATTAGTATCTCGATTTTTTATGCATGATGATATTACCACAAAAGACGAACTTATACAAAAGGAATTTTAGTTGATACAACCATTTGAAAGGGAAGTCTACGAGTAGTCTAAAATGAATGTTGTGATAAGTTGATCAATATACAAATCAAGGATTATCGCGTTAAATTGTTCATTATTAATGATACACTACTTATTATTATGATTCAGAATTTTCTTTTGCTACATATACAGTAATGTGATTTATAAGTTATCTTATAACAAAGACAAATTTATAAAGGTAATATTATGGAAGATTTAAGACACTCTTTAAAAGGTTTAGGTTGGTATGACTTATTTTTTACAGTACCTATGTTTCTACTATTCGTGTATCTGCCGAATTATAATTTTATAACTATATTTATTAACATTGTTATCATTATTTTCTTTTCCATAGGTTTGATTTTAACTACGCATATAATTATAGATAAAATTAAGAGCAACACGAAATGATTCATTAATACGAATGTGATTAAACATAAAACTGAAGGAGCGATTACAATGGCGACTAAGAAAGATGTACATGATTTATTTTTAAATCATGTGAATTCAAATGCCGTTAAAACTAGAAAGATGATGGGAGAATATATTATTTATTATGATAGTGTGGTTATAGGTGGTTTGTATGATAATAGATTATTGGTTAAGGCGACTAAAAGTGCACGTCATCAATTGCAAGATAATACATTAGTTTCGCCATATCCAGGTGCCAAAGAAATGATATTAATTCCAGACATTACCGAAGCAATAAATCTCACTAATTTATTTGAGCTCATAAAAAATGATTTGAAAAACTAATCATAAATTGCCATACTCAACTATTTTGAAAAGTATCAATTTCATATTATCAAATTATTGAGTATCTCGATTTATTGTTATACACAAACAGTATTTTTGCTATGATAGAGTTAATAAATATAATAAATTGAATAAGTAACTTTACAAAACTAGAATGATTCAATTCAATCACAATTATTTGAAAATAGAGGTGAGCAGGTGAACGATATGTTAATTAGTCTCGTAACCCCAGTTTTTGCTTTGTTAGTTATTGGTGGTATTATTTGGGTGATTATAGAAGGTATAGTACATATTTCAAAAAAGAATAAAGCAATCGATAACTTTTTAAACCAAGTTAATAAAGTAAGTGAGACATATAAATTCGCTACTACTATTTTATTTCTAATCTTGGCTACGGCGGGTATTTCTCAATTTTATCTATATTATATAGTATCAGCGTTTCTTTTTTGGCTTGTCATACTTACCTTTGGTATTGCAGGTATCATTTTTTTAATGCCATATGGATTATGTTTTCTACCGTTTTATAAGCAAAAAAAGAAAAAACAGACATTTAAAAAATACATGGTTTACACTACGATTGGTTTGTCAATTTGTCTAGGCTTATCTCTAGTTTTGGTTCACACTACGAAAATTTATATGGACGAAGGTGGCGTAAGATACTATTACGGTAGTTTTGTAATGAAACAAGCGGGCGGTTATGCTTATTTAGCTTTAGCAGTACTTTCAACGTTGTTAATTGTTGCGAAAAAAGCTACAAATAAAAATAAAGAAATCGAAACCGTCGACAATACAAATATAATGGAAAGATAATTAAGGGAGTGCTCATTCAGGAGTGCTCTTTTTTGGTGTTCAAATTTAGTTGGAAATGAAGGCATAGAAGAAATTTTTATAGTCATTTATTGGATAATAAATTATGGTCATATCGATTAATTTTATTAGTGAGGATTTTACAAACATTTGTTGAATAAATATGGTAATGATAATATATGAATATTTTTGAAAAAACACTAATATGATTAAATTATTTGTTAAAATAGCATTAAGTAAAAAACAAATAGGGAACAAGGTGGGATTTCATGAGTCAATTGCTAAATGATACGTTATCGGCTTGGTTGTTAATTGAATCTTTAAGTCCAGGAGAAGTAAATTTTACAGCGGAAGATATACTCTCAGCTGAACATTTTAAAAATGGTGCAAAGCAAGCACAACTTCAAAGTTTTGATGAATATTTTGAAATATGGAATTCTGAACGCTTTATTATATCAGAAGAAAAATCAGAGACTGGGGAACTTATATTTAAATTTTATAGACATTGCTTCCGCTATAATGAAATTAATTTGAAAATTCAGGATATTTTTGATGATTATTCTGATATTCATAATCCAAATGGGACACACTGTTATGGTTACACATTTAACACAGATAAACACGGCAAAGTGATAGTTGATTCTATACATATTCCGATGATTATGAGTGCATTAAAAGAAATTGAAAAGAACAAAAATGCCAATATAGAAGAAAAATTTAATGATTCTGTTGAAAAATTTGTTCAAAAAGTAAAAGAAATTTTAGCAGATGAACCAATTAATGAATTTAAATTGAAGAAGATGGACAAAGCTTATGATGAGTACTTTTCTGTATTAAATTCAAAGAAAGATGGATTATTTGGACATTATGTAGCAATAGAATATGTGAAAGATAGTGATTTACCACAGCCGGAATTTAACAGTTTCTTCATAAGTGATATTGAGGAAGCAAGAAAATCTCCCAACCAAACTTTAATTGATTACATTGAAGGTGTAGAAGAAAGTCAGCGCATAGAAGTAGATGAAAATAAAGAAATGTTTGACAAATTTTTACATCCTTCACGTTTGCCTGATGGACGATGGCCATCACAGACTGAGTTTAGATTGTCTTTAATGCAACAACTTGCTGTAAACCAAATTACGAGTGGTAATGAAAGAATAAGTTCAGTTAATGGGCCACCAGGGACAGGTAAGACTACTTTATTAAAAGATATATTTGCTCATCTAGTAGTTGAAAGAGGTAAAGAGTTAGCTAAACTAAATAATCCTAAAGATGCATTTGTCAAAACAAAAATTCATGAAACGGATGATAAATACGTATACTTACTAAAGGAATCTATTGCCAAATATAAGATGGTAGTCGCATCTAGTAATAATGGAGCTGTTGAAAATATATCTAAAGATTTACCGAAAATTGAAGAAATTATAAGAAATCCCGAAAAATGTAAATTCCCTAAATATGAACAGAATTATGCAAATTTAGCACATGAATTAAAAGATTTTGCTGAAATAGCTGAAGGTTTGATTGGTGAAAGTGCCTGGGGCTTATTTTCTGGAGTATTTGGAAAAAGCAGTAACATTAATAAAGTATTGGAGCACATGCTAAAAAAAGATGGGAATGATATTGGCTTTGCTAGATTACTTCAAAATGAAAATAATCGTATGAGTTATCACGAGTTAATGACTGAATGGCAAGCACATCAACGTGCATTTTTAGAAGAGTTGAGGCATGTTGAAATGTTAAAAGAAGAATCTATTAGAGCATATGATGTTTATAAAAATTGTGAGTCTTTCTCTAAGATTGAACATGAACTAAATAGCGAAAAAATGAATGTTAAGGAAAAGTTGAATCATTTAGAAATTCAAATATCTTGTGACAATAAAGAAATTGAAGATTTGGGTGATCGAATTAATTATAATACAAAGCAAATAGAAACTTTAAATGAGTTAATTAAATCCATCAAAGAAAGCAACAAAGGTTTTATTAACAAACTGAAAGCGATGTTTAATTCAGAAGAAGATGAAAGCTATAAAGATCATAATAAAGAGAAGCAACAATTATTAACACAACAGTTAGAGTTAGAGAAATGTAAAAAAAACAAACATGAAGACCTTGTTAGCAAACTAAAAGAAAAAGAGAAATTAATTAAACAATTAACTAAAGTACAGTTGCAATTAGACGAGTTAAATTCACAGTTACAAGAGTTAGAAGCATATCGTATTGAGTCAAAAATTACAATTCCAGAAAAAGATTTTTGGAGTGACAACAATTATGATGAGCGCCAAGTTACTAATCTGTGGACGAGTGACGAACTTCAATACAGACGTGCCATGCTCTTTTTAAGAGCAATGATATTGCATAAATTATTATTGATTGCTAATAATACAACTATTTATTATGCGATTAATGATTTTAAAGATAGAAGGAAATTAATTGATGCAAATCCAGATAAAGTACACAACGCATGGAATGTGATGCATTTAATATTTCCAGTAGTTAGTACGACGTTTGCAAGCTTTAAATCTATGTATGGGGGCATACCAAAAGATTTCATAGACTACTTATTTATTGATGAAGCAGGACAAGCAATACCTCAAGCAGCTGTGGGAGCATTATATCGTTCAAAAAAAGTTGTAGCTGTAGGTGATCCGATTCAAATTGAACCGGTTGTGACTTTAGAAAGTCATTTAATTGATAACATTCGTAAAAATTATCATGTTCCGGAATATCTAGTTTCTAAAGAAGCTTCTGTGCAGTCTGTCGCTGACAACGCTAATCAATATGGTTTTTGGAAATCTGATGCTACTGATAGTAATCAAAAAACATGGATAGGCATACCTTTATGGGTGCACAGACGATGTTTAAAACCTATGTTCACGATAGCTAACCAAATCGCTTATAATAATAAAATGGTGTTGCCAAGTAATATTACAAAAGTAGGTAAAACAGGTTGGTATGACGTTAAAGGAAACGCAATTCAAAAACAATTTGTGAAAGAGCATGGCGAAAAAGTAGTGGGATTACTAGCTGATGATTGGATTGAAGCAATTAAGGAAGGTAAAAATGAACCGAGCTCATTTGTAATATCGCCTTTTTCAGCAGTACAGCAACAGATTAAACGTATGTTAAAGCAACAACTACCGACTAGAATTGATATTGAACGTACAAAAATTAATCAATGGGTCGATAAATCCATTGGTACTGTTCATACTTTTCAAGGTAAAGAGGCTCAGAAGGTGTATTTTGTAATAGGTACTGATAATACCCAAGATGGTGCTGTGAACTGGTCATGCGAAAAACCAAACTTGTTAAACGTTGCAGTGACAAGAGCTAAGAAAGAGTTTTATGTAATTGGTGACATGCAAAGAATACAGTCGAAACCATTTTATGAGACGATTTTTAAAGAAAGAGATGTAAAATGAAATTGAAATAACAGTATTACTTGATACTTAATTACCGAGCAATTTATACATTTTAAAAGGAGCAAAATTGAATAATGAAGAAATTTAACAGCTGGATATTAAATGCAATAAGTGGATCTCAAACAGACAAGAATGGAACAACTAAAGAATTAAAAGGGGCAAAATTTATCATTTTATATGCATATTCAATGCTCGTTTTGCTTGCGTTAGTAATTTCTAACATATTCATTCACATTTTGGAGCCTAAACTATCAATCACCACTCAAATCATCATCGTTTTAATTTTAATTGAAGCACTAATTGGACTACGTTTCTTGAAAGCGTACGATGTTAAGCGTGGCAAAGATAAAGAAAATAAGAAAAATAGTAAGGATTTCGTTAAACTAAAATCAATTTTAGTAGCAATTTTATTTACATCATTGGCGCTGACAGCAGGCACTGTAGCTGATATATACGGTATCACTGACTTAGGAAATACTAGGAGTGATTTAATCGTTTGGAGTATAGGTGGCATTCTATTTGGCCTCGTATGTTACACAATGGAAGATAAAAAATAATGATAAGGAGCTGGCGATTATAAAGCTAGCTCCTTAAATTTTACGTACAACTATAAAGTTAAATTACATGGTTTTGAATCATATGTCATTAATTTCTATAATGCATACTCATGAATATTATTTAAATAAGTTTTAAAATTTTACACATATTTTTATTTAAAAAAAGATGTATAATTAATGTATTAAATATAGAAAGAAGTTGATATTATGAAAAAGTGTATTAAGACTTTGTTTTTAAGTATCATTTTAGTAGTGATGAGTGGTTGGTATCATTCAGCACATGCGTCAGATTCGTTGAGTAAAAGTCCAGAAAATTGGATGAGTAAACTTGATGAAAGCAAACATTTAACTGAGATTAATATGCCAGGCTCACATGATAGTGGTTCATTCACTTTAAAGGATCCAGTAAAATCGGTTTGGGCAAAGACTCAAGACAAAGATTACCTTACTCAAATGAAGTCGGGAGTCAGGTTTTTTGATATTAGAGGTAGAGCAAGTGCTGATAATATGATTTCGGTTCATCACGGCATGGTTTATCTGCATCATGAACTAGGGAAATTTTTAGATGATGCTAAATATTACTTGAGTGCTTATCCAAACGAAACAATTGTGATGTCTATGAAAAAGGACTACGATAGCGATTCTAAAGTTACGAAGACATTTGAAGAAATTTTTAGAGAATATTATTATAATAACCCGCAATATCAGAATCTTTTTTACACAGGAAGTAATGCGAATCCTACTTTAAAAGAAACGAAAGGTAAAATTGTCCTATTCAATAGAATGGGGGGTACATACATAAAAAGTGGTTATGGTGCTGACACGTCTGGCATTCAATGGGCAGATAACGCGACATTTGAAACGAAAATTAATAATGGTAGCTTAAATTTACAAGTACAAGATGAGTATAAAGATTACTATGATAAAAAAGTTGAAGCTGTTAAAAATTTATTGGCTAAAGCTAAAACGGATAGTAACAAAGACAATGTATATGTGAATTTCTTGAGTGTAGCGTCTGGAGGCAGCGCATTTAATAGTACTTATAACTATGCGTCACATATAAATCCTGAAATTGCAAAAACGATTAAAGAAAACGGGAAAGCTAGAACTGGTTGGCTGATTGTTGACTATGCAGGATATCCGTGGCCTGGATATGATGATATCGTAAGTGAAATTATAGATAGTAATAAATAAGGATTCAATAATGATATTAAGACGAGTATGAAAATAGTTAGATTCTAATTATTTTCACTACTCGTTTTTATTTTGAAAATAAGTAATAATTCAACAATATTATAAATTGAACAGATTGTTTGTGAAATTTTTGATAATATTAAAGTGAAAAAGTGTTATAAATTGATAAATATATGTAATTAACAAAAACAAATCATTTTAAAAAGAAGAGAGTTGTAAGATGATGAAACGATTAAACAAATTAGTGTTAGGCATTATTTTTCTGTTTTTAGTCATTAGTATCACTGCTGGTTGTGGCATAGGTAAAGAAGCGGAAGTTAAGAAAAGCTTTGAAAAAACATTGAGTATGTACCCTATTAAAAATCTAGAGGATTTATACGATAAGGAAGGCTATCGTGATGATCAGTTTGATAAAAATGATAAAGGTACATGGATTATAAATTCTGAAATGGTTATTCAACCTAATAATGAAGATATGGTAGCTAAAGGCATGGTTCTATATATGAATAGAAATACCAAAACAACAAATGGTTACTACTATGTCGATGTGACTAAGGACGAGGATGAAGGAAAACCGCACGACAATGAAAAAAGATATCCGGTTAAAATGGTCGATAATAAAATCATTCCAACAAAAGAAATTAAAGATGAAAAAATAAAAAAAGAAATCGAAAACTTTAAGTTCTTTGTTCAATATGGAGACTTTAAAAATTTGAAAAATTATAAAGACGGAGATATTTCATATAATCCAGAGGTGCCGAGTTATTCGGCTAAATATCAATTAACTAATGATGATTATAATGTAAAACAATTACGCAAAAGATATGATATACCGACGAGTAAAGCTCCAAAGTTATTGTTAAAAGGTTCAGGGAATTTAAAAGGCTCATCAGTTGGATATAAAGATATTGAATTTACGTTTGTAGAGAAAAAAGAAGAAAATATATACTTTAGTGATAGCTTAGATTATAAAAAAAGCGGAGATGTATAATCATGGCTCAATCAGAATATGAAATCAATCCCGGAAAAAGAGAGTGATGAAATGATAAAACGTGTAAATAAATTAGTGCTTGGTATTAGTCTTCTGTTTTTAGTCATTAGTATCACTGCTGGTTGTGGCATGGGTAAAGAAGCGGAAATTAAGAAAAGTTTTGAAAAAACGTTGAGTATGTATCCGATTAAAAACCTAGAGGATTTATATGACAAAGAGGGCTATCGAGATGATCAATTTGATAAAAATGATAAGGGAACATGGATTGTAAATTCTCAAATGGCAATTCAAAATAAAGGAGAAGCTCTAAAAATAAAAGGCATGCTTTTGAAGATAGATAGAAATACAAGAAGTGCAAAAGGATTTTACTATACTAATGAAATAAAGACGGAGAAATACGAAGTAGCTCAGGATAATCAAAAAAAATATCCAGTTAAAATGATTAATAATAAATTCATTTCTACTGAGGAAGTTAAAGAAGAAAACATAAAAAAAGAAATCGAAAACTTTAAGTTTTTTGCGCAATATAGCAATTTTAAAGATTTAATGAATTATAAAGATGGAGATATATCATATAATCCAGAGGTGCCGAGTTATTCAGCTCAATATCAATTAACTAATGATGATTATAATGTAAAACAATTACGTAAAAGATATGACATACCAACAAATAACGCGCCGAAGCTGTTGTTGAAAGGTACAGGGAATTTAAAAGGTTCATCAGTTGGATATAAAAAAATTGAATTTACTTTTTTAGAGAATAAAAATGAAAATATTTACTTTACTGATAGTCTACATCTTGAACCGAGCGAGGATAAATAATCATCTTTTAACCAGAATATGAAATCAATCCAGGACAACCTAATAAAAGGAGAGAGTTGTAAGGTTATGAAGTGTTTAAGTAAATGGGCATTTTACATTAGTTTTTTGATATTAGTTATTAGTATTACTGCTGGTTGTGGTACAGGGAAAGAAGCGGAAATAAAGAAAAGTTTTGAAAAAACGTTGAGTATGTATCCGATTAAAAATCTAGAGGATTTATACGATAAAGAAGGATATCGTGATGATCAATTTGATAAAAATGATAAGGGAACATGGATTGTTCGTTCGTCAATGTCGATTCAATCTAATGGAAAAGATATGAATATAAAAGGCATGGTTTTATATATGAATAGAAATACAAGAACAACAAATGGCTATTACTATGTTGATGTTATAGAAAGAGAAGATAAAGGTATACATCGTGATAACGAAAAAAGATATCCGGTTAAAATGGTCGATAATAAAATCATTCCAACTAAAGAAATTAAAGATGAAAAAATAAAAAAAGAAATCGAAAACTTTAAGTTCTTTGTTCAATATGGCGACTTTAAAGATTTGTCGAAGTACAAAGACGGCGATATATCATACAATCCAGAGGTGCCGAGTTATTCAGCAAAATATCAATTAACTAATGATGACTATAATGTAAAACAATTACGAAAAAGATATAATATACCAACGAATAAAGCACCAAAGCTATTGTTGAAAGGTACAGGGAATTTAAAAGGTTCATCAATTGGCTACAAAAAAATTGAATTTACTTTCGTAGAGAAAAAGGGAGAAAATATATACTTTAGTGATGGGTTACATTTTAATCCAAGTGAGGATAAATAATCATGATTCGATCAAATTATGAAATCGATCCAGGAAAAACAATAAAAAGAAATAGGATTGTGAAATGATGAAACGATTAAACAAATTGGTATTGTACATTAGTTTTTTGATATTAATCATCAGTATCGTTGCTGGTTGTGGTACAGGGAAAGAAGCGGAAATAAAGAAAAGTTTTGAAAAAACATTGAGTATGTATCCGATTAAAAATCTAGAGGATTTATACGATAAAGAAGGCTATCGTGATGACGAATTTGATAAAAATGATAAAGGAACATGGACTATTAGTTCTGAAATGGCAATTCAGAAAAAGGGAGAAGCCTTAAATATAAAAGGTATGGTTTTGAAGTTAAATAGAAATACAAGAAGTGCAAAAGGATTTTACTATGTTAATGCGATAAAGAAGGATGAAAATGGCAGACCTCTGGATAATCAAATAGAATATCCCGTTAAAATGATTGACAATAAAATCATTCCAACTAAAGATATCAAAGATGAAAAAATAAAAAAAGAAATCGAAAACTTTAAGTTTTTCGCGCAGTATGGCAATTTTAAAGATTTGACGAAGTATAAAGGTGGAGATATTTCATATAATCCAGAAGCCCCGATTTATTCAGCAAAATATCAACTAACCAATGATGATTATAATGTAAAGCAATTACGTAAAAGATATGATATACCGACGAATAAAGCTCCAAAGTTATTGTTAAAAGGTTCAGGAAATTTAGATGGTTCATCAGTTGGATACAAAAAAATTGAATTTACTTTCGTAGAGAAAAAAGGAGAAAACACTTACTTTACAGCTAACCTACATTTTAAACCGAGTAATGATGAATAATCGTGACTAATAAAGAGTATGAAATCGATTCAAGGAAACAAAATAAAAAGAAGAGAGTTGTAAGGTGATGAAACGTTTAAATAAATTAGTGTTAGGTATTAGTTTCTTATTTTTAGTCATTAGTATCACTGCTGGTTGTGGCATAGGTAAAGAAGCGGAAATAAAGAAAAGTTTTGAAAAAACATTGAGTATGTATCCGATTAAAAATCTAGAGGATTTATACGATAAAGAAGGCTATCGTGATGATCAATTTCATAAAAACGATAAAGGCACATGGATTATTAATTCTGAAATGGTTGTTCAACCTAAAGGGGAACGTATGAAATCAAAAGGTATGGTTCTATATATGAATAGAAACACTAAGACTACAACCGGGAAGTATATAGTGAGTGAAACACTTCATGATGAAGATGGTAGACCTAAGAGTAAAGATAAAGAATATCCCGTTAAAATGGTCGACAATAAAATTATACCAACTAAAGATATCAAAGACGAAAAAATAAAAAAAGAAATCGAAAACTTTAAGTTTTTTGTTCAATACGGCGATTTTAAAGATTTGTCGAAGTACAAAGATGGAGATATTTCATACAATCCAGAGGTACCGAGTTATTCAGCCAAATATCAATTAACTAATGATGATTATAATGTAAAACAATTAAGAAAAAGATATAATATACCAACGAATAAAGCACCAAAGTTATTGTTGAAAGGTACAGGTAATTTAAAAGGCTCATCAGTTGGATATAAAGATATTGAATTTACTTTTGTGGAGAAAAAAGGTGAAAATATATACTTTAGTGATAGTCTACATCTTGAACCGAGTGAGGATAAATAATCATCCACACGCACGATTCAACACGAATTTCAAATATATTGCTGTAAAATAATGTAAAATAAACGTATTCATATTACTGAATTGAGGGATAGTATGCAACGTGATTATTTAATTCGAGTAGAAACTGAAAGCATGCCAGATTTCAAAAGGCTCAATGGTTTAATGATTGGTTTTGTTATTAAAGGTGAGGCACATATTTATGATGAAAATAACATGACGCAATGCAACAGTGGCGACATTTTCATCATTAACCACCGTGACTTGTATCGATTTCAACTTCAACAAGATGGCATCATATGTTATATCCAATTCCAAATGAAATATTTGGCAGACAAGTTTGATGATGCGCATTGTCTATATTTTCACTTAACAGATGCGACCACAACCAAGAATATACATCAACTGAGAAATATAATGGCAAGACTGGTTTCAACACACATTCGACATAATGAGTTGTCTAAATTGACTGAGCAACAACTTGTCATTCAGTTGCTTATGCATATGATTCATTATGTCCCGCGTACATATCATTCGAACCAAAGTATCTTAAATGATGATAAAGTGAATCAAGTATGCGACTATATCGAGTTACATTTTCATGAAGATTTAAGCCTTTCAGAATTAAGCGAATACGTTGGGTGGTCAGAGAGCCATCTGTCTAAAAAGTTTACAGAATCGCTAGGTGTAGGATTCCAACATTTCTTAAATACGACGCGAATTGAGCATGCGAAACTCGATTTAACATACACAGATGAAACGATTACTGATATTGCATTGCAAAATGGCTTTTCAAGTGCAGCGAGCTTTGCGAGAACATTTAAACACTTTACGCATCAAACGCCTAAACAATATCGAGGTGATCGTCCAGCAATCACTGAAAATCAACAATCGGCACAACATAATTATCACGACCGTGAATTGATATTACTTTTAAATGACTACATTGAAGAAATGAATCATTTCATTGAAGATATTGAAAAGATGAACTATAAAGAGATTGCCTTTAAACCAACTAATCAACAACTAAATCAATTTAATCATATTATTCAAGTGGGCTATTTGAGGAATTTGCTCAATACACAGTATCAATCACAGTTGCTTACATGTCATCATGATTTTCAAGTCAATGAAGTATTAGCATATGATGTGATGCCATATATTATGAAAAAGCTCAATGCGCCATTCACGTATGATGCAGAGATTTCGAATATATTTTATGATATCGATTTGTGTTTAGACTTTTTATTAGATCATAACTTTAGTCTAACCATGCATTTGAATCAGTATGACTCACGAGATTATATCGATGCATTCAAAGTATTTATCCATCACGTTGCCCTGCATGTCAGTCATAGAAAAGATTTGAAGTTCAACTTGTATGTGACGACATTGCACACGTCTTTAATTGAAATGATTGATTATTTTAAAGCATTATTCCCTAATGGTGGCTTGTACATTCACTTAGATCAAGCTACGGAAAGACATCTACCATTGTTGAAACGACTTGAGCCACACATCAACCATTTTGTATTTGATGCCAATTCAAATGATGCTGTTGATTTTAATAAAATGAATGATGATGAATTTAAAACCGCGAGTCAAATGATTATTAATAAAACGAATTACCTTATCGACTTAATGCATCGCCATAACCTAAAGCGTCCACTCATTTTACTCAATTGGAATACATTGACGGGTGATACATTTATTACAAACGGCGAATATTTTAGAGGTGGTATCATCATTGAGCAATTATTAAAATTAAGTACTAAAGTAGAGGGTATCGGGTATTGGTTGAATTATGATTTGCACGTCAGTCATTGTAGAAATGAACGGGATTATATGAATTCTATTGAACTGTTTCATCAATATAATGGAAAACGTCCGGTCTATTTCACGGCATTGCTATTTAATAAATTAACAAGCAATATTTTGTATTCTGATGATACATGTATTGTCACGGGAACTGATTCAAATTTTCAAATATTGTTATATGATGCAAAGCATTTTAATCCGTACTTAGCGCTGGACAATCAAATGAATATGCGTGCGACGGAAATGATTCATTTGAACATTAATGCCCTAGAAGACGGTATGTATAAGATTAAACATTTTACCTTAGATAAAGAAAATGGTGCGTTATTTAATCTTTGGCGCAAACATCATACGATACATGGCATGGACAAGGACTCTATAGATTACGTTAATCGAATGAGTTTTCCGAAATTAGAAGTATATGATATAGATATCACGGACACACTGGCATTAAACATTAAAATGATTACGAATGGGATTCACTTAATTGAAGTAAAACGTTACCCAAGTTCATAAAATGATCACAAATCACAAATTTTGATATACATAATTTGTGATTTTTTATATTCAAAGCTAAAATTACAAAAAATTAATGGTTAACATCTCTGTTGTTGGCAATATAAATAATGATTTATGATTTATGATGTGACTAAGGAGATGAAGGATATGAATCAACAATTAATTGAAACTTTAAAATCTAAAGAAGGCAAAATGATTGAGATCAGACGTTATTTACATCAGCATCCAGAATTATCTTTTCATGAAGATGAAACGGCGAAATATATCGCTGAATTTTACAAAGGTAAAGATGTGGAAGTAGAAACGAATGTCGGACCACGTGGAATTAAAGTAACGATTGATTCAGGGAAACCTGGTAAAACATTAGCAATCCGTGCAGACTTTGACGCATTACCCATTACTGAAGATACAGGATTATCTTTTGCATCACAAAATAAAGGTGTTATGCACGCATGTGGTCACGATGCACATACAGCATATATGCTTGTATTAGCAGAGACGCTTGCTGAAATGAAAGATAGTTTTACAGGAAAAGTCGTTGTGATACATCAACCAGCTGAAGAAGTACCACCAGGTGGTGCTAAAGCAATGATTGAAAATGGTGTATTAGAAGGTGTTGATCATGTATTAGGTGTACACGTCATGAGCACAATGAAAACAGGTAAAGTGTATTACAGACCTGGTTATGTTCAAACAGGACGCGCATTCTTCAAATTGAAAGTTCAAGGTAAAGGTGGCCATGGTTCATCACCACATATGGCCAATGATGCCATTGTTGCAGGTAGCTACTTCGTCACAGCGTTACAAACAGTTGTATCTAGACGACTAAGTCCATTTGAAACCGGTGTTGTCACAATCGGTTCATTTGACGGTAAAGGTCAATTCAATGTCATTAAAGATGTTGTTGAAATTGAAGGTGATGTACGTGGATTAACAGATGCTACAAAAGCAACAATTGAAAAAGAAATTAAACGTTTATCAAAAGGATTAGAGGATATGTATGGTGTAACTTGCACCTTAGAATATAACGATGATTATCCAGCATTATATAATGATCCAGAGTTTACTGAGTACGTGGCTAAGACGTTGAAAGAAGCAAACCTTGATTTTGGTGTTGAAATGTGTGAACCACAACCACCTTCAGAAGACTTTGCATATTATGCTAAAGAACGTCCAAGTGCCTTTATTTATACAGGTGCAGCTGTGGAAGATGGTGAAATTTACCCACATCATCATCCTAAATTTAACATTTCAGAAAAATCATTACTTATTTCGGCAGAAGCTGTAGGGACAGTTGTTTTAGATTACCTTAAAGGAGATAACTAACATGAATGAAACGTATCGCGGGGGCAACAAGTTAATCTTAGGTATTGTATTAGGTGTTATTACATTTTGGTTGTTTGCACAATCACTTGTAAATGTTGTACCAAATTTACAACAAAGTTTTGGTGCAGACATGGGGACAATTAGTATAGCGGTCAGTCTAACTGCACTATTTTCAGGTATGTTTGTCGTTGGAGCAGGTGGTCTAGCAGATAAAATTGGGCGCGTGAAAATGACGAATATCGGCTTATTATTAAGTATTATTGGTTCAGCATTAATTATTATTACAAATTTACCAGCATTGTTAATTTTAGGTCGTATTATACAAGGCGTATCAGCAGCGTGTATTATGCCGTCCACATTGGCCAT
Organism: Staphylococcus sp. EG-SA-14; assembly: GCF_017151935.1. NCBI lineage: Bacteria > Bacillati > Bacillota > Bacilli > Caryophanales > Staphylococcaceae > Staphylococcus > Staphylococcus sp. EG-SA-14. Next base: position 119,050 of record NZ_JACVZM010000004.1, on the reverse strand, counting down.
TATGAAAACTTATTATGAGGGTGCTGAACGTCAGCGTGCCTTAAGCTACTGGTCTATCGGTTCTTGGGGTGGAAGTGGTATCTGTTCACTCTTCGGAGGGGCAGTTGCGACAACTATGGGTTGGAGATGGATTTTCATCTTCTCAATTATCGTTGCCGTACTTTCAATGTTACTCATCAAAGGGACGCCTGAAACGAAATCAGAAGTTACCAATACACATAAATTTGACGTTGCAGGTCTAATTGTTCTAGTAGTTATGTTGCTAAGTTTAAACGTTGTCATTACTAAAGGTGCAGCACTTGGTTATACATCATTATGGTTCTTTGGTTTGATTGCAATCGTAATTGTAGCATTCTCTATGTTCTTAAAAGTTGAGAAAAAAGTAGATAATCCGCTTATTGATTTTAAATTATTTGAAAATAAACCATATACAGGTGCAACGATTTCGAACTTCTTATTAAACGGTGTTGCAGGTACATTAATTGTAGCGAATACATTCGTGCAACAAGGTTTAGGTTATACAGCATTGCAGGCAGGATACTTATCAATTACTTATTTAATCATGGTGTTATTGATGATTCGAGTTGGTGAAAAATTATTACAAAAAATGGGTTCTAAGCGACCAATGTTATTAGGTACATTCATTGTGGTCATTGGTATTGCACTTATTTCATTAGTATTCTTACCAGGCATATTTTATGTTATCAGTTGTGTCGTAGGATATTTATGTTTCGGACTAGGCTTAGGTATTTATGCAACACCTTCTACAGATACAGCTATTTCGAATGCACCGTTAGATAAAGTTGGCGTTGCTTCAGGTATTTATAAAATGGCTTCATCACTTGGTGGCGCATTCGGTGTCGCAATTAGTGGTGCTGTATATGCTGGTGCAGTTGCTGCAACGAGCATTCATACAGGTGCGATGATTGCACTTTGGGTTAACGTATTAATGGGAATCATGGCATTTATCGCAATTTTATTCGCGATTCCTAATGATGATAAACGTGTCAAAGATGCGAAATAATAACGATGACACGCCAAGTGTTTTGATAATGATATAAATGAAAGTAAAGCAAATTAAATGAGGAAATGTATAGAGCAGTGCATATAGATAAATCTATGATTGGATTAACACTAATATAAATATAAATGAAAAACCATCCACTTAAACTTTTGATAAGTTAGGTGGATGGTTATTTATTGCGTTGTTCTAAAAATTTGGACATTTATATAGAAGGAACTATATCTAATGTGAAGATAATGGCTATTCGCTTCAATGAAGGCGACGTGTAAAAGTGTATATTAAACGTTTCGGGGTCAGACTCCGAGAACAGTGTCCGTCATGCTTACCGCATACTAATGAAGCATTATTATATCAGTGATTATAGCCGATTTAAGATAACAAAGTTTGCTAAATATAAAAGAGCTTGTGACATTCAATAAAAATCGAATTATCATCAATAAGATTTTGCTTTAAACATTGACTATGAAACTGGATAAATAAAGATTCAATTAATGCATCAGTATTAGGATTTACTCTAAAACGATTAATAATTTTATAAGAAGGTGTTTGATTTTGAGCTAACCACATCATTCGAATACTGTCATGAAGTAATTTCTCTATTCTACGACCAGAAAATACAGATTGAGTGTATGCATATAAGATAATTTTTAACATCATTTTTGGATGATAGGATGTTGCGCCACGATGGTGTCTGAATTCATCGAATTCACTATCAGGTATCGTTTCAACAATTTCATTAACATATCACGAAATATCATTTTGAGGAATTCTAACAGAAGTTTCTATTGGTAGTGTAAGTTGGACAAAGTGTCTTATTTTTTAAAGTATTTAAAAGTAAAATTACATGTTAATACGTAGTATTAATGGCGAGACTCCTGAGGGAGCAGTGCCAGTCGAAGACCGAGGCTGAGACGGCACCCTAGGAAAGCGAAGCCATTCAATACGAAGTATTGTATAAATATAGAACAGCAGTAAGATATTTTCTAATTGAAAATTATCTTACTGCTGTTTTTTAGGGATTTATGTCCCAGCCTGTTTTACATGCATCTGAATCTCTAATTTTAAAAAAATATGAATATAAATAAGACAGTAAAAATTAAATTTCAGTTGTTGCAATTTCTTCATCTGTAGGTACATCATCGTTAAGGCCAACAAGTGCTTCAGAAACATTTCGTGAATGATAACCGATACGTTCAAGAACACCAATCATATCGATATATAGTAATCCGCCTTTTGTTGTACATTCACCACGATTAAGGCGTTTAATATGACCTTTGCGTAGTTTATGTTCAATATTAAATGATTCTCTACTACGTTCTACAATTTCATCTTTTTTCGTTTTGTCATAAACATCTAACATGTCAATGGCTTTATCAAATGACTCAGCAACATGGTTGAATAATTTATCCATACCGCGTTGTGCATCTTCTGTAATGCGAATATCTTCATCATGTTGGCGTTTTAATTGAGCGACATACTCTTCTGTTAGCTCTGCTACTTTTAAAATAGAACGATTGACATCAAACATAACTGCTAAACGCTCAACGTCTGCCTTCGTAATGGCTTTTGTAGAAATTCTAACTAAATAATTTCGAATACTATCATTGATTGTTTCAACAGCTTGATGCTTTTGTTCAAGCTTTTTGATCAATTTTTTATCGTCTTTTGTAATTTCGCGAATGTCTTCAAACATTGATAAGACAATCTGACCAACATTTTGTAATTCTTTTTGAGTTTCTTGTAATGCAACACCAGGTGCGTGATAAACAAGATCTTTGTTTAAGTGCTGAGGTTTATAGTCATCAGCAATATCTTTACCTGGGACAAGCTTTGTAACTATCCATGCTAAACCTGCTACAAATGGTAATTGAATCAAAGTATTTGTTATGTTGAAGATACCATGTGATACTGCAATCGTCATCGCTGGTTTTAAGTGCCATACATCTTGTAACAAACTAATCAAATGAATCACAACTGGCAAGAAAATTGTGAAGATAATTACACCGATTAAGTTAAAGATGACGTGTACAAGCGCCGCACGTTTTGCAGCGATTGAGCCAGCTAAACTAGCTAAGATAGCTGTAATCGTTGTACCAATATTATCGCCTAGTAACACAGGGATTGCTGCGTTTAAGCTAATTAAATCTTGTTGATAAAATTCTTGTAAAATACCAATCGTCGCACTTGAACTTTGAACTAGTGCTGTTAACCCTGCGCCGACAATGACAGCAAGTATTGGATTTGTAGACATATCAAGCATTAATTGCTTAAATCCATCTAATGATGCTAAAGGTTTAACGGCATCACCCATAAATTCTAGACCGAAGAATAGAGAACCGAAACCGAATAGTATGCGGCCAATGTTATTGATTTTAGAGCGTTTAAAGAAAAAGATTAAAAATGCACCTAATGCTAAAATTGGCATTGCATATTCGCCTAAATCTATACCGATAATAAATGCAGTTACCGTTGTTCCGATATTAGCACCCATTATCACTCCAATGGCTTGTTTCAATGTCATAAATCCAGCTGTTACCAGTCCGATTGTGATAACTGTCGTACCTGAACTACTTTGTATTAAAATAGTTACAATGATACCTGCAATAACACCTAATACTGGATTTGATGTAAATTTGTTTAAAATATCTCGTAGCCTGTCTCCTGCTGATGCTTGAAGCCCGTCTCCCATGATTTTTAAGCCGTAAAGGAAAATACCTAAACCACCTAAAAAGGAGAAAATGACTTCTGTAACCGACATTTCCATTATTTCACCTCAAATAAGCTTTATATTTAGATTATCGCTTATAATTGTAAATTTAATGTTAAGATTAGGTAAAATTATTTAACAATATATGTTATTTGTATATGACTTGTAAAATATCGTCACTTATTATGTAAATTTTCAGTGTGAAATGGCAGGTTTGCAATCACTTGTTTAACAAAATGATGCAATCAATCATACAATTATGTGTCATCAAAAAAATCATGTGAGTGGGATAACGAAATAAAGTTTGTGAACATATCATTTCTATCCCACTCCATGATTTGAAATCACCATATAGACATGATTTAATGTGCCTCGTTATAACAATTTGTGTTCTTTTAATAATGACTCAATGTACGTACCTTTTATCTTTTTAAGGAATCCTGCTAATGCGAGTTTCTGCATTTTCGAATCTTTAGTAATCTCGCGCAAATCTTGATGGTCATTCAGTTCGTATACGGCATCCATTAAGACGCGAAGATCAAATGTACTATTGATGACCTCCGGAATACCACGATCTATATTTAGTAATTGATAAACAGCTTCCATGGCAGTACGAACCGAATATTCTGTTGTAAATACAGTATCTCGCTCTGTTTCTGCAAAGTTACCAATAAATGCTAAATTTTGTGATTGATGCGGGACGACTAAAGGTCTGTCGCCGATAGCACGCGTCATGAAATAAGAGGTAATATATGGCATATAAACAGGAATCGTATTAGATGCATGTTTTGCTAAGTCTTCAATTTTGTCAGTTGGTACACCTAAGTGATACAGCCATTCTTGGCATATTTCATTACCACTACATTCTATGATTGGCTTTTTAATATAATCGCCGTTTACATCTGAATATAAGGCGTAAATCCACGTAGATATTTCATTTTTAGGTTGGTCTTTAAACTGTTGCTGACGATTGATTGTAAAACTGATTTGCCATGCAGAATCATTGATTGTAATAATACCGCCAGTAACCGTTTTACCTGCAAGTGGATCACGTTTACAAATGCTTTCTATTGTATCGATAATATCTTTATTGTTTGTTGTCGATGTTGCTGAAACAAACCAACTTTTTTTAGGAATATTTTGGCAAAACTTATCAGGATTACCAAATTCAGGACTTTGTCGTGCTAAATTTTTCCATAGTGTCCAACTACCACCTAATTCGTCAGTTGGTGGCGCTGGTGTATCATTATCACCATACGTAGAGCTTTCTGTAATACTACCGTTTGTCACAAAGACAAGATCGTTTATAGTCAGTTTAATGGATTCTGCCTTACCATTGCGGTCAATTAATATTTCTCGGGCAATTTTTTGACTTGTTGTAACATCTACTTTAATATCTTCTATTTTTACATCGTATTCAAATTGAACCCCATGCGATTTTAAATATTCAACCATAGGTAATACTAAAGATTCATATTGATTATATTTAGTGAATTTTAAAGCTGAAAAGTCTGCGAGACCACCAATATGATGAACGAATCGCATTAGATAGCGACGCATTTCCATAGCAGAATGCCACGGTTCAAATGCAAACATCGTTTTCCAGTAAATCCAAAAGTTTGAATTAAAGAAGTCATCGGAAAATACATCTGTTATTTTGACATCATCTAAATCTTCTTCATTCGTTAAGCATAAATCTAAAATTTCTTTAATCGCTTTTTTGGTCAAAGTGAAGTCTCCATCGGTAACTAAACGTTGACCCTGTTTTTCAATAACTCGACAGCGAGAATAGTTAGGGTCTTCTTTGTTTAGCCAATAGAACTCATCTAATACAGACGCGTTATCGATTTCTAATGAAGGGATAGATCTGAATAAGTCCCACAAACATTCAAAGTGGTTCTCCATTTCACGACCACCTCGGACAACATAGCCTTTTAAAGGCATATTTTCACCATCAAGACTACCACCTGCTTTAGGTAACTCTTCTAAAATATGAATCTTCGAACCTTCCATTTGACCATCCCTAATTAAGAAACAAGCTGCCGCAAGTGAAGCTAACCCAGACCCGATTAAATAAGCAGATTTGTTTTCTACATTTTCAGGTTTTTTAGGGCGCGCAAATGCTTCATAATTTCCATAACTGTAATACATATCCACCAAGTCCTTTCGTATTAGAATACACTCAGACTATACCCCTTTGTGAATTGCAAATATTAGTATTTATATTGGTAAATTTGACGAAATTAGATCATTTTTATATTTTTGATTTTTAAAATTTTATCACTCGAATGTTTTTGGATTCTGAGGTGCGGGACTTGGAATAATTCGAATCATTATGTGGCATGTTAAACAGCTAAATATAAGCTATACACATTTAACAAGCGGATACTCCTGACGCAATTATAGTATCATTACATATTGTTTAATCGTTTGGGGTAATGTAATTAAAAGGTAAAATAGGCAGAGTGTTATACACAAAATGTAAAGAAAGAGGCGATAGAATGTCTAAAATCAGGTCTTTTACAATATTAAGTCTACTTATTTACTTAGCTATGATGTGCTATACAGTAGTGACCTATTCAAAATTACCAACCAAAGTACCTATTCATTATAATTTAGCAGGGAATGCTGATAACTTTGCTGATAAATGGGTGCTGCTTTTGATTAATAGCGCATTTATAGTGATTTGGCTTATATTTTTCATTGCAGGTAGATACTATGAACGATTTGCCAAATGGTCACATTATAATCATACACCACGTGAAATTCGAGCGATTAAATTATTTTTAAGTACGTTAAATTTAGAGATTATGAGCTATATGTCTATCTTCACAGTATTAGAAATTTGGCAAATACAACACCAACATCAATTCAATTTACTATGGTTTAATATGATATTTATCATTATCATTGGTTTGACGCTTGTCATATTTTGTTTACTTCCTACAATTCATAAAATGAGAGATTCTCAATAAAAATATAAACTGTCATGATGCAGTTTTGAAGCGGATTCCTGAGATTATTATAAATAATATCTAGTATTTATAATTAAAATGATATATTATTTATTATAGTTAAATATTGTGTATATTTTGTGAACTTTTTGTAAAAATTCGATTGCCTGTCACATATAGGAGTGTTACATTTTAAATATGTGATCATCGCAAAATATAAGTTGAAATAGGGTGTAGATTAATCAAAATGATAAATATTTTATATAAAGAGAGGGAGTCATTATGACACTACTTACTGTAAATCCATTCGATAATGTTGGATTATCAGCCTTAGTTGCAGCAGTACCTATTATTTTATTTTTATTATGCTTAACCGTTTTTAAAATGAAAGGCATTTATGCAGCATTGACAACTTTGGTTGTTACATTGATTGTGGCTTTATTTGTATTTGAATTACCAGCGCGTGTATCAGCAGGTGCGATTACAGAAGGCGTTGTTGCCGGTATTTTTCCAATAGGATATATCGTTTTAATGGCAGTTTGGTTATATAAAGTTTCTATTAAAACAGGACAATTTTCTATTATTCAAGATAGTATTGCTAGTATTTCAGAGGACCAAAGAATCCAACTATTATTAATTGGATTTTGTTTCAACGCATTTTTAGAAGGTGCAGCAGGATTTGGTGTGCCGATTGCGATTTGTGCAGTGTTATTGATTCAACTTGGATTTGAACCATTAAAAGCAGCGATGTTATGCTTAATTGCTAATGGTGCGGCGGGTGCCTTTGGTGCAATTGGTTTACCAGTTAGTATTATTGATACGTTTAACTTAAGTGGAGGCGTTACAACATTAGATGTTGCGAGATACTCAGCATTAACACTTCCAATTTTAAACTTTATTATTCCATTTGTTTTAGTATTCATTGTAGATGGTATGAAAGGTATTAAAGAAATTTTACCTGTCATTTTAACAGTGAGTGGTACATATACTGGATTACAATTATTATTAACAATATTCCATGGTCCAGAACTAGCAGACATTATTCCATCACTAGCAACAATGGTGGTGTTAGCATTTGTTTGTCGTAAATTTAAACCGAAAAACATTTTCAGATTGGAAGCGTCTGAACATAAAATTCAAAAACGAACGCCTAAAGAAATTGTCTTTGCTTGGAGTCCGTTCGTAATTTTAACTGCCTTTGTATTAGTATGGAGTGCACCATTCTTCAAAAAATTATTTCAACCTGGAGGTGCGCTTGAAAGTTTAGTATTAAAAATGCCAATTCCGAATACTGTGAGTGATTTATCGCCTAAAGGAATTGCGTTGCGTCTCGATTTAATTGGTGCAACAGGGACAGCGATTTTATTAACAGTAATTATTACAATTATAATTACGAAGTTAAAATGGAAAAGTGCAGGTGCTTTATTGGTCGAAGCAATTAAAGAATTATGGTTACCGATCCTTACAATTTCAGCGATTCTAGCTATTGCTAAAGTTATGACATACGGTGGTTTGACTGTAGCAATTGGACAAGGTATTGCTAAAGCTGGAGCAATTTTCCCATTATTCTCTCCAGTATTAGGTTGGATTGGTGTGTTTATGACTGGTTCAGTTGTAAATAACAATACTTTATTCGCACCTATTCAAGCGACAGTGGCACAACAAATTTCAACAAGCGGTTCATTACTTGTGGCAGCTAACACTGCAGGTGGTGTAGCAGCGAAACTTATTTCACCACAATCAATTGCCATTGCGACTGCAGCTGTTAAAAAAGTTGGTGAAGAATCTGCATTATTAAAAATGACGTTAAAATACAGTATTATATTTGTTGCCTTTATTTGTGTTTGGACGTTTATACTAACGTTAATATTCTAAATATAAATAATGTTGTCACTTGGATTCAAATGACATTTTAAATCTAATTATTCATGAATCGAACTAGTACGAAATGCAATGAGCATCTTGTCTAGTTCGATTTTTTAATGTCTAAAAATGTCGTATATGTAATCAGAGTAGAAAGTGTTGAGGCGTTTCAGAAGTTGTTTAGAAAAGTAAGTAAAATAAAAAATGCACTGAGCAACAAAAGATGTTGCTAGTGCATTTAGATGATTCTTATCATTTCAAATAAGAATGTGTTAATCAACGTATATAAGTTAAAATTGGTTTGGATAAAATGATATCTATCGTTGTGTATTGTTTGTTTTTATAGTTCACGACGACGTCCAGCTAATAACGCTGCACCTAACGCTAATGATAATCCACCAAATACAGTTGTACCGATGAATGGATTTTCTTCACCAGTTTCTGGTAATGCTTGAGCTTTGTTAGCATCTGCATGGTTTGCTGGTTGCTTCTTATCAACAACAAGTTCTTGACCAGGTTTGATCATGTTTTTATCAGCTAATTTGTTATCTGCAGCAATTTTGTCAGCAGTAGTGCCGTTTGCTTTTGCAATGTCATTTACTGTATCACCAGGTTTAACGACATGTACTCCGTTGCCGTCTTCTTTGCCAGGTTTGTTGCCGTCTTCTTTACCAGGCTTGTTGTTGTCTTCTTTGCCAGGTTTTTTGTTGTCTTCTTTGCCAGGTTTGTTGCCGTCTTCTTTACCAGGTTTGTTGCCGTCTTCTTTACCAGGCTTGTTGTTGTCTTCTTTACCAGGCTTGTTGTTGTCTTCTTTACCAGGTTTTTTGTTGTCTTCTTTACCAGGTTTTTTGTTGTCTTCTTTACCAGGCTTGTTGTTGTCTTCTTTGCCAGGTTTGTTGCCGTCTTCTTTACCAGGTTTGTTGTTGTCTTCCTCTTTTGGTGCTTGAGCATCGTTTAGCTTTTTAGCTTCTGCTAAAATTTCTTTGCTCACTGAAGGATCGTCTTTAAGGCTTTGGATGAAGCCGTTACGTTGTTCTTCAGTTAAGTTAGGTAAATGTAAAATTTCATAGAAAGCATTTTGTTGTTCTTTGTTGAATTTGTTGTCAGCTTTTGGTGCTTGTGCATCATTTAGCTTTTTAGCTTCTGCTAAAAGGTTAGCGCTTTGGCTTGGGTCATCTTTTAAGCTTTGGATGAAACCATTGCGTTGTTCTTCGTTTAAGTTAGGTAAATGTAAGATTTCATAGAAAGCATTTTGTTGTTCTTTGTTGAATTTGTTATCCGCTTTCGGTGCTTGAGATTCATTTAACTTTTTAGCTTCTGACAATAGGTTAGCACTTTGACTTGGGTCATCTTTTAAGCTTTGGATGAAACCATTGCGTTGTTCTTCGTTCAAGTTAGGCATGTTCAAGATTTCATAGAAAGCATTTTGTTGTTCTTTGTTGAAATTGTTGTCAGCTTTCGGTGCTTGAGATTCGTTTAATTTTTTAGCTTCACCTAAAACGTTAGTGCTTTGGCTTGGATCGTCTTTAAGACTTTGAATGAAACCATTGCGTTGCGCTTCGTTTAAGTTAGGCATGTTCAAAATTTCATAGAAGGCGCTTTGTTGATCTTTGTTGAAGTTATTTTGTTGCGCATCAGCTTTTGGAGCTTGAGAGTCATTAAGTTTTTGAGCTTCACCTAAAACGTTAGCACTTTGGCTTGGATCATCTTTAAGGCTTTGGATAAAACCATTGCGTTGATCAGCATTTAAGTTAGGCATATTTAAGACTTGATAAAAAGCATTTTGTTGAGCTTCATCGTGTTGCGCAGCATTTGCAGCAGGTGTTACGCCACCAGATATAAGTAATGTACCTAAAGTTACAGATGCAATACCTACACCTAGTTTACGAATTGAATAAATGTTTTTCTTTTTCAAATTAATACCCCCTGTATGTATTTGTAAAGTCATCATAATATAACGAATTATGTATTGCAATACTAAAATCTATATTTATAATTAAATTTAAAGGTAAGTTTTACAACTTATAAAATAAATATTTTTCTGAAAGATTTATTCAGGAAGTAAAAGGCTTAAAACCGCAAAATCACGCTATTTCGATTAATAAAAACAGATAAAATATAGAGATATTTTTTATAATGAAAGCGGTTTAATACATATGAGTTAAAAAATATTTTTAAGAATAAAGTGGGGCTTTGAATGTGCTGAGGTTTAATTTCGGAAATGGTTTTAAGTGATATAGAAAATAGAAAGTTGTTCATTATGTGCTGAGGTTTTATTAAAAAATAGAAAACACAAGTGCACTTTAGAATACAGCACACTTGCGTAATAGAGATATTATTCAAAAACAAGATGTAAATGATCTTTATCTGCTAATAATTGATTCACTTGAGCTAATAATTGTTCAGCATGGTCTTGCTGCGCGTCATCCATATGAATTAAAATTTTTCTTTCATCTTCAGTTGAGCGTTCTTTTATTAGATAGCCTTGCTTTTTTAAATTATTGAGAGCTCTAACAGTTTGAGGGTATTTATGGTGGATTGTTTCAATTAAATCTTTAAGAAGAACGATGTTTTTATTTTGAGAAGTGATAATAGCTAGAATTGTGAATTCTACAAAACTTAATGTTAGATGTTTTTTGATAATATTCTTGAAATACATTGTATACATCATCAAGTTTAGAAATTCTTTACTATCTTTTGGTATCATCTGTGATTCACTTTGATCTGCAAGGTTAAATTGTTTAATGATTTGATCAAACAATGTAACACGTTCTGCAATTTTCTCTCGTTGTTCTTCAGATATTGAAATGTAAGTATTACGCTCATCAATTTTACTTCGAACTTTACTAATATATGAATGTTTCACAAGTACTTTTATATGCTGTACTAAATCCGATTGTTTATAACATAAATCTGAAACAATCTTCTTAAATGGAAGTGTGTTTTCTTGCTGATGAAATAAATAAGTCAGTAATATAAATTCTTTTATAGTCATATCGACTTCAGGCTTGACTTTTTTCTTAAAACGAAACATATATGCTTCAATGATTATAAAATCTCTAATTTTGTCATGGTTATTATATTTCATTGTTTTATCTCCTTGTATATGCACTTTATTTTAATATAACACAATATAATAAGAAAAATAATCCATAATTTACAATTAAAAATAATATGATATTTTTATTAAAATTTGTGTTTTTGAATAAATGACATTATCAAACACTATATTTAAATAAGAAATAGTTATCGATATTTGAAAAATCGAAGAATATTGATTGATATTATAGAATATGAGTCAGTGTTATTTGTTTATAAAGTATTAATATGTAATTAAGAAAGTCGACGCTTGTTAACAATAACGACAACTATATGTATAAAAAAACCTCGCAACTGTTAGTTAGCTTAAACATTTTGCTAACGTTGTTGTGAGGTCATTTTGTTTTAATAATATCGTTATAACTTTTTCACGGTTAATAATAAGTATATGAAGAATGGGGCACCAAAAGCAGCAATAAATACACCTGCTGGCACTTCTTTAGGCAAGAATAAGGTACGCCCAATTAAGTCTGCAATAACAATTGATATGGCACCAATCATTGCTGACATTAGTAACTTTTTAGCATAACTTCCGCGAACGATTGTTTTCGCGATATGTGGTGCGATTAAACCGACAAACCCAATGTTACCTACTAAACTGATTGCCATAGATACGAGTATAGTAGAAGTGATTAATTGGATTAGTTTCATACGTTGTACATGTAAGCCTAAGCCAATCGCTACAGGGTCATCAAGTATAGATATTTTCATTTTTGGTATAACAAGAAATAACAACGGCACAACAGCTAAAATAACCATACCCAAAATGATTGTATCTTTAAACGTAGCACCGTAAAGACTTCCGACTAGCCATGTATAAGCTTTGGCAGCAGATAATTGCTTCGTTGTAATGAGTAATCCTTGGACAAGCGCAATAAACAACGTTTGCATCGAAATACCGATGATTATGAGTGTTGTCGGGCGTATTTGTCCTTTCGTTTGAAACACTAATAGTATCATCATTGCAACTGCGCCACCTAATACTGCAAATAGTGGAAGTAAATGTATTGTTAAATGGCTGAAAAATGCAATAAAGACAACAGCACTTAAGCTAGCACCACCTGTGATACCGATAATATCAGGTGAGGCAATTGGATTTTTTAATACATTTTGCAACATTAAACCACTCATTCCTAGTGCGGCACCTGCTAAAATCGCAAGTGTAATGCGAGGTAAGCGTAATACTTCTAAAGTGAATTGATCCATACTGTCATTTGGATTTATAAAGTACATCAGTACGCGTTGTAATGGTATAAAGCTTGAACCAATCATCATACTTACCACTGAAACGATGGCTAAAAAGATTAACGCGAAGATGAGATGGTAATTGTCTTTTTTATTAATCTTTTCGGTCATAAGCGTTGACGTCCTTTCTTCATAATATAGATTAAGACAATAGCGCCAATGACAGCGGTAACGACACCGATAGGCAACTCTAGTGGCTTAATTATTATACGAGCAACAATGTCTGAAATGATCATTAGGATTGCTCCAGCTAATGCAGTAAAAGGAATTAAATACTTATAGTTTGGTGGTAATAATCGTTTGCTAATATTCGGTACGATAAGACCCACAAAGACGATTGATCCAGCTACGGCTACCGAAATACCGGCTAACATACTGATGAGCATAATAATCATCCATTTGATTAATTTTATGTTTTGACCGAGGCCGGTTGCAATGTCGTCACTTGTCATCAAGATGTTGATGTGTGCAGCCATGCTAAATGCAATTAAAATAAGTATCAATACAAGCGGAATAATCCATGGGATATCCCAAATATTACGTAATGAAACGGAGCCACTTAACCAAAATAATAGGCCTTGTAAGTCTGTTTCGTTCATAATAAGTATGCCTTGAGTAAAGGCTGTAAATAGCATCGCAATCGCAGCACCTGCCAAAATGACACGGTGAGGTGAGAATAGTGTTTGTCTAAACATACCTAGTGCAACAACTAATACAGTAACAACAATAGCCCCCAAAAATGCAATAACTACAATCATTTTAAAAGATTGAATTTGGATAAATGTAATACTAAAAATGACAAAAAATACTGCGCCTGCATTGACACCGAAAAGCCCTGGTGAGGCTATTGGGTTTCGTGTAAGTGCTTGCATCAACAAACCTGAGACAGCAAGGGCAGCACCAGTCAATAACGCAATGATTGTTCTCGACGCCCGTGCACCAGTGACAACATCATGTAAATCGTTTTCACTATCAAAGTTGAATAACGCCTGTATCACCGTACCTGGTGACACAAGCGTATTTCCAATCATTAAACTTAAGATAGCTACTATTGCAAGACATAAACCAGCAATAACGATTTGGTATTTTGGTTTAAGTAGCATCGTAAAACTCCTTAATTATTTTGATTGTTTTTCAATATTTAACTTTTCATATAAATCGTCAATAAGTTTTAATGAAGATTTATATCCGCCAGCTAAGTTCCAAGTGATTTCATCTAAATCATCAGATACTTGGTTGTTTTTAACTGCGTCTAAATTTTTCCACTCTTTACTTGAAGTCCATTCGCTTTCAGTCTTTTTAACTAATGCAGCATCTTTCGCATTTGGATCTGATTTTACTACAAAAATATGATCAGCGTTCATTAATGGAATGCTTTCTTTAGATGTAAGTTGGATAATATCTTTACCATTATCAACTTGTTTTTGTAAGTCTTTATTACGTTTGAATCCTAAATCATTTAAGATTTCACCAGCATATCCACCAGCATAAATTCTTGTATGATCAGCACGGAAGTTAACAACTGAAGCTTTCAATGGCCATGCATCTTTATACTTTGCTTTTGCATCTTTTTGGAATGCAGCTACTTTATCATCGTACTTTTTAAGTAAATCTTCAGCTTCTTTTTCTTTCCCTAAAGCTTTCCCCATTAACTTAGTTGTATCTTTGAATTTGAAAACTGTATCAGTAGAAACTGTTGGTGCGATTTTAGATAATTGATCGTAAACTTTTTCATTTCTAACTTTTGACGCGACAATTAAGTCCGGTTTTAATTTAGAGATTTCCTCTAAGTTAGGTGCAGGTTCTTGACCTACAATCTTAGTATCTTTTAAATCATTTTTTATGTATTCGAATTTCGGTTTTTGTGTCCATGATTCTACAGCACCTACAGGTTTAACACCTAAAGATACAGCGACGTCAGTGGCACCTTGATATAGCGTAACAACACGCTTTGGTTTCCCTTTAATTTCAGTTGTACCCATTGCATGTTTAATTGAAGTTGTTTCCTTATCTTTGTTATCAGATGATTGTTTATTTGAATTCCCACTACATCCTGCTAAAACAAGTAGGAAAGCAAGCGTAACAACAAGCATTTTAATTACTTTATTCATTGACTAATTAGCCTCCTTCGTGATGTATGACAATGAGAATCATTATCACGATTTAGTATGAATTAAATTTTTTCCTAAGTCAATAAAATATTTATGATTTACATGCAACTTATAATTATTTGACATATAAATGCATAAAAAATATAATCCTAATTACTTGATAGTGAGAATCATTATCAATTAGGTAACACACAATATTATAGAATTTTAAATTTGAGGAGGAAGCGCTTTTGATTGAAAAAAGTCAAGCATGTCACGATTCATTGTTAGATTCTGTAGGGCAAACACCTATGGTTCAACTTCATCAACTATTTCCGAAACATGAAGTGTTTGCAAAGTTAGAGTATATGAATCCTGGAGGCAGCATGAAAGATCGACCTGCCAAGTACATCATTGAACATGGTATTAAACATGGTTTAATCACTGAGAATACACATTTAATTGAAAGTACTTCTGGTAATTTAGGCATTGCGTTGGCAATGATAGCTAAAATCAAGGGATTAAAACTCACGTGTGTTGTTGATCCTAAAATATCACCAACAAATTTGAAAATTATTAAAAGTTATGGTGCCAATGTAGAAATGGTTGAAGAACCTGATGCACATGGGGGTTATTTAATGACTCGTATTGCAAAGGTGCAAGAACTGTTAGCCACTATTGACGATGCATATTGGATTAATCAATATGCGAATGAGTTAAATTGGCAATCCCATTATCATGGTGCAGGCACAGAGATTGTTGAAACAATTAAGCAACCTATAGATTATTTTGTCGCGCCAGTCAGCACGACAGGTAGCATTATGGGTATGAGTAGAAAAATAAAAGAAGTGCATCCAAACGCACAAATTGTTGCTGTTGATGCGAAAGGGTCAGTCATTTTTGGTGACAAACCTATTAATAGAGAATTACCTGGTATCGGTGCTAGTCGTGTACCCGAAATATTGAATAGATCAGAAATTAATCAAGTGATCCATGTAGATGATTATCAATCTGCTTTGGGCTGTCGAAAACTGATTGATTATGAAGGCATATTTGCCGGAGGTTCAACAGGTTCGATTATTGCAGCGATTGAGCAGTTGATAACGTCAATTGAAGAAGGTGCAACAATTGTCACGATTTTACCAGATCGAGGCGATCGTTACTTAGATTTAGTTTATTCAGATACATGGTTAGAAAAAATGAAATCAAGACAAGGAGTTAAATCAGAATGAATAGAGAGATGTTGTATTTAAATAGATCAGATATTGAACAAGCGGGAGGTAATCATTCACAAGTTTATGTGGACGCATTAACAGAAGCATTAACAGCCCATGCGCACAATGATTTTGTACAACCGCTTAAGCCGTATTTAAGACAGGATCCTGAAAATGGACACATCGCAGATCGAATAATTGCAATGCCAAGTCATATCGGTGGTGAACACGCAATTTCAGGTATTAAGTGGATAGGTAGTAAGCACGACAATCCATCGAAACGTAATATGGAGCGTGCAAGTGGTGTCATTATTTTGAATGATCCAGAAACGAATTATCCAATTGCAGTTATGGAAGCAAGTTTAATTAGTAGTATGCGTACTGCAGCAGTTTCAGTGATTGCAGCTAAGCATTTGGCTAAAAAAGGATTTAAAGACTTAACAATCATTGGATGCGGGCTAATCGGAGACAAGCAATTACAAAGTATGTTAGAGCAATTCGATCATATTGAACGCGTGTTTGTTTACGATCAATTCTCTGAAGCATGTGCACGCTTTGTTGATAGATGGCAACAACAGCGTCCGGAAATTAATTTTATTGCGACAGAAAATGCTAAAGAAGCAGTATCAAATGGTGAAGTAGTCATTACATGTACCGTAACGGATCAACCATACATTGAATATGATTGGTTACAAAAGGGTGCATTTATTAGCAACATTTCTATCATGGATGTGCATAAAGAAGTCTTTATTAAAGCTGACAAAGTCGTAGTAGACGACTGGTCACAATGTAATCGAGAAAAGAAAACTATTAACCAATTGGTGTTAGAAGGTAAATTCAGCAAAGAAGCACTTCATGCTGAACTAGGACAACTTGTGACAGGTGACATACCAGGACGTGAAGACGATGATGAAATCATATTACTTAATCCGATGGGTATGGCTATCGAAGATATTTCAAGTGCTTACTTTATTTATCAACAGGCACAACAACAAAATATTGGGACAACATTGAACCTATATTAAGAATGCGAGGTGTCTGAACATTGCAGAATCATACAGCAGTCAATACAGCACAAACGATAATATTAAGAGATTTAGTTGATGCATTATTATTTGAAGATATAGCCGGTATTGTATCGAATAGTGATATTACTAAAGAAAATGGACAAACGCTTTTGATATACGAACGTGAAACACAACAAATAAAGATACCTGTTTATTTTAGTGCTTTAAATATGTTTCGTTATGAAAGCTCACAACCAATTACGATAGAGGGAAGGGCGTCTAAGCAACCTTTAACAGCAGCTGAATTTTGGCAAACAATTGCTAATATGAATTGTGATTTAAGTCATGAATGGGAAGTGGCTCGAGTTGAAGAAGGACTGACTACTGCTGCCACACAGCTTGCTAAACAATTATCAGAATTAGATTTAGCGTCACATCCTTTTGTGATGTCAGAGCAGTTTGCAAGTTTAAAAGATCGTCCATTTCATCCATTAGCTAAAGAAAAAAGAGGATTAAGAGAAGCGGATTATCAAGTGTATCAAGCTGAATTAAATCAATCATTTCCTTTAATGGTTGCAGCAGTTAAAAAGACACATATGATTCATGGCGATACTGCAAATATCGATGAATTAGAAAATTTGACAGCACCTATAAAAGAACAAGCGACAGACATGTTAAATGATCAAGGGTTATCAATAGATGACTATGTACTATTTCCGGTACATCCTTGGCAATATCAGCATATTTTGCCGAACGTCTTTGCGAAAGAGATTAGTGAAAAGTTGGTTGTACTATTACCGTTAAAATTTGGAGATTATCTGTCGTCTTCAAGTATGCGTTCATTAATTGATATTGGCGCACCGTATAACCATGTCAAAGTACCATTTGCAATGCAGTCATTAGGGGCATTAAGGCTAACGCCTACGCGTTACATGAAAAACGGAGAACAAGCAGAACAATTATTACGTCAGCTTATAGAAAAAGATGAAGCACTAGCTAAGTATGTCATGGTTTGTGATGAAACAGCTTGGTGGTCATATATGGGTCAAGATAATGATATTTTCAAAGATCAATTAGGTCATCTAACTGTTCAGCTAAGAAAATATCCCGAAGTGCTAGCCAAAAATGATACGCAACAGCTAGTGTCAATGGCAGCACTCGCGGCAAATGATCGCACTTTATATCAAATGATTTGTGGAAAAGATAATATTTCTAAAAATGATGTCATGACGTTATTTGAAGATATCGCGCAAGTCTTTTTAAAGGTAACACTATCATTTATGCAATACGGCGCATTACCAGAGTTGCATGGTCAAAATATATTGTTGTCATTTGAAGATGGACGTGTACAAAAATGCGTGTTACGTGATCATGATACTGTCAGAATTTATAAACCATGGCTAACAGCACATCAGCTTTCATTGCCGAAGTATGTCGTCAGAGAAGATACACCTAATACGCTAATTAATGAAGATTTGGAAACATTCTTTGCTTATTTTCAAACATTAGCTGTATCGGTAAATCTATATGCCATTATTGATGCAATTCAAGATTTATTTGGTGTAAGTGAGCATGAACTTATGTCGTTGTTAAAACAAATTTTAAAAAATGAAGTGGCAACTATTTCATGGGTTACAACTGATCAGCTAGCTGTCAGACACATTTTATTTGATAAACAGACGTGGCCATTTAAACAAATTTTATTACCATTGCTATATCAACGTGATAGTGGTGGAGGTAGTATGCCTTCAGGTTTAACTACCGTACCAAATCCAATGGTGACATATGATTAATCAGTCTATATGGCGCAGTAACTTTCGCATTTTATGGCTCAGTCAGTTTATAGCGATTGCTGGACTGACAGTACTTGTGCCATTATTGCCAATTTATATGGCATCACTACAAAATCTATCAGTCGTAGAAATACAGTTGTGGAGTGGTATAGCGATTGCTGCTCCAGCTGTAACGACGATGATAGCTTCGCCGATATGGGGGAAGCTAGGTGATAAGATCAGCCGAAAATGGATGGTGTTAAGAGCGTTACTTGGTTTGGCGGTATGCTTATTTTTAATGGCATTGTGTACGACACCATTACAGTTTGTACTTGTGAGGTTATTGCAGGGACTATTTGGTGGTGTTGTTGATGCATCAAGTGCGTTTGCGAGTGCAGAGGCGCCAGCTGAAGATCGTGGAAAGGTATTAGGAAGACTGCAAAGTTCAGTCAGCGCAGGGTCTCTTGTGGGGCCATTAATTGGCGGTGTTACAGCTTCGATATTAGGTTTTAGTGCGTTACTGATGAGTATTGCCGTTATTACTTTTATTGTCTGTATTTTCGGTGCATTAAAATTGATTGAAACGACACATATGCCAAAATCACAAACACCAAATATTAATAAAGGTATTCGCCGTTCATTTCAATGTCTATTATGCACACAACAAACATGTCGATTTATTATCGTTGGCGTTTTAGCAAACTTTGCTATGTATGGCATGCTAACTGCATTATCACCACTTGCTTCATCAGTGAATCATACAGCGATAGATGACCGTAGTGTGATTGGATTTTTACAGTCCGCATTTTGGACGGCTTCGATATTAAGCGCGCCTTTATGGGGACGCTTTAATGATAAATCATATGTTAAATCAGTATATATATTTGCCACGATTGCATGTGGTTGTAGTGCGATACTGCAAGGTTTAGCGACGAATATAGAGTTTTTAATGGCTGCAAGAATACTTCAAGGATTAACATATAGTGCATTGATTCAAAGTGTCATGTTTGTTGTCGTGAATGCGTGTCATCAACAACTTAAAGGCACATTTGTTGGAACGACGAACAGTATGTTAGTTGTTGGTCAAATTATTGGCAGTCTTAGTGGCGCTGCCATTACAAGTTATACTACACCAGCTACTACGTTTATCGTTATGGGCGTAGTATTTGCAGTAAGTAGTTTATTTTTAATTTGTTCAACCATCACTAATCAAATCAACGATCACACATTAATGAAATTATGGGAGTTGAAACAAAAAAGTGCAAAATAAAGAATTAATACAACATGCAGCGTATGCGGCTATCGAACGCATTTTAAATGAATATTTTAGAGAAGAAAATTTATATCAAGTACCACCTCAAAATCATCAATGGTCTATACAATTATCAGAGCTCGAAACTTTAACGGGTGAATTTCGCTATTGGTCTGCGATGGGGCATCATATGTATCATCCAGAGGTATGGCTTATCGATGGAAAAAGTAAAAAAATAACAACTTATAAAGAAGCAATTGCGCGTATTTTGCAACATATGGCTCAAAGTGCAGATAATCAAACGGCAGTGCAACAACATATGGCGCAAATTATGTCTGACATCGATAATAGCATTCATCGCACGGCGCGTTATTTGCAAAGTAACACAATAGACTACGCAGAGGATCGCTATATCGTTTCAGAACAATCTTTATACTTAGGTCATCCATTTCATCCGACTCCTAAGAGTGCAAGTGGGTTTTCAGAAGCAGATTTAGAGAAATATGCACCCGAATGTCATACATCATTCCAATTGCATTATTTAGCTGTACATCAAAATGTTCTGCTCACGCGCTATGTAGAAGGTAAAGAAGATCAGGTTGAGAAAGTGTTGTATCAATTAGCAGATATAAACATATCAGAGATACCCAAAGATTTTATTTTATTACCAATACATCCTTATCAAATCAATGTGTTGCGACAGCATCCACAGTATATGCAATATAGTGAACAAGGTTTAATAAAAGACCTTGGCATTTCCGGTGATTCAGTGTACCCGACGTCTTCGGTTAGAACTGTATTTTCAAAAGCATTAAACATTTATTTAAAATTACCGATACACGTTAAAATTACTAATTTTATACGTACGAATGATCTTGAACAGATTGAACGGACAATCGATGCCGCGCAAGTTATTGCATCAGTCAAAGATGAGGTTGAAACACCCCATTTTAAATTGATGTTTGAAGAAGGATATCGTGCATTGTTACCGAATCCGTTAGGGCAAACAGTTGAACCTGAAATGGATTTATTAACAAATAGTGCCATGATTGTTCGTGAAGGGATACCGAATTACCATGCTGATAAAGATATTCATGTATTGGCGTCATTATTTGAAACGATGCCTGATTCACCGACCTCTAAGTTATCACAAGTGATTGAGCAAAGTGGTTTAGCACCAGAAGCATGGCTTGAATGTTATTTGGATCGTACATTATTGCCGATATTAAAGCTGTTTAGTAACACAGGCATTAGTCTAGAAGCACATGTACAAAATACATTAATTGAATTAAAAGATGGCATACCCGACGTGTGCTATGTCAGAGATTTAGAAGGCATTTGTCTATCTAGAACGATTGCTACTGAAAAACAGCTTGTGCCAAATGTTGTGGCAGCATCAAGCCCTGTTGTATATGCACATGATGAAGCATGGCATCGTCTTAAATATTACGTTGTAGTAAATCACTTAGGACATTTAGTATCAACTATTGGTAAAGCGACTAGAAATGAAGTTGTGTTATGGCAAATTGTAGCGCATCGTCTTATGACATGGAAAAAAGAATACGCGAATAACGCAGTATTTGTTGACTGTGTAGAAGATTTATATCAAACGCCGACCATTGCGGCTAAAGCGAATTTGATGAGTAAATTGAATGATTGTGGTGCAAACCCTATTTATACACATATACCAAATCCAATTTGTCATAACAAGGAGGTATCGTATTGTGAATCAAACAATTCTTAATCGTGTAAAGACTAGAGTGATGCACCAACTGGTATCATCACTTATTTATGAGAATATTGTTGTGTATAAAGCGTCATATCAAGACGGTGTCGGTCATTTTACAATAGAAGGACATGATTCAGAGTATCGTTTTACTGCTGAAAAGACACATAGCTTTGATCGTATACGTATCACATCACCAATTGAGCGTGTCGTAGGAGATGAGGCAGATACAACAACAGACTATACACAATTATTGAGAGAGGCTGTATTTACATTTCCTAAAAATGATGAAAAGCTAGAACAATTTATTGTTGAGTTATTACAGACAGAATTAAAAGATACACAAAGTATGCAGTATCGAGAATCAAACCCACCAGCAACACCTGAGACATTTAACGACTATGAATTTTATGCGATGGAAGGGCATCAGTATCATCCAAGTTACAAATCACGTTTAGGATTTACGTTGAGTGATAATTTGAAATTTGGTCCTGATTTTGTACCAAACATTAAACTGCTGTGGTTAGCTATCGACAAAGGTAAAGTAGAAACGACGGTATCAAGAAATGTTGTAGTTAACGAAATGTTACGTCAACAAGTTGGCGATAAGACTTATGAACATTTTGTACAGCAAATTGAAGCGTCTGGCAAACATGTAAATGATGTTGAGATGATACCTGTACACCCATGGCAGTTTGAACATGTCATCCAAGTTGATTTGGCTGAAGAAAGGCTTAATAGCACAGTACTATGGTTAGGGGAAAGTGATGAGCTATATCACCCTCAACAATCGATTCGTACGATGTCGCCAATAGACACGACAAAATATTATTTAAAGGTACCAATAAGTATAACGAACACTTCAACGAAACGAGTGTTGGCGCCTCATACAATTGAAAATGCAGCGCAAATTACGGATTGGTTAAAGCAGATACAGCAACAAGATACGTATTTAAAAGATGAATTAAAGACAGTTTTTCTAGGGGAAGTCTTAGGACAGTCTTATTTAAATACACAACTTTCGCCTTATAAACAAACTCAAGTTTATGGTGCGTTAGGTGTTATATGGCGTGAAAATATATATCATATGTTAATCGATGAAGAGGATGCGATACCATTTAATGCACTTTATGCAAGTGATAAGGATGGTGTACCATTCATTGAAAAGTGGATTAAACAATATGGTTCTGAAGCTTGGACAAAGCAATTTTTAGCTGTAGCGATTCGTCCAATGATTCATATGCTTTATTATCACGGTATTGCCTTTGAATCGCATGCACAAAATATGATGCTCATTCATGAAAATGGTTGGCCTACACGTATTGCCTTAAAAGATTTCCATGATGGTGTTCGTTTTAAGCGTGAGCATTTAAGTGAAGCTGCTTCACACCTGACATTAAAGCCAATGCCAGAAGCACATAAAAAAGTGAATAGTAATTCATTTATTGAAACAGATGACGAACGTTTAGTACGCGACTTTTTACATGATGCATTTTTCTTTATTAATATCGCCGAAATCATCTTATTTATTGAAAAGCAATATGGTATCGATGAGCAGCGACAATGGCAATGGGTTAAAGGCATCATCGAGGCGTATCAAGAAGCATTTCCAGAGTTGAATAACTATCAACATTTCGATTTGTTTGAACCTACGATTCAAGTTGAAAAGTTAACGACACGTCGATTATTAAGTGACTCAGAGTTAAGAATTCATCATGTTACAAATCCATTAGGTGTAGGAGGTATTACTGATGCAACAACTATCTCTGAAACATAGATTAAACAATGGTGATTCAGTTTATGGCATTTTTAATTCTATACCGGACCCATTGATGATCGAGGTTATCGCAGCAAGCGGGTATGACTTTGTTGTGATTGATACAGAACACGTGGCGATTAATGATGAGACACTAGCGCATTTAATTCGTGCAGCTGAAGCAGCGCATATTATACCAATTGTACGTGTCACTGCAGTGATAGATAGAGATATCATTAAAGTGTTGGATATGGGTGCGAGAGGTATTATTGTGCCACACGTTAAAGATCGTGAGACAGTTGAGCATATTGTGAAATTAAGTCGTTATTACCCGCAAGGATTAAGAAGTTTGAATGGTGGTCGCATGGCAAGATTTGGACGTACACCATTACTTGATGCAATGGAGATGGCTAATGAGCATATTATGGTGATTGCCATGATAGAAGATGTTGAAGGGGTTATGGCCATTGACGATATAGCACAAGTCGAAGGTTTAGACATGATAGTCGAAGGTGCCGCAGATTTATCCCAGTCACTTGGCATACCATGGCAAACGCGTGATGATCAAGTAACATCACATGTTCAACATATTTTTGAAGTTGTGAATGCACATGGTAAACATTTTTGTGCATTACCACGTGAAGATGAAGATATTGCAAAATGGCAGGCACAAGGTGTACAAACATTTATTTTAGGTGATGATCGCGGAAAAATATATCGCCATTTAAGTGCATCTCTAGCGACGTCTAAACAGAAAGGGGATGAAGGCTAATGCGTATAGTTCAACCTGTTATTGAACAATTAAAAGCACAATCTCATCCAGTTTGTCATTATATCTATGATTTAGTCGGACTGGAACATCATTTGCAACATATTACATCATCATTGCCGAGTAATTGTCAAATGTACTATGCAATGAAAGCAAATAGTGAACGAACAATCCTAGATACAATTAGTCAGTATGTTGAAGGATTCGAAGTTGCATCTCAAGGTGAAATAGCAAAAGGTCTTGCTTTTAAACCAGCAAATCATATTATTTTTGGTGGCCCTGGTAAGACAGACGAGGAACTAAGATATGCAGTAAGTGAAGGTGTTCAGCGTATTCATGTTGAAAGTATGCATGAATTACAACGGCTAAATGCCATCTTAGAAGATGAAGATAAGACACAACACATTTTATTGCGTGTTAATTTAGCAGGACCATTTCCCAATGCAACGTTGCATATGGCAGGACGCCCAACACAATTTGGTATTTCTGAAGACGAAGTTGATGATGTCATTGAAGCTGCGCTAGCAATGCCAAATATTCATCTAGATGGCTTTCATTTTCATTCTATTTCTAACAATTTAGACTCGAATTTACACGTCGATGTAGTGAAACTTTATTTTAAAAAAGCAAAATCATGGTCTGAAAAACATCGATTTCCACTCAAACATATCAATCTTGGTGGTGGTATAGGGGTTAACTATGCAGATTTAACTAGCCAATTTGAGTGGGATAATTTTGTAGAAAATTTTAAAACACTTATCGTTGAGCAAGAAATGGAAGATGTGACATTGAACTTTGAATGTGGGCGCTTTATTGTGGCACATATTGGTTACTATGTGACAGAAGTGCTAGATATTAAGAAAGTGCATGGTGCTTGGTATGCCATTTTAAGAGGAGGTACGCAACAATTTAGACTGCCGGTATCTTGGCAGCATAACCATCCTTTTGAAATTTATCGCTATAAGGACAATCCATATTCATTTGAAAAAGTTTCAATTTCGAGACAGGACACAACGTTAGTCGGTCAATTATGTACACCGAAAGATGTCTTTGCTAGAGAAGTACAGATAGACGCAATCAGTACAGGCGACGTTATTGTTTTCAAATATGCAGGTGCATACGGATGGTCTATTTCACATCACGATTTCTTAAGCCATCCACATCCTGAATTTATTTATTTAACGCAAACAAAGGAGGATGAATAACTATTGAATCATATTCATGAACATTTAAAATTGGTACCAGTAGATAAGATTGATCTTCACGAAACATTCGAACCTTTAAGATTGGAAAAGACGAAAAGTAGTATTGAAGCAGATGATTTTATACGTCATCCTATTTTAGTGACAGCGATGCAACATGGTAGATATATGGTTATAGATGGTGTGCATCGGTATACAAGTTTGAAAGCGTTAGGATGTAAGAAAGTTCCAGTGCAAGAAATCCATGAAACACAATATTCAATTAGTACATGGCAACATAAAGTTCCATTTGGTGTGTGGTGGGAAACGTTACAACAAGAACATCGCTTGCCATGGACTACTGAGACAAGACAAGAAGCGCCATTTATTACGATGTGTCATGGTGATACAGAACAATATTTGTATACAAAAGATTTAGGCGAAGCACATTTTCAAGTATGGGAAAAGGTTGTCGCAAGTTATAGTGGTTGTTGTTCTGTAGAGAGAATTGCACAAGGTACATATCCTTGTCTTTCTCAACAAGATGTACTCATGAAGTATCAGCCATTGAGTTATAAGGAAATTGAAGCGGTTGTTCATAAAGGGGAAACTGTGCCAGCAGGTGTGACACGCTTTAATATTTCAGGACGATGTCTTAATCTTCAAGTACCACTGGCATTACTTAAACAAGATGATGATGTTGAACAACTGCGCAATTGGAAGCAGTTTTTAGCAGATAAGTTTGCCAATATGAGATGCTATACTGAAAAAGTATACTTGGTGGAGCAATAGTTTTACTGTGATGTTGAGGGAAATATGATGATTTAGCGTATTGATAGCGAAAATATAATAAAACAATATAGTGTGGAGAACTTTTGATATTTTATAAATATTGAAGTTCTCCATTTTTGTATTTTGCATATAAAAATTAAATAAAATAAGGTATATTAAGGTAAAGTATAAATATTAAATAAATGGGGAATAGACATGGAAAAAAATGTAGAAAAATCATTCATAAAGATAGGTTTATATTTTCAAATAGCTTATATAGTACTCATGGCTATAACTTTATGTGGGTTTGTAATTTGCTATGGACTAATTTTCGGCCTTTTCTATTTATTATCAGGTAGCAAAGTTGATTATTTAATAGTAACAATAGTTATATCGGCAATAATTTCTATATTTGTAATTATACTTTCAATCGTACCTGTCATCGTATTGGCATCTGACTTATTTAAAGAAAGGATTTCAAAAGGTGTCATATTAATTGTATTGGCTATTATCGCTTTAGTATTATGCAACTTTGTATCTGCAATACTCTGGTTTGTTTCAGCCATATCTATTTTAGGTAGAAAAAAATTAGTAGCTGCAGCAGATACTACCACTATTCAAAAAAGTAAAGGGAACGCAAATCAAGCATCACATAAAGACACGGGTAAAAAGGAACTTGATAGTCAAGACATGATGGAACATCCTGAGGTTAAAAATCCCACGACTAAAAACCTTGAAGTATTTAACGAAGAAATACATAAAGATGAAGCTACAACTAAAGTTGACAGTGATAACACGGAACCGCCGATTGAATCAAAAGACCATGACTCGAAAAAAGATTGATGACAAACTAATCGAGAGACTTAAAAAATAATATTCAACATAAGCACTTTTAAAATGACATTTAAACGCATTGCCAATCACTAATGGTAGTGCGTTTAACTATACCTTAAATATCTGAATATTTTGTTAAATGGAGTTATCTTTGTTGTACTATTCAAATGAAGAGGAGTAAAATGTAATTAAAGGAAAGTAATTTGAGGAGTGATCTTTATGACAAACAACAAAGTAGCGTTAGTAACTGGCGGAGCACAAGGGATTGGTTTTAAAATTGCAGAACGTTTAGTGGAAGATGGTTTCAAAGTAGCAGTTGTTGATTTCAATGAAGAAGGGGCAAAAGCAGCTGCACTTAAATTATCAAGTGATGGTACAAAAGCTATTGCTATCAAAGCAGATGTATCAAATCGTGATGATGTATTTAATGCAGTAAGACAAACTGCAGCTCAATTTGGCGATTTCCATGTCATGGTTAACAATGCCGGCCTTGGACCAACAACACCAATCGATACAATTACTGAAGAACAGTTTAAAACAGTATATGGCGTGAACGTTGCAGGTGTGCTATGGGGTATTCAAGCCGCACATGAACAATTTAAAAAATTCAATCATGGTGGTAAAATTATCAATGCAACATCTCAAGCAGGCGTTGAGGGTAACCCAGGCTTGTCTTTATATTGCAGTACAAAATTCGCAGTGCGAGGTTTAACACAAGTAGCCGCACAAGATTTAGCGTCTGAAGGTATTACTGTGAATGCATTCGCACCTGGTATCGTTCAAACACCAATGATGGAAAGTATCGCAGTGGCAACAGCCGAAGAAGCAGGTAAACCTGAAGCATGGGGCTGGGAACAATTTACAAGTCAGATTGCTTTGGGCAGAGTTTCTCAACCAGAAGATGTTTCAAATGTAGTGAGCTTCTTAGCTGGTAAAGACTCTGATTACATTACTGGACAAACAATTATTGTAGATGGTGGTATGAGATTCCGTTAATAATCATCCACTAATGATAAATAAATCCTTATTGTTAAGTTTAATCACTTAGCAGTAAGGATTTTTTAGTGCACTTAGAAGGGAGTGTATTGGTAGAAAATTAATAAGCGAAGTTCTTAAGTGAGTTATGATGTCACAGTCTAATGCATCAGTTGAAAGCATTATTAGTATTAACACACCCAAGATATTATAAAACATCACAAAAACACCACTATCTAATTTATCTCAATAAAAATTCACAAAGTTATCTCATTTTATTTTTATAAATAAAAAATATAGATAAAAAGCTTACAATACTTTATGTTTTTATGATATATTTTTAATGTATAAATGAGGTGGAAGATTTGGAAAGAGTTTTGATAACTGGTGGGGCTGGTTTTATTGGGTCGCATTTAGTAGATGATTTACAACAAGATTATGATGTTTATGTTCTAGATAACTATAGAACAGGTAAACGAGAAAATATTAAAAGTTTGGCTGACGATCATGTGTTTGAATTAGATATTCGTGAATATGATGCAGTTGAACAAATCATGAAGACATATCAATTTGATTATGTTATTCATTTAGCAGCATTAGTTAGTGTTGCTGAGTCGGTTGAGAAACCTATCTTATCTCAAGAAATAAACGTCGTAGCAACATTAAGATTGTTAGAAATCATTAAAAAATATAATAGTCATATAAAACGTTTTATCTTTGCTTCGTCAGCAGCTGTTTATGGTGATCTTCCTGATTTGCCTAAAAGTGATCAATCATTAATCTTACCATTATCACCATATGCAATAGATAAATATTACGGCGAACGGACGACATTAAATTATTGTTCGTTATATAACATACCAACAGCGGTTGTTAAATTTTTTAATGTATTTGGGCCAAGACAGGATCCTAAGTCACAATATTCAGGTGTGATTTCAAAGATGTTCGATTCATTTGAGCATAACAAGCCATTTACATTTTTTGGTGACGGACTGCAAACTAGAGATTTTGTATATGTATATGATGTTGTTCAATCTGTACGCTTAATTATGGAACACAAAGATGCAATTGGACACGGTTATAACATTGGTACAGGCACTTTTACTAATTTATTAGAGGTTTATCGTATTATTGGTGAATTATATGGAAAATCAGTCGAGCATGAATTTAAAGAAGCACGAAAAGGAGATATTAAGCATTCTTATGCAGATATTTCTAACTTAAAGGCATTAGGATTTGTTCCTAAATATACAGTAGAAACAGGTTTAAAGGATTACTTTAATTTTGAGGTAGATAATATTGAAGAAGTTACAGCTAAAGAAGTGGAAATGTCGTGAAAATGACATTGAAGCTGTCCATAATAATAAGGGTTATGCCTATCAAAGAAAATTAGATGCACTCGAAGAAGTGAGAAAAGGCTATTACCCAATTAAACGTGCGATTGACTTAGTATTAAGTATCGTTTTATTATTTTTAACATTTCCGATTATGTTCATATTCGCCATTGCTATCGTCATAGATTCGCCAGGAAACCCTATTTATAGTCAGGTTAGAGTTGGGAAGATGGGTAAATTAATTAAAATATACAAATTACGTTCGATGTGTAAAAACGCAGAGAAAAATGGTGCGCAATGGGCTGATAAAGATGATGATCGTATAACAAATGTCGGGAAGTTTATTCGTAAAACACGCATTGATGAATTACCACAACTAATTAATGTTGTTAAAGGGGAAATGAGTTTTATTGGACCACGCCCGGAACGTCCGGAATTTGTAGAATTATTTAGTTCAGAAGTGATAGGTTTCGAGCAAAGATGTCTTGTTACACCAGGGTTAACAGGACTTGCGCAAATTCAAGGTGGATATGACTTAACACCGCAACAAAAACTGAAATATGACATGAAATATATACATAAAGGTAGTTTAATGATGGAACTATATATATCAATTAGAACATTGATGGTTGTTATTACAGGGGAAGGCTCAAGGTAGTCTTAATTTACTTAATAAGTTCAAATAAAAGTTATATTTTAAAGATTGTGACCAATTGTTACAGTATAACGAGGAATCCCTTGAGACAGTATCAAATGGCATTAAGAAATATGTGCCATCATTGATTTGCATGGCTATAAATACTATTCATCTGATGAGATAGCCATGTTAAGAAATTGAAAGTATAGCATTAAAGGGGTTTGTAACAGTTGAAAATTATATATTGTATTACTAAAGCAGACAATGGTGGTGCACAAACACATCTCATTCAACTCGCCAACCATTTTTGCGTACACCATGATGTTTATGTCATTGTAGGCAATCATGGACCAATGATTGAACAACTAGATGCAAGAGTTAATGTAATTATTATCGAACATTTAGTAGGTCCAATTGACTTTAAACAAGATATTTTAGCTGTCAAAGTGTTAGCACAGTTATTCTCGAAAATTAAGCCTGATGTTATCCATTTACATTCTTCCAAAGCTGGAACGGTCGGACGAATTGCGAAGTTCATTTCGAAATCGAAAGACACACGTGTAGTTTTTACTGCGCATGGATGGGCTTTTACAGAGGGTGTTAAACCAGCTAAAAAATTTCTATATCTAGTTATCGAAAAATTAATGTCACGTATTACAGATAGCATTATTTGTGTTTCAGATTTCGATAAACAGTTAGCGTTAAAATATCGATTTAATCGATTGAAATTAACCACAATACATAATGGTATTGCAGATGTTCCCGCTGTTAAGCAAACGCTAAAAAGCCAATCACATAACAATATTGGCGAAGTAGTTGGAATGTTGCCTAATAAACAAGATTTACAGATTAATGCCCCGACAAAGCATCAATTTGTTATGATTGCAAGATTTGCTTATCCAAAATTGCCACAAAATCTAATCGCGGCAATAGAGATATTGAAATTACATAACAGTAATCATGCGCATTTTACATTTATAGGCGATGGACCTACATTAAATGATTGTCAGCAACAAGTTGTACAAGCTGGGTTAGAAAATGATGTCACATTTTTGGGCAATGTCATTAATGCGAGTCATTTATTATCACAATACGATACGTTTATTTTAATAAGTAAGCATGAAGGTTTGCCAATTAACATTATAGAAGCTATGGCTACAGGTTTGCCTGTTATAGCCAGTCATGTTGGCGGTATTTCAGAATTAGTAGCTGATAATGGTATATGTATGATGAACAACCAACCCGAAACTATTGCTAAAGTCCTGGAAAAATATTTAATAGACAGTGATTACATCAAAATGAGTAATCAATCTAGAAAACGTTATTTAGAATGTTTTACTGAGGAGAAAATGATTAAAGAAGTGGAAGACGTTTATAATGGAAAATCAACACAATAGTAAATTACTAACATTGTTACTTATCGGTTTAGCGGTTTTTATTCAGCAATCTTCGGTTATTGCCGGTGTGAATGTTTCTATAGCTGACTTTATCACATTACTAATATTAGTTTATTTACTGTTTTTCGCTAACCATTTATTAAAGGCAAATCATTTTTTACAGTTTTTCATTATTTTGTATACATATCGTATGATTATTACGCTTTGTTTGCTATTTTTTGATGATTTGATATTTATTACGGTTAAGGAAGTTCTTGCATCTACAGTTAAATATGCATTTGTAGTCATTTATTTCTATTTAGGGATGATCATCTTTAAGTTAGGTAATAGCAAAAAAGTGATCGTTACCTCTTATATTATAAGCAGTGTGACTATAGGTCTATTTTGTATTATAGCTGGTTTAAACAAGTCCCCTTTACTAATGAAATTGTTATATTTTGATGAAATACGTTCAAAAGGATTAATGAATGACCCTAACTATTTCGCGATGACACAGATTATTACATTGGTACTTGCTTACAAGTATATTCATAATTACATATTCAAGGTCCTTGCATGTGGTATTTTGCTATGGTCTTTAACTACAACGGGGTCTAAGACTGCGTTTATCATATTAATCGTCTTAGCCATTTATTTCTTTATTAAAAAGTTATTTAGCAGAAATGCGGTAAGTGTTGTGAGTATGTTAGTGATTATGCTGATATTACTTTGTTTTACTTTTTATAATATCAACTACTATTTATTCCAATTAAGCGACCTTGATGCCTTACCGTCATTAGATCGAATGGCGTCTATTTTTGAAGAGGGGTTTGCATCATTAAATGATAGTGGATCTGAGCGAAGTGTTGTATGGATAAATGCCATTTCAGTAATTAAATATACATTAGGTTTTGGTGTTGGCTTAGTGGATTATGTACATATTGGCTCGCAAATTAATGGTATTTTACTTGTTGCCCATAATACATATTTGCAAATTTTTGCGGAATGGGGCATTTTATTCGGTGCGTTATTTATCATATTTATGCTTTATTTACTGTTTGAATTATTTAGATTTAACATTTCTGGGAAAAATGTAACAGCAATTGTTGTAATGTTGACGATGCTGATTTACTTTTTAACAGTATCATTTAATAACTCAAGATATGTCGCTTTTATTTTAGGAATTATCGTCTTTATTGTTCAATATGAAAAGATGGAAAGGGATCGTAATGAAGAGTGATTCACTAAAAGAAAATATTATTTATCAAGGGCTATACCAATTGATTAGAACGATGACACCACTGATTACAATACCCATTATTTCACGTGCATTTGGTCCCAGTGGTGTGGGTATTGTTTCATTTTCTTTCAATATCGTGCAATACTTTTTGATGATTGCAAGTGTTGGCGTTCAGTTATATTTTAATAGAGTTATCGCGAAGTCCGTTAACGACAAACGGCAATTGTCTCAGCAGTTTTGGGATATCTTTGTCAGTAAATTATTTTTAGCGTTAACAGTTTTTGCGATGTATATGGTCGTAATTACTATATTTATAGATGATTACTATCTTATTTTCCTACTACAAGGAATCTATATTATAGGTGCAGCACTCGATATTTCATGGTTTTATGCTGGAACTGAAAAGTTTAAAATTCCTAGCCTCAGTAATATTGTTGCGTCTGGTATTGTATTAAGTGTAGTTGTTATCTTTGTCAAAGATCAATCAGATTTATCATTGTATGTATTTACTATTGCTATTGTGACGGTATTAAACCAATTACCTTTGTTTATCTACTTAAAACGATACATTAGCTTTGTTTCGGTTAATTGGATACACGTCTGGCAATTGTTTCGTTCGTCATTAGCATACTTATTACCAAATGGACAGCTCAACTTATATACTAGTATTTCTTGCGTTGTTCTTGGTTTAGTAGGCACATACCAACAAGTTGGTATCTTTTCTAACGCATTTAATATTTTAACGGTCGCAATCATAATGATTAATACATTTGATCTTGTAATGATTCCGCGTATTACCAAAATGTCTATCCAGCAATCACATAGTTTAACTAAAACGTTAGCTAATAATATGAATATTCAATTGATATTAACAATACCTATGGTCTTTGGTTTAATTGCAATTATGCCATCATTTTATTTATGGTTCTTTGGTGAGGAATTCGCATCAACTGTCCCATTGATGACCATTTTAGCGATACTTGTATTAATCATTCCTTTAAATATGTTGATAAGCAGGCAATATTTATTAATAGTGAATAAAATAAGGTTATATAATGCGTCAATTACTATTGGTGCGGTAATGAATTTAGTATTATGTCTTGTTTTGATATATTTTTATGGAATTTACGGTGCTGCTATTGCGCGTTTAATTACAGAGTTTTTCTTGCTCATTTGGCGATTTATTGATATTACTAAAATCAATGTGAAGTTGAATATTGTAAGTACGATTCAATGTGTCATTGCTGCCGTTATGATGTTTATTGTGCTTGGTGTGGTCAATCATTATTTGCCCCCTACAATGTACGCTACGCTGCTATTAATTGCGATTGGTATAGTAGTTTATCTTTTATTAATGATGACTATGAAAAATCAATACGTATGGCAAATATTGAGGCATCTTCGACATAAAACAATTTAAGTATCGGTAACGCTATACTTTAGAAATTTAAGATTAAGAAGAAAAGGCAATTTCTTATTGAAAAATGGAAGTTGTCTTTTTAATTCTCTTTAAAAGCGGGAAACAAAAGCAGTTAAATGCCTTTTTGCATTCAATATTAAATATTATATCGATTTCGAATATTTAAATTTTATATAATTGGATATAACAAATAAATAATAATTATTGCAAAACACACCCGAAATTAATTATTATAAAAGTATATTCATAAAAGGAGGAATATACTTATGGCATTTAAATTACCAAATTTACCATATGCATATGATGCATTGGAACCATATATAGATCAAAGAACAATGGAGTTTCATCACGACAAACATCACAATACGTACGTGACGAAATTAAACGCAACAGTTGAAGGAACAGAGTTAGAGCATCAATCATTAGCGGATATGATTGCTAACTTAGACAAGGTACCGGAAGCGATGAGGATGTCAGTCCGTAATAATGGCGGTGGTCATTTTAACCATTCATTATTCTGGGAAATACTATCACCTAATTCTGAAGAAAAAGGTGGCGTAATAGATGACATCAAAGCGCAGTGGGGCACTTTAGATGAATTTAAAAATGAATTTGCAAATAAAGCAACAACATTATTTGGATCAGGTTGGACTTGGTTAGTTGTTAATGATGGCAAATTAGAAATTGTGACAACGCCAAACCAAGATAATCCATTAACAGAAGGCAAAACACCAATCTTACTATTTGATGTTTGGGAGCATGCCTACTATCTGAAATATCAAAATAAACGTCCAGACTATATGACTGCATTTTGGAATATTGTTAACTGGAAAAAAGTTGATGAATTATACCAAGCAGCAAAATAATATAACTTAATATAATTGAGGTGGAGCATCTACAAGGTGTTCCACTTTTTTGTACTTAATATCTTTACTTATTTGGTTTTGTGTAATGGGATAGCACGTAAAAGTGGCAAAATAATAAGATAAATTTCAAACTCGAAATACCTTATTATTGTTGACTAAAACGATGACTTAAATGTTATATACATTAGACAACACTATTAATTAATCAAGATATTGTCATTAAATAAATTGACAAAATAAGTAATTATTATGAATCTAAAGTGAAATTTTTATAAAAAATTGTAATGATTCAAAAATTTTGTTGCATTTCTTTTGTAATCATATGATAATGTAAATGTAATCAAATTGTAATATAAGGGGAAAAGACAATGAAAAAATTAGCAACAGTAGGTTCTTTAATTGTAACAAGCACTTTAGTATTCTCAAGTATGCCTTTTCAAAATGCGCATGCCGACACAACTTCAATGAATGTGTCGAATAAACAAAGCCAAAATGTACAAAATCATCGTCCTTATGGCGGAGTAGTACCACAAGGAATGACGCAAGCACAATATACTGAATTAGAGAAAGCTTTACCCCAATTAAGCGCTGACAGTAATATGCAAGACTATAATATGAAATTGTATGATGCGACGCAAAATATTGCTGATAAATACAATGTGATAATTACAACTAATGTAGGGGTATTTAAACCACATGCTGTTAGAGATATGAATGGCCATGCGTTACCTTTAACAAAAGATGGCAATTTTTATCAAACGAATGTAGATGCAAATGGTATTAATCATGGTGGTAGTGAAATGGTGCAAAATAAAACAGGTCATATGAGTCAACAAGGCCATATGAATCAGAACACACACATGAACCAACAGCCACAAATACAACAAGGTCATATGCAATCATCAAACCATCAAATGATGAGTCCAAAAGCAAATATGCATTCATCAAATCATCAAATGAACCAAAGTAACAAAAAAGTTTTACCAGCTGCTGGTGAAAGTATGACATCAAGTATTCTTACTGCAAGTATTGCCGCACTACTATTAGTATCTGGGTTATTCTTAGCATTTAGACGACGTTCAACAAATAAATAAACATAATACGATTAATAATAGAAAAATCGTGTGATTATCTGAGCGAGCCTAGGACATAAATCAATGTCCTAGGCTCGCTAATGTTATATTGGCAGTAGTTGACTGAATGAAATTGCGCTTGTAACAAGCTTTTCCATTTCTTACCAACTCCCTAAATAGTCATCAAAAAATTTCTTATATTTTAATAATTTTTAATAATCCGATTGTCTTATACGTGTCAGTGTTAATTCAGATATTTCCTGTGGAATATACCACTTATTAATCATAATTGGATAAGGTGTTTGTGCGTACAGTGTTTCAATAATCAGCCAACAATGTGTATCACCATCAAACACGTGACTATGATTTTTGAAGTGGGGCGCTTTGGTAATAGACATTTTTAAATCTGATTGATATGCATTGCTATAAATCGTTTGCTCAACGAATGTCTTCATGTCGTCTTCGTTTTGTGTATTCACTTTAAATGTGTCAATGACATTTAACGGTATAAAGGTAAAGCAAAATGCATCAGCTTGCTTAGAATGATTGTCCTTTTTTTGATAATAGCGTTCCATTGCAATGACGGCAGAAGGATGGTTTGCAAACAAATGATTTGTATATTCACTTTCTAAATCAACACGATAATTAATTGATGACATAGATACGCGAGCTAGCAATATTTGATCAAGTGGATGCTTAAATTGATCCATACTTGAAGCGTGTTGGGCATTTGTTTGTGGAATAACAAAGTGTCCCTTCCCTCTTGTACTCTCTACGATGCCATCTTCGGCTAACAATTTTATAGCTTGGCGCAAAGTCATACGACTGACATCAAAGCGCGCACAAAGTTCCTTTTCAGTAGGTAATGCATGGCCACTCGGATATTTTCCTATTTGAATTTCTTTATATAACGTATTATAAATCGTTAAAAATTTTGGTTGTGTTTGCGTCACGTAGACAACCTCCATAAAGTTACTTAATCACTCTCATCATACAATAATTTTTACTCGAATTGGAAAAATTATAAAAATTAAATATAGATAGGCTTTGAAAATTAGTTTTATACAAGGTTAGTAGCTGTAACTGTAAAATGTTCTTAATATTGTCAAAATGTAATGCTTGAAAGCGCTTTTAAAAAATATTATTATATACATGGTTAGACAAATAGACAAATCACTATACAAATATTGGGAGGAATATTTTATGAAATCAACACCACACATTAAACCAATGAATGACGTCGAAATTGCAGAAACGGTTCTATTGCCAGGAGATCCGTTAAGAGCTAAGTTCATTGCAGAAACTTATTTGGATGATGTGGAACAGTTCAATACAGTGCGAAACATGTTTGGTTTTACCGGAACATATAAAGGTAAAAAAGTTTCTGTCATGGGTTCAGGTATGGGTATGCCATCTATTGGCATTTACTCTTATGAATTAATTCATACATTTGGTTGTAAAAAATTAATTCGCGTTGGTTCTTGTGGCGCGATGCAAGAAAACATTGATTTATATGATGTCATTATTGCACAAGGTGCCTCTACTGATTCAAATTACGTTCAACAATATCAATTACCAGGTCATTTTGCGCCAATTGCTTCTTATCAATTATTAGAAAAAGCAGTTGAAACAGCACGTGACAAAGGTGTACGTCATCATGTAGGTAATGTGTTATCAAGTGATATTTTCTATAACGCGGATACAACAGCGAGTGAACGTTGGATGCGTATGGGTATTTTAGGTGTAGAAATGGAATCAGCTGCATTATACATGAATGCAATTTACGCTGGTGTCGAAGCATTAGGTGTGTTCACAGTGAGCGATCATTTAATTCATGAAACGTCAACAACACCTGAGGAAAGGGAACGTGCATTTACAGATATGATTGAAATTGCACTGTCATTGGTGTAGATGATTATGAATGTTGAATATTCTAAAATAAAGAAAGCAGTACCTATTTTATTATTCTTATTTGTATTCAGTTTGGTTATAGACAACTCATTTAAATTGATTTCTGTAGCCATTGCTGATGACTTAAACATATCTGTAACGACAGTAAGTTGGCAAGCGACATTAGCCGGTTTAGTAATTGGTATTGGCGCTGTAGTATACGCTTCATTATCTGATGCCATTAGTATACGCACACTATTTATTTATGGCGTGATATTAATCATTATCGGATCAATTATTGGTTACATTTTCCAACATCAATTCGCATTACTTTTAGTTGGACGTATTATTCAAACTGCCGGTTTAGCCGCTGCAGAGACATTATATGTGATATATGTTGCAAAGTATCTTTCTAAAGAGGACCAGAAGACTTACCTTGGCTTAAGTACGAGCAGTTATTCCTTGTCATTAGTTATCGGTACATTATCAGGTGGATTTATTTCTACGTATTTACACTGGACAAATATGTTTTTAATTGCATTAATCGTAGTATTTACGTTGCCATTCCTATTTAAATTATTACCAAAAGAAAATAATACGAATAAAGCTCATTTAGATTTTGTTGGCTTAATTCTAGTGGCAACTATTGCTACAACAGTCATGCTGTTTATTACGAACTTTAATTGGTTATATATGATTGGTGCCTTAATTGCGATTATCGTTTTTGCGCTATATATTAAAAATGCGCAACGTCCATTAGTAAATAAATCATTTTTCCAAAATAAACGTTATGCTTCATTTTTATTTATAGTATTTGTAATGTATGCTATCCAATTGGGTTATATTTTTACGTTCCCATTCATAATGGAGCAAATTTATCATCTGCAACTAGACACAACATCACTGTTATTAGTACCGGGTTATATAGTAGCAGTCATTGTTGGTGCACTAAGTGGTAAAATCGGCGAATATCTGAATTCAAAACAAGCGATTATCACAGCAATTATTTTAATCGCACTGAGCTTGATTTTACCTGCATTTGCAGTAGGTAATCACATTTCAATCTTCGTCATTTCTATGATATTCTTTGCAGGTAGCTTTGCTTTAATGTATGCACCTTTACTTAACGAAGCCATTAAAACAATAGATCTTAATATGACAGGTGTGGCTATTGGTTTTTATAATTTAATTATTAATGTGGCGGTATCTGTAGGTATTGCGATTGCTGCGGCTCTAATCGATTTTAAAGCATTAAATTTCCCAGGCAATGATGCATTAAGTTCACATTTCGGTATTATTTTAATTATTTTAGGTTTAATGAGTATTGTCGGATTAGTTTTATTCGTCATCTTAAATCGTTGGACACAATCTGAAAAATAAATAGATATAAATTCGCGAGATATATTCGTATTTATAGTAAAATTAAATAAAGAGATTATATAACACGAGGAGTAGTAAGTATGAAATTTGAGAAATATATAGATCACACTTTATTGAAGCCTGAGTCAACACGTACGCAAATCGATCAAATTATCGATGAAGCGAAAGCATACAATTTTAAATCTGTATGTGTGAATCCAACGCATGTAAAATATGCAGCAGAGCGACTAGCTGATTCAGAGGTGCTAGTTTGTACGGTAATAGGATTC
This sequence comes from Staphylococcus sp. EG-SA-14, assembly GCF_017151935.1. NCBI lineage: Bacteria > Bacillati > Bacillota > Bacilli > Caryophanales > Staphylococcaceae > Staphylococcus > Staphylococcus sp. EG-SA-14. The sequence continues at coordinate 79,326 of NZ_JACVZM010000004.1, read as the reverse complement.
CCATTAGGTGCGTCGACAACTGCAACGAAAGCATTTGAAACAGAAGATGCAATTCAAAATGGTGCAGATGAAATTGACATGGTCATCAACATCGGCGCATTAAAAGATGGACGTTTTGATGATGTACAACAAGACATTGAAGCAGTGGTTAAAGCTGCGAAAGGTCACACAGTAAAAGTGATTATTGAGACGGTATTGTTGGACCATGACGAAATTGTAAAAGCGAGTGAATTAACAAAAGCGGCTGGTGCGGACTTCGTTAAAACTTCAACAGGTTTTGCAGGTGGCGGTGCGACTGCAGAAGACGTTAAATTAATGAAAGATACAGTAGGTGCTGATCTAGAAGTAAAAGCATCAGGTGGCGTACGTAATTTAGAAGATTTCAATAAAATGGTTGAAGCAGGTGCGACACGTATTGGTGCGAGCGCAGGCGTTCAAATTATGCAAGGTTTAGAAGCAGATTCAGATTACTAATATATATAAAATTTGGGAGTGATAGCTATGACAAGACCATTTAATCGTGTACATTTAATCGTAATGGATTCAGTAGGTATTGGTGAAGCGCCAGACGCAGCTGATTTTAAAGATGAAGGTTCACATACTTTAAGACATACCTTAGAAGGTTTCGATCAAACTTTACCAAACCTTGAAAAGTTAGGTCTAGGGAACATCGATAAATTACCAGTAGTAAATGCAGTTGAACAACCAGAAGCATACTATACTAAATTGAGTGAAGCTTCAGTTGGTAAAGATACAATGACTGGTCACTGGGAAATTATGGGATTAAATATTATGCAACCTTTTAAAGTATACCCTAATGGATTCCCTGAAGAGTTAATTCAACAAATTGAAGAAATGACAGGTCGTAAAGTTGTTGCTAACAAACCGGCATCGGGTACGCAAATTATCGATGAGTGGGGCGAGCACCAAATGAAAACTGGTGACTTAATTGTTTATACAAGTGCAGACCCAGTATTGCAAATTGCTGCACATGAAGACATTATCCCATTAGAAGAGTTATATGATATTTGTGAAAAGGTTCGTGAGTTGACAAAAGACCCTAAATATTTAATTGGTCGTATTATCGCACGTCCATATGTTGGTGAACCAGGAAACTTTACACGTACATCTAATCGACATGACTATGCGTTAAAACCTTTTGGTAAAACTGTCTTAGATCATTTGAAAGACGGTGGTTATGATGTTATTGCCATCGGTAAAATTAATGACATTTATGATGGTGAAGGTGTAACAGAAGCGGTTCGTACGAAGAGTAACATGGACGGTATGGATCAATTGATGAAAATTGTTAAGAAAGATTTCACAGGTATTAGCTTCTTAAACTTAGTAGACTTTGATGCATTATACGGTCATCGTCGTGATAAACCAGGTTATGCACAAGCAATTAAAGATTTCGATGATCGCTTGCCAGAACTGTTTAGCAACTTAAAAGAAGACGATTTAGTAATTATTACAGCAGACCATGGTAATGACCCGACAGCGCCAGGTACGGACCATACGAGAGAATATATCCCAGTAATTATGTACAGTCCGAAATTTAAAGGTGGTCATGCACTAGAAAGTGATACTACATTCAGTTCTATCGGTGCAACTATAGCAGATAATTTCAACGTAACATTACCAGAGTTCGGTAAAAGTTATTTAAAGGAATTGAAATAGAATAAATTTAGATATTATAAAAACAGCAGTGAAGTTAACTATAACAATAGTTTTCTTCACTGCTGTTTTTATTATAATAGAGAAACGTAAGACGGTAGGACCTCTTATTTAGGAGTATCCTGATTTAATGTTAAACAATACGTTTTCGGATTGAACCGGAAATTAAATCGACAATTGCGACCAATTAGTACTAAACCGATTAATATAATACCTACACGGTCCCAAGAACGTGTTTGAATGGCAAATATGAGTGGTGTCCCGATACCACCAGCCCCAATTAGCCCCAGTATAGAAGCTGAACGTAAGTTTAGTTCAAAGCGATAAAGTATGAGTGATAGAAAGGCAGGCATAATTTGTGGTATGACTGCAAATACGAGTGTTTTAATTTTATTCGCACCACTGGCCTTTAATGATTCTACAGCACTGAAATCTAGACCTTCAATATCTTCAGCTAAAAGTTTCCCAAGCATACCTACGGAATGGATACCTAAAGCTAATACACCTGAAAATGAACCTGGGCCAACAGCTTTGATAAATATAAGTGCCATTACAATTTCTGGGAAGACACGTATAACACTTAAAATAAATTTGCTAACACCTGAAACCGGGCGTAACTTTACCATATTATTTGCACCTAAAAATGCTAATGGAATACAGATAATTGCGGCGATGAAAGTACCTACAACGGCTATCGCAAAGGTTTCAAGTAAACCACGTAATAAGTCTTCGCCATCTGGTATATAGATATAGCTGATGTCAGGATGGAATAATCCGCTGAATATGGATTTTAAGATTTCTAATGATTTACTTTTAAGTTCTAAACTTGGTACACCTGCAAATGCCCAGATGATAATAGCTAAGACGACAATTGCAATAAGCCATCTTTTAATCAATTTTCGTTTGTGTGCTTTTGTGTGAACATTATATTTTGCTATTTCCTGTGTCATGCGAGATGTGCCCTCACTTTCGTACTGATGTAATCAATGACGACGACGATAACTAAAGTAAATAAAATAATCGTTGCTGTTTTTGGATATTGAAATAAACCAAGTGTTTGATCATAAAACAATCCAATACCGCCAGCGCCGACTAATCCAAGCACAGCTGAAGCACGTATATTTACTTCAAATGCATATAATACGTATGACATAAATGACGATATGGCTTGTGGTACAACACCGAAAACAATCCATTTTATTTTATTAGCGCCAACAGCCGTCATTGCTTCCATTGGACCTGGATCTATCGTTTCCAATGATTCATATAATAATTTTCCAATAATACAGATAGTTAAAATAAACAGTGCTAATATCCCTGGAATTTGACCGATTCCAAATACAGCCACAAATATTGCTGCTAATAGCAAATCCGGTATAGTACGAACTATATTTAAAATAAAACGCGAGGGTATTGAAATCCACTTTTGATGAACGATATTGCTAGCACATAATAACGCAATTGGTATTGAAACGATGCTACCTAATACTGTACTTACGATAGCCATTCGAATAGTATCTAACATTGGCGTTGTAATTTGTTGTAAATACTCGAAATCAGGTGGAATCATTTGTTTGAATAGATCACCTATTTGAGGTATTCCTATCATTAAATCTCCAAAATTAAATCCCGTATAAATGAAGCTCCAAATGATAAGCACAATGATTAACATGAAGGTAAAACTCGTTTTTAAAGAAACCTTTTTCTTTAAAAGGGAGTCATACTTTGTAGGTATTTCTAAAGGCATGTTAGTTCACTCCTAGCTTTTCATCTTCTTTAATTGTACGTCCATATATTTCACTAAATACGTCATCTGTTGCTTCAGATGCAGGATCATCATAGACAACTTCACCATCACGTAAACCAATGATGCGTGTACCATATTCTTTTGCCAAGTCAACAAAATGTAAATTAATTAAAATTGTGATGCCTAATTCTTGGTTGATTTTTCTTAAATCATCCATAACCTGTTTCGTAGTTAATGGGTCTAATGAAGCAACTGGCTCATCTGCAAGAATAATTTCAGATTCTTGGCATAGTGCACGTGCAATAGATATACGTTGTTGTTGACCTCCTGATAATTCATCAGAGCGTTGATTATATTTATCTAAGATGTTGACCCGTTCTAGTGCATCCATTGCTTTAATTTTGTCTTCTTTTGGGAATAAACCTAATACCATTTTCCAAGTAGGGTGATAACCTACACGTCCACTTAGTACATTTCGTAATACACTTGACCGTTTAACTAAATTAAAATGTTGGAAAATCATACCTATATTTCGGCGCATTTCTAATAGTGCTTTACCATGGGCTTTAGTGATTGATTTACCTTGGATGAAAATTTCACCTGACGTGATATCATGCAAACGATTTACAGATCTTAATAACGTGGATTTCCCAGCACCAGATAGTCCGACAATGACTGCAAATTCACCTTTTTCAATATTTAAGTTAATATTTTTCAAGCCTACATGACCGTTAGGATAGACTTTACTGACGTTTTTAAATTCGATTTGACTCATGTTTGACACCTTTCTTTAATAAAGAAAAGCCAAGGTAAACTGAAATATCATAGACATTGGGTTTCTGTGTACAAATGGTTTCAAATGTACAGCGACACCTTTCTATATCTGTTTCAGTTTAGCGCCTAGCTTTTCAATATTAATCTAGAATATATCTATTGAACGAAAGCTTTTAATACCAAATTCGCTAATGATTCATTTGTTAAATAATGATTATTTCATATCTTTAACTAATTTTTCGTACTCTCTTACAATGTCGAAATTTGAATCTTTCGTTTCTGTGTATCCTTCATGTGAATAAACTTCGCTAATAATTTTGTGACCTTCTTTTGATTTAGCAATGTCTATAAAAGCTTTTTTCAATTTTTCTTGAAAATCTTTATCCATATCTGGTCTTACAGAAATTGTGTCATTCGGAATAGCTTGTGTTAATTTTAAAATTCGTGTGTCTTTAAATACATTTGGTTGGTCTTTTTTCACAGTATTACGTGCATCGTTAAATACAGCCGCAGCATCTACATCTCCATTTAATAATGAGATAACTGCTTGGTCATGACCTTTAACATTCACAATTTTCATATCTTTAGTTGCATTAATACCTGCTTCGTTTTTTAACATCGCAAGTGGGAATGTATATCCAGCAGTTGATGTTACATCTTGTAAGGCAATTTTCTTACCTTTTAAATCTTTCAAGCTTTTAATTTTTGAGTCTTTTTTAACAAGAATTTCTGATTTATAACTATCTACAAGTTCTTTACTTGCTGAACCATCTTCTTTTACACCAAAACGTTGTGCTTGTAATAATAAATCAGCTGCTTTTTGATCATGTGCTAATGTGTATGCCGTTGGTGGTAAGAAACCAACATCAACTTTTTTAGACTTCATAGCTTCAACAATTGTATTGTAGTTAGTTGATACAGACACTTTAACTGGAATTCCTAATTCTTTAGATAGTAATTTTTCTAATGGTTTTGCTTTAGCCTCTAATGTTCCAGCATTTTGCGAAGGTACAAATTGTACTGTTAATTCTTTAGGTTTGTATCCTCCTGATTTAGAATCCGAATCATTACTAGCGTTCTTTTGATTATCTAAAGAACTTGAGTTTCCACATGCTGCTGCAAAAACAATGACTGCTAACATTAATACAAATAAACACTTAAAATTTTTCATTTGATAACTGTCCCCTTCACATTCTTAATCGTGTAATATGTATGCAATGAAATTACACTTATAGCGTACCACATTTAAATGTGAAAAAGTATTTTATAAAAATGAATTTTAATAACTTTCTTTAAGAGTTTGATAAGATTTTGTAAATTTTTCGTTAAATTGCTCATATGCAACGAATTTTTATCCTATAATTCAAGAACAAATTTATTTTAAAAGGAGCCTCACAAAATGAAAAAAATATATAAGTCATTAACTGTCTCTGCAATTGTTGCAACGGTATCATTAAGTGCTTTACCGCAATCTTTAGCTATAACGCATGAATCACAACCTACAAAGCAACAGCAAACGATATTATTCGATCGTTCCCATGGTCAAACAGCTGGTGCTGCAGATTGGGTTAGTGATGGTGCATTTTCAGATTATGCGGATTCAATACAAAAACAAGGTTATGACGTTAAAGCTATTGATGGTCATTCGAACATAACAGAAGCAAGTTTGAAAAGTTCCAAAATATTTGTAATTCCTGAGGCTAACATTCCTTTCAAAGAATCAGAACAGGCAGCAATTGTTAACTATGTGAAACAAGGGGGAAATGTTGTCTTTATTTCAGATCATTACAATGCTGACCGAAATTTAAATCGTATTGATTCATCAGAGGCAATGAATGGTTATCGACGTGGAGCGTATGAAGATATGTCGAAAGGTATGAATGCAGAAGAAAAAAGTTCTACTGCAATGCAAGGTGTGAAAAGTTCAGATTGGTTATCTACAAACTTTGGCGTACGTTTTCGATATAATGCACTAGGTGATTTAAATACGAGCAATATTGTTTCTTCAAAAGAAAGTTTCGGTATTACTGAAGGTGTGAAATCTGTCTCTATGCATGCCGGATCGACATTAGCAATTACTAATCCAGAGAAAGCAAAAGGTATTGTGTATACACCAGAACAATTGCCAGCGAAAAGTAAATGGTCACATGCTGTAGATCAAGGTATTTATAATGGGGGCGGTAAAGCAGAAGGCCCCTATGTAGCAATTTCTAAAGTTGGAAAAGGTAAAGCAGCATTTATCGGTGACTCATCACTTGTGGAAGATAGTTCGCCCAAATATGTAAGAGAAGATAATGGAGAAAAGAAGAAAACATATGATGGTTTTAAAGAACAAGACAACGGTAAGCTATTAAATAATATAACGGCTTGGATGTCTAAAGATAGTGATGGGAAATCACTTAAGGCGAGTGGACTAACATTAGATACAAAGACTAAGTTGCTTGATTTTGAACGACCAGAGCGTTCAACTGAGCCTGAAAAAGAGCCATGGTCACAACCGCCGAGTGGTTATAAATGGTATGATCCAACAACATTTAAAGCAGGTAGTTATGGCAGCGAAAAAGCGCAGATCCTCAGCCAAACACACCAGATGATCATACGCCACCAAATCAGAACGAAAAAGTATCATTTGATATCCCGCAAAATGTTTCTGTAAATGAGCCATTTGAAGTGACAATACATTTAAAAGGATTTGAAGCAAATCAAACACTTGAAAATCTTAGAGTTGGTATTTACAAAGAAGGCGGACGTCAAATCGGACAATTTTCAAGTAAAGATAACGATTATAACCCGCCAGGTTACAGTACTTTGCCAACAGTTAAAGCAGATGAAAACGGAAATGTCACAATTAAGGTCAATGCTAAAGTACTTGAAAGTATGGAAGGTTCAAAGATTCGTTTAAAACTCGGTGACAAAACCTTGATTACAACAGACTTCAAATAAATATATAATAGAAATAAGAAAGATGTTTGTGATTGAAGGAGTGAGTGAGGATGTCAAACATAGCATTTTATGTCGTGAGTGACGTACATGGTTATATTTTCCCAACAGATTTTACGAGTAGAAATCAATATCAACCTATGGGATTGTTACTAGCGAATCATGTTATAGAACAAGACAGAAGGCAGTATGACCAAAGTTTTAAAATAGATAATGGTGATTTTTTGCAAGGGTCACCATTTTGTAATTACTTAATCGCGCATAGCGGCAGTAGCCAGCCTTTAGTTGATTTTTATAATCGAATGGCATTCGACTTTGGTACGCTTGGTAATCATGAATTTAATTATGGATTACCATACTTAAAAGACACTTTACGCAGACTCAATTATCCAGTTTTGTGCGCTAATATTTATGAAAATGATAGTACATTGACTGATAACGGTGTGCAGTATTTTCAGGTTGGAGATCAAACGGTTGGTGTGATAGGGTTAACGACACAATTTATTCCCCATTGGGAACAACCAGAGCATATTCAGTCACTTACGTTTCATAGTGCTTTTGAAACACTTCAACAACACTTACCTGAAATGAAGCGACATGCAGATATCATTGTTGTTTGTTACCATGGTGGATTTGAAAAAGATTTAGAAAGTGGTACGCCGACCGAAGTATTAACGGGTGAAAATGAAGGATATGCCATGTTAGAAGCGTTTTCTAAAGATATAGATATCTTTATTACGGGTCACCAACATCGACAAATTGCTGAAAGGTTTAAGCAAACGGCTGTGATTCAACCTGGTACGAGAGGAACAACTGTAGGCAAAGTAGTCTTGAGTACTGATGAATATGAAAATCTATCCGTTGAATCATGTGAATTACTTCCTGTTATAGATGATTCCACATTTACTATTGATGAAGATGACCAACATTTACGAAAGCAGTTAGAGGACTGGTTAGATTACGAAATTACTACATTGCCATATGATATGACGATTAATCATGCATTTGAGGCACGTGTGGCACCGCATCCTTTTACAAATTTTATGAATTACGCTTTATTAGAAAAAAGTGACGCAGATGTTGCCTGTACAGCTTTGTTTGATTCTGCTAGTGGTTTCAAGCAAGTCGTGACGATGCGAGATGTTATTAACAATTACCCATTTCCAAATACATTTAAAGTTTTAGCTGTAAGTGGTGACAAACTTAAAGAAGCCATTGAACGATCAGCAGAATATTTTGACGTGAAAATGATGAAGTAAGTGTGAGCGCAGACTTCCTTGAACCCAAACCACAACACTTTAATTATGATATATATGGTGGCGTAAGTTATACCATTCATGTTGGCAGACCAAAGGGACAACGTGTGAGCAATATGATGATTCAAGGTCACGCAGTTGATTTAAAGCAGACATATACAATTTGTGTAAATAATTATCGTGCAGTTGGCGGTGGTCAGTATGATATGTATATCGACGCGCCAGTTGTAAAAGATATTCAAGTTGAAGGCGCACAATTACTTATTGATTTTTTATCAAATAATAATTTGATGCGCATCCCGCAAGTCGTTGATTTTAAAGTTGAAAAGTGACGGATATATGTAAAACTTACTTGATTTTAATTGGGTAATTTTTTGTTTTTGTTTAAACTAATCACTCTTAAAAACCAATATACTTTAAGAAAAATGTTGATTTTACAAAAAATGAGGCTTATATTTTATATAACTTAATATTATGAAGTGATTAATTTGGAAACAATTAAACAAGAAGTAAGAGAATCTATTGTTAAAGGAATTTTCGCGGGATATAAGGACTATGTTAATGAGAGAAATGAAGTCAAGAAACGTATGGTGATTAGTGATGCCTATGCCTTTACTAAATCTAATCATATTGAAAGTCAAGTTGCTAAGCATTTGGAAAATTTTGTTAAGTATATTAAAGAAAATGCTGGACCGTCATGGAAGTATTTAAAGTTTATATTTAATATGGATGAAGAGAAAAATAATATCATGTTTATATTGAAAAATGAAGATTACTTTGATGAAAAAAATGTAAGCGTAGGGAAGAGTTTAGTTGCCGATAAAAATCAAAAAAGTAAAAACTATCTAGAGGGACTTATGGCTAAGAATAGGGACATTAATTTTGATACTGTTGGAGAAGATTTTAAAATTAGGCATCAAATGACTGCAGATAGTATATTATTTAATATAAAAGAAGGCAGTAATAGAGATATTAATTCTTATTTTTTAATTATTACATATCGTATTGATAAAGAATCAAAGCAATTAGCTGCAATCAAACAATGGTTACCAAATCCAGAAACAAATTCTGCAATTATGGTTGATGATTTGACAGAGTTAATAGAAAAAGTAATAGTAGAAAGAGAAGATTATCATATTGACGAAGAAGAGTTAGAAGTACTAAAAAACGATGGAGAGTTAGAACTCATAGATGTGGAACATGCATTTGGTATCAGTATCGATGAAGGTAACGATATGATTGAAAGTGAAAGGTGAAGTTAATGTTTATTGGCAAGAATTTAGAATACGTGAGAAAGCTAAATGCTCTAAGTAGAAAAGAATTATCAGAAAAAATAAATGTGAGTGAACAAGCAATTTGGCAATATGAAACAAAAAATATGATGCCAGAAATTAGTAAAATTTATGATATGACATCTATTTTTAATGTTAAATCTAGCTACTTTATTAGCGAGCAGCCCGAAGAGCTCCTAATAAATTCTGTCGATAAACATAGTATAGCTTTTAGAGCAAAAAATTATAAAGTATCTACGAAACTATTAAATAAGCAATATTATCAAGCAATGTATTTATCTAATTTAACTAACTACTTATTTTCCTTTGTAAAGATACCGGATAATATTATTTTATCGTTAATAAATAATTTAGATGACTTGTTGAATGGCAATTTAGAATCACTAAATAAAAAAGAAAGCATAAAAGAAACTGCTAAAGTTGTGAGGGCTAAAATTCTTCAAGACGAAAGCAATGAAGCACTATTATTTATGCTTGAAAAAGCGGGTATAGTTATATACGAAAAGCGAATTAATGATAGCATAGACGCATATAGTTTTTGGAGTAAAGATCTGACACCTTTTATTATACTGGGTACAAATAAGGGGGTAGCAGTTAGAAGGAATTTTGATCTTGCACATGAGCTGGGACATCTTGTTCTACATCGTCATATTCAATTCGACTTATTATCTCCTGAAGAATATAAGACAATTGAACATGAGGCAGATATTTTCGCCTCTGAATTTTTACTACCTGAAGAAGCGTTTAAAAAGGACTTTGATCAAATGACAAAAAAATCAAATCCTGATTATTTAGCTGTATTGAAAGAAAAATGGTATGTTTCTATACAAGCAATTGCAATGAGAGCCTATTATCTAGGTCTAATGTCTAGTACTCAGTACAGATATTTTTGGGCATCATTAAATAAAAAAGGCTATAAAAGTAAAGAGCCTTTAGACGACGTGATTGAAATGTCACGTCCTGTCAAAATGAATAGTTTATTAAAGTTGTATTTTGATAGAAATATACTGACACCACAAAAATTATTGAATTATTTAAAAGTTGATGAAACATTTTTGAATCATCTAGCAGGTATTAATTTAAAACTCTTTAAGGATTATGTTAACGAAAATAGAGAATATAATATAACGAATCTATATAAATAAGGCACAAATATTTAAACCTCGAGCTGAAAAAATCATCATTTCAGTTCGAGGTTTTTTATTTGTAACATCTGTTGATAGGTATCGACAAGGACCTTTTAATGTTGTGTTTTGTGCGATATAACAAGCTTTTTTAGGCTATTAAAGAATATTCAGAATTAAATATATAATTATGAATAAATTATGTCATTGAAAAAATTATGATTATATAATCATTCTAAAAACACCGAAATAACAATGATTTCATGAAAACATTTATTTTAAAATTTGATATTTGTTCAAATAATATTCGAAATTAAACTTTTTTGTATAGAATTTTCTTTATATCCTGAGAGACATGTACTATAATGTTTGTGAAATAATTCACAAAGTATAAAGGAGTGGTTGTATATGTTAACTATACCTGAAAAAGAAAATCGTGGATCGAAAGAACAAGAAGTGGCAATTATGATTGATGCTCTAGCTGACAAAGGGAAAAAAGCATTAGAAGCATTATCTAAAAAGTCACAAGAAGAAATTGATCATATTGTTCATCAAATGAGCTTAGCAGCTGTTGATCAACATATGGTGCTAGCAAAATTAGCACATGAAGAAACTGGAAGAGGTATATACGAAGATAAAGCGATTAAAAATTTATACGCTTCTGAATATATATGGAATTCAATAAAAGACAATAAGACAGTAGGGATTATTGGTGAAGATAAAGAAAAAGGATTAACGTATGTAGCGGAACCAATTGGTGTTATTTGTGGTGTTACGCCAACAACAAATCCTACGTCGACAACTATTTTTAAAGCGATGATTGCAATTAAGACAGGAAATCCAATCATTTTTGCATTCCATCCAAGTGCACAAGAATCGTCGAAGCGTGCAGCAGAAGTTGTATTAGAAGCGGCCATGAAGGCAGGTGCACCTAAAGATATTATTCAGTGGATTGAAGTGCCTTCTATCGAAGCAACAAAACAATTAATGAATCACAAAGGTATTGCATTAGTTCTAGCAACAGGTGGTTCGGGCATGGTTAAGTCTGCATATTCAACTGGCAAACCGGCATTAGGTGTGGGACCAGGTAACGTGCCGTCTTACATTGAAAAAACAGCACACATTAAACGTGCAGTAAATGATATCATTGGTTCAAAAACATTTGATAATGGTATGATTTGTGCTTCTGAACAAGTTGTAGTCATTGATAAAGAAATTTATAAAGATGTTACTAATGAATTTAAAGCACATCAAGCATACTTTGTTAAAAAAGATGAATTACAACGCTTAGAAAATGCAATTATGAATGAACAAAAAACAGGTATTAAGCCTGATATTGTCGGTAAATCTGCAGTTGAAATAGCTGAATTAGCAGGTATACCTGTCCCCGAAAATACAAAACTTATCATAGCCGAAATTAGCGGTGTAGGTTCAGACTATCCGTTATCTCGTGAAAAATTATCTCCAGTATTAGCCTTAGTAAAAGCCCAATCTACAAAACAAGCATTTCAAATTTGTGAAGACACACTACATTTTGGTGGATTAGGACACACAGCCGTTATCCATACAGAAGATGAAACATTACAAAAAGATTTTGGACTAAGAATGAAAGCTTGTCGTGTACTTGTAAATACACCATCAGCGGTTGGAGGTATTGGTGATATGTATAACGAATTGATTCCGTCTTTAACATTAGGTTGTGGTTCGTACGGTAGAAACTCAATTTCACATAATGTTAGTGCAACAGATTTATTAAACATTAAAACGATTGCTAAACGACGTAATAATACTCAAATTTTCAAGGTGCCTGCTCAAATTTATTTTGAAGAAAATGCAATCATGAGTCTAACAACAATGGACAAGATTGAAAAAGTGATGATTGTCTGTGACCCTGGTATGGTCGAATTCGGTTATACAAAAACAGTTGAGAATGTATTAAGACAAAGAACGGAACAGCCTCAAATTAAAATATTTAGCGAAGTCGAACCGAATCCATCAACTAATACAGTATATAAAGGTCTGGAAATGATGGTTGATTTCCAACCGGATACAATCATTGCACTTGGTGGTGGTTCAGCGATGGATGCTGCAAAAGCAATGTGGATGTTCTTTGAACACCCTGAGACATCATTCTTCGGTGCTAAACAAAAGTTCCTAGACATCGGTAAACGTACTTATAAAATAGGCATGCCTGAAAATGCGACGTTCATTTGTATCCCTACGACATCAGGTACAGGTTCAGAAGTAACACCATTTGCAGTTATCACAGATAGTGAAACAAATGTAAAATATCCGTTGGCTGATTTTGCTTTAACACCTGATGTTGCAATTATTGACCCTCAATTTGTGATGAGTGTGCCAAAAAGCGTTACAGCAGATACAGGAATGGATGTACTAACGCATGCAATGGAATCATATGTATCTGTAATGGCTTCAGACTACACAAGAGGTTTGAGTCTACAAGCGATTAAATTGACGTTCGAATATTTAAAATCATCTGTTGAAAAGGGTGATAAAGTTTCAAGAGAGAAAATGCATAACGCATCAACTTTGGCTGGTATGGCATTTGCAAATGCATTCTTAGGTATTGCACACTCAATTGCACATAAAATTGGTGGCGAATATGGTATTCCGCATGGTAGAGCGAATGCGATATTACTACCGCATATTATCCGTTATAATGCCAAAGACCCGCAAAAACATGCATTATTCCCTAAATATGAGTTCTTCAGAGCAGATACAGATTATGCAGATATTGCCAAATTCTTAGGATTAAAAGGTAATACGACAGAAGCACTCGTAGAATCATTAGCTAAAGCTGTCTACGAATTAGGTCAATCAGTCGGAATTGAAATGAATTTGAAATCACAAGGTGTGTCTGAAGAAGAATTAAATGAGTCAATTGATAGAATGGCAGAGCTCGCATTTGAAGATCAATGTACAACTGCTAATCCTAAAGAAGCACTAATTAGTGAAATCAAAGATATCATTCAAACATCATATGATTATAAGCAATAATCTATCTGATAATAATCATATAACTCACCTGAAATTACAAAAGTAAAAAATGCCACATAAACTTTAAGTCGATAATCATTATACGGTTATCGGCTTTTATTTATTGCCAAATCTTCAGAGAGATACAAACTAGACAATCATTTTTTTAAATAAAGAAAATATTAAGATTTATACTCATTTCGCAAACTATTACTACTTTAGAGTATAATTATTTTTAATTTCATATAAATGAAAAGTCTAAAATAATGCGGTTTAAAAGTAATTAATTGTTTAAACGATATGTAATATGTAAATACTATATATATAATACCAATTTTAATGAAAATTTTTAAGGGAGGTAAATAATGGAAAGTACATTAGAATTAACAAAAATTAAAGAAGTATTACAAAAAAACTTGAAGATTTTAATTATTTTACCGCTATTATTTTTAATTATTAGCGCTATTGTTACATTTTTCGTCTTATCACCTAAATATCAAGCTAATACTCAAATCTTAGTGAATCAAACTAAGGGTGACAATCCTCAGTTTATGGCACAAGAGGTTCAAAGTAATATTCAACTTGTAAATACGTATAAAGAAATTGTTAAAAGTCCTAGAATTTTAGATGAGGTGTCAAAGGACTTAAATGATAAGTATTCACCATCTAAATTGTCGAGTATGTTGACAATTACAAACCAAGAAAATACGCAACTTATCAACATCCAAGTTAAAAGTGGTCATAAACAAGATTCGGAAAAAATTGCGAATAGCTTCGCTAAAGTTACAAGTAAACAAATTCCGAAGATTATGAGTGTGGATAACGTATCAATTTTATCTAAAGCAGACGGTACAGCAGTTAAAGTCGCACCAAAAACTGTAGTGAATCTAATCGGTGCATTCTTTTTAGGATTAGTTGTCGCGCTTATATATATCTTCTTCAAAGTAATTTTCGATAAGCGAATTAAAGATGAAGAAGATGTAGAGAAAGAATTAGGATTGCCTGTATTGGGTTCAATTCAAAAATTTAATTAAGGATGGTTGCTACTTATGTCAAAAAAGGAAAATACGACAACAACACTATTTGTGTATGAAAAACCAAAATCAACAATTAGTGAAAAGTTTCGAGGTATACGTTCAAACATCATGTTTTCAAAAGCAAATGGTGAAGTAAAGCGCTTATTGGTTACTTCTGAAAAGCCTGGTGCAGGTAAAAGTACAGTTGTATCGAATGTAGCGATTACTTATGCACAAGCAGGCTATAAGACATTAGTTATTGATGGCGATATGCGTAAGCCAACACAAAACTATATTTTTAATGAGCAAAATAATAATGGACTATCAAGCTTAATCATTGGTCGAACGACTATGTCAGAAGCAATTACGTCGACAGAAATTGAAAATTTAGATTTGCTAACAGCTGGCCCTGTACCTCCAAATCCATCTGAGTTAATAGCTTCAGAAAGGTTTAAAGAATTAGTTGATCTGTTTAATAAACGTTACGACATTATTATTGTCGATACACCGCCAGTTAATACTGTGACTGATGCACAACTATATGCGCGTGCTATTAAAGATAGTCTGTTAGTAATTGATAGTGAAAAAAATGATAAAAATGAAGTTAAAAAAGCAAAAGCACTTATGGAAAAAGCAGGCAGTAACATTCTAGGTGTCATTTTGAACAAGACAAAGGTCGATAAATCTTCTAGTTATTATCACTATTATGGAGATGAATAAGTATGATTGATATTCATAACCATATATTGCCTAATATCGATGACGGTCCGACAAATGAAACAGAGATGCTGGATCTTTTAAAACAAGCGACAACACAAGGTGTTACAGAAATCATTGTAACATCACATCACTTACATCCTCGATATACCACACCTATAGAAAAAGTGAAATCATGTTTAAACCATATTGAAAGCTTAGAGGAAGTACAAGCACTAAATCTAAAGTTTTATTATGGTCAGGAAATAAGAATTACCGATCAAATTCTTAATGATATTGATCGAAAAGTTATTACCGGTATTAATGATTCACGCTATTTACTAATAGAATTTCCATCAAATGAAGTTCCACACTATACTGATCAATTATTTTTCGAATTACAGAGTAAAGGCTTTGTACCGATTATTGCACATCCAGAGCGGAATAAAGCAATAAGTCAAAACCTTGACATACTATACGATTTAATTAACAAAGGTGCTTTAAGTCAAGTGACAACGGCATCATTAGCGGGTATTTCCGGTAAAAAAATTAGAAAATTAGCAATTCAAATGATTGAAAACAATCTGACACATTTCATCGGTTCAGATGCGCATAACACAGAAATCAGACCGTTCTTAATGAAAGACTTATTTAATGATAAGAAATTACGTGATTATTATGAAGATATGAACGGATTTATTAGTAATGCGAAGTTAGTTGTTGATGATAAAAAAATTCCTAAACGAATGCCACAACAAGATTATAAACAGAAAAGATGGTTTGGGTTATAAACAGCAAATGAGGGGTTTTATGGCACATTTATCTGTGAAATTGCGGCTTTTAATACTAGCATTAATCGATTCACTGATAGTGACATTTTCAGTATTCGTAAGTTATTACATTTTAGAACCGTATTTCAAAACATATTCTGTCAAATTATTAATATTGCCAGCTATATCACTATTCATATCGCATCATATTTCAGCATTTATTTTTAATATGTATCATCGAGCGTGGGAATATGCCAGTGTGAGTGAATTGATTTTAATTGTTAAAGCTGTGACGACATCTATCGTTATTACGATGGTGGTCGTGACAATTGTTACAGGCAATAGACCGTTTTTTAGATTGTATTTAATTACTTGGATGATGCACTTGATTTTAATAGGTGGCTCAAGGTTATTTTGGCGTATTTATCGGAAATACCTTGGAGGTAAGTCATTTAATAAGAAGCCAACTTTAGTTGTTGGTGCTGGTCAAGCAGGTTCAATGCTGATTAGACAAATGTTGAAAAGTGACGAAATGAAACTTGAACCGGTATTAGCAGTCGATGATGACGAACATAAACGCAATATCACAATTACTGAGGGTGTAAAAGTCCAAGGTAAAATTGCAGATATTCCAGAACTAGTGAGGAAATATAAGATTAAAAAAATCATCATTGCAATTCCAACTATTGGTCAAGAGCGTTTGAAAGAAATTAATAATATTTGCCATATGGATGGCGTTGAGTTATTGAAAATGCCAAATATAGAAGACGTCATGTCTGGTGAGTTAGAAGTGAACCAACTTAAAAAAGTTGAAGTAGAAGATTTACTAGGCAGAGATCCTGTTGAATTAGATATGGATATGATATCAAATGAATTGACGAATAAAACTATTTTAGTTACGGGTGCAGGTGGTTCAATAGGATCAGAAATTTGTAGACAAGTTTGTAATTTCTATCCAGAACGTATTATTCTACTTGGCCATGGTGAAAACAGTATTTATTTAATCAATCGTGAATTGCGAAATCGCTTCGGAAAAAATGTTGATATCGTTCCTATTATAGCGGATGTGCAAAATAGAGCGCGTATGTTTGAAATTATGGAAACGTATAAACCATACGCAGTTTATCATGCAGCAGCACACAAGCACGTGCCGTTAATGGAAGACAACCCTGAAGAAGCAGTACGTAATAATATTTTAGGTACGAAAAATACTGCTGAAGCTGCTAAAAATGCAGAGGTAAAGAAATTCGTTATGATTTCTACGGATAAAGCCGTTAATCCGCCTAATGTCATGGGCGCTTCAAAGCGAATTGCAGAAATGATTATTCAAAGTTTAAATGATGAAACGCATCGAACAAATTTTGTTGCAGTGAGATTTGGTAATGTACTTGGATCGAGAGGATCTGTGATTCCACTTTTCAAAAGTCAAATTGAAGAAGGTGGGCCAGTTACTGTGACACATCCTGAAATGACACGTTACTTTATGACAATTCCTGAAGCTTCTAGACTAGTTTTGCAGGCAGGGGCATTAGCAGAAGGTGGCGAAGTATTTGTGCTAGATATGGGAGAACCAGTGAAAATTGTAGATTTGGCACGTAATTTAATTAAGCTAAGTGGTAAAAAAGAAGACGACATACGCATTACTTATACAGGGATTAGACCCGGCGAAAAAATGTTTGAAGAGCTTATGAATAAAGATGAGGTTCATCCTGAACAAGTATTTGAAAAAATTTATCGTGGCAAAGTACAACATATGAAATGTAATGAAGTTGAAGCGATTATTCAAGACATCGTCAATGACTTTAGTAAAGAAAAAATTATTAACTATGCCAATGGCAAAAAGGGAGATAATTATGTTCGATGACAAAATTTTATTAATTACTGGGGGCACAGGATCATTCGGTAATGCTGTTATGAAACGGTTTTTAGATTCTAATATTAAAGAAATTCGTATTTTTTCACGCGATGAGAAAAAGCAAGATGACATTCGAAAAAAATATAATAATTCAAAATTAAAGTTCTACATTGGTGATGTGCGTGATAGTCAAAGTGTAGAAACAGCAATGCGAGATGTTGATTACGTATTCCATGCAGCAGCTTTAAAACAAGTGCCGTCATGTGAATTCTTTCCAGTTGAGGCAGTGAAGACAAATATTATTGGTACAGAAAATGTCTTACAAAGTGCTATTCATCAAAATGTTAAAAAAGTCATATGTTTATCTACAGATAAGGCAGCGTATCCTATTAATGCTATGGGTATTTCAAAAGCAATGATGGAAAAAGTATTCGTAGCCAAATCAAGAAATATTCGTAGTGAACAAACGCTTATTTGTGGTACAAGATACGGTAATGTGATGGCTTCAAGAGGATCAGTAATACCTTTGTTTATCGACAAAATCAAAGCTGGAGAACCTTTAACGATTACAGATCCTGATATGACAAGATTTTTAATGAGCTTAGAAGATGCGGTAGAACTAGTTGTTCATGCATTTAAGCATGCAGAGACAGGAGATATTATGGTTCAAAAAGCACCAAGCTCAACGGTAGGGGATCTTGCGACCGCATTATTAGAATTGTTTGAAGCTGATAATGCAATTGAAATCATTGGTACGCGACATGGAGAGAAAAAAGCAGAAACATTGTTGACGAGAGAAGAATACGCACAATGTGAAGATATGGGTGATTATTTTAGAGTGCCGGCAGACTCCAGAGATTTAAATTATAGTAATTATGTTGAAACCGGTAACGAAAAGATTACGCAATCTTATGAATATAACTCCGATAATACACATATTTTAACGGTGGAAGAGATAAAAGAAAAACTTTTAACACTAGAATATGTTAGAAACGAATTGAATGATTATAAAGCTTCAATGAGATAGGAGAGATTGACGTTGAATATTGTAATTACAGGAGCAAAAGGTTTTGTAGGAAAAAACTTGAAAGCAGATTTAACATCAACGACAGATCATCATATTTTCGAAGTACATCGACAAACTAAAGAGGAAGAATTAGAGTCAGCATTGTTGAAAGCAGACTTTGTCGTGCATTTAGCGGGTGTTAATCGACCTGAACATGACAAAGAATTCAGCTTAGGAAACGTGAGTTATTTAGATCATGTACTTGATATATTAACTAGAAATACGAAAAAGCCGGCGATATTATTATCGTCTTCAATACAAGCAACACAAGATAATCCTTATGGTGAGAGTAAGTTGCAAGGGGAACAGCTATTAAGAGAGTATGCCGAAGAGTATGGCAATACGGTTTATATTTATCGCTGGCCAAATTTATTCGGCAAGTGGTGTAAGCCGAATTATAACTCAGTGATAGCAACATTTTGTTACAAAATTGCACGTAACGAAGAGATTCAAGTTAATGATCGGAATGTTGAACTAACGCTAAACTACGTGGATGATATCGTCGCTGAAATAAAGCGTGCTATTGAAGGAACTCCAACGATTGAAAATGGTGTACCTACAGTACCAAACGTATTTAAAGTGACATTGGGAGAAATTGTAGATTTATTATACAAGTTCAAACAGTCACGTCTCGATCGAACATTGCCGAAATTAGATAACTTGTTTGAAAAAGATTTGTATAGTACGTATTTAAGCTATCTACCTAGTACAGACTTTAGTTATCCCTTACTTATGAATGTGGATGATAGGGGTTCTTTTACAGAATTTATAAAAACACCGGATCGTGGTCAAGTTTCTGTAAATATTTCTAAGCCAGGTATTACTAAAGGTAATCACTGGCATCATACTAAAAACGAAAAATTTCTAGTCGTATCAGGTAAAGGGGTAATTCGTTTTAGACATGTTAATGATGATGAAATCATTGAATATTATGTTTCTGGCGACAAATTAGAAGTTGTAGACATACCAGTAGGATACACACATAATATTGAAAATTTAGGCGACACAGATATGGTAACTATTATGTGGGTGAATGAAATGTTTGATCCAAATCAGCCAGATACGTATTTCTTGGAGGTATAGCGCATGGAAAAACTGAAATTAATGACAATAGTTGGTACAAGGCCTGAAATCATTCGTTTATCATCAACGATTAAAGCATGTGATCAATATTTTAATCAGATATTAGTACACACTGGTCAAAATTATGATTATACATTGAATCAAATTTTCTTTGATGATTTGGAATTAAGACAACCGGACCACTACTTAGAGGCAGTTGGAAGTAACCTTGGAGAAACGATGGGGAATATTATTGCGAAGACATATGACGTTTTATTACGCGAACAACCAGATGCACTTTTAATTCTTGGTGATACAAATAGTTGTTTAGCAGCAGTATCTGCTAAACGATTAAAGATTCCTGTTTTCCACATGGAAGCGGGTAATAGATGCTTTGATCAGAATGTACCTGAAGAAATCAATCGTAAAATTGTTGACCATGTCAGTGATGTGAATCTACCTTATACGGAACATAGCAGACGTTATTTATTAGATGAAGGCTTCAATAAAGCGAATATCTTTGTGACAGGATCACCGATGACAGAAGTGATAGAAGCGCATCGAGATAAAATTAATCACAGTGACGTTTTAAATAAACTAGGATTAGAACCGCAACAATACATTTTAGTATCTGCGCATAGAGAAGAGAATATCGATAATGAAAAGAATTTTAAATCATTAATGAATGCGATAAATGATATTGCCAAAAAGTATAAAATGCCTGTGATTTATTCAACGCATCCAAGAAGTTGGAAGAAAATTGAAGAAAGTAAATTTGAATTTGATCCATTAGTTAAACAGTTAAAGCCATTTGGTTTCTTTGATTATAATGCATTGCAAAAAGATGCATTTGTTGTGCTATCAGATAGTGGAACATTGTCAGAAGAGTCGTCTATTTTGAAGTTCCCTGGTGTCCTTATTCGAACTTCCACAGAAAGACCGGAAGTACTAGATAAAGGTACGGTTATTGTAGGTGGTATTACCTATAACAATCTAATCCAATCCGTTGAACTAGCAAGAGAGATGCAAAACAATAACGAACCGATGATTGATGCTATTGATTATAAAGACACTAACGTTTCGACAAAGGTAGTTAAAATTATTCAAAGCTATAAAGATATTATCAATCGAAATACTTGGAGGAAATGACGATGAGGATAGCGATTCTTGGCGCTACTAACATTAAGCATATGTCATTATTATCACATTATTTAAACCACATTGATTTGAATATCAATGAGGTGGACATTATATACACTGACAAATATGATATCGAAGAACATATCCAAGGCATCAATAATTACTATAAATATAAAGTAGATATTAAAGAAGATTGGACATTTATCAAAAAAGCTATTGCTTACTATCGATTTAGGCCATACGCTATGAAAATTCTTAAAGAAAATCGTTATGATTTTGTCATAGTATGGGGAAGTTATACAGGACACTTATTTAAAAGTTTTTTAGAAAAACACTATAAAAATAAATTCATTTTAAATATAAGGGACTACTTTTTTGAAAATAATAAACTTATTAAGTATAGAATGAAAAAAATCGTTGATGCTAGCAGGGTGACAACATTATCTTCAGAAGGTTTTCTTAAATTTTTACCTAAATCTGAAAAATATAGAATTATTTATAGTTATAACATGAGTATTATTAGAGAAAGTAATGTAACCGATGGGTTTAAAAAAAGATGGCCAATTAATATAGGTTTTATTGGTAATGTTAGATTTAATGAGATAAATCAAAAATTGATAAAGGAACTGGCAAATGATTCAAGGTTCCATATGCAATATTTTGGAACAGGGTCGGAAAAATTAGAAGTCTTTGCTCGAGAAAATTTTATTAATAATATTACATTTTCTGGCGGCTTTGACTTGAAAGAAACACCGAAATATTTAAATGAAATTGATATACTTAATAATTTGTTTGGTAATCAAAATATTGCTTTAGATACTGCTTTATCCATAAGAATGTATTATGCGTTGTTTTTAAACAAACCTATTATTACAACAGACGATACATTCACCGCTACAGAAGCTAATAAATTCGGACTGGGTTTTAGTATTAATCCAGAAAATTTAAAAGGTATTGGTGATGAATTGATGGATTGGTATAACAATTTGGATGTAATGGACATTAATCATAAAAGAGAAGCTTATAGAAACGATGTAATTGAAAATAATAAACAGTTCTATCAAGAGATAGGCAGGATATTTAATGAATAAGATATATAATGTCACTTCATATGTTATTGCCATTTTAATGTTTCCTTGCCTTATGTTAGGTGATAAACCTTTATTATTTTTAGCACCTATAAGTTATGGAGTAGGAAAGCTCTTTATAAGCTTCTCGAATAATCCGAATTTTAAATTTTCGAAAATTGTATACGATGTTTTAGGTTTTCTTAGATTAGTATTTATACCTGCTATGATAGTGTTTTTCCAGGATTCAACTATAGATAATTTACCATTAGGACAAGCTTATTTTAATCAAGCGGTTATTTATATGAGTGTGGAGTTTATCATAGGCTCGCTATTTATATTGATACTATCTAAATTATTCAAACATGAAGTGGTATCAAGAAATAGCTTTACACTTTCTGGATCATCAATTTATTACATTGTGTTTGGTCTTGTTATTTGTGGGATTTTTGTAGCTTTTCCCGAAGTGCGCAAAAACATATCATTTTTAATTATTAAAACAGATGCAATGGGAAGAGGAACCGAAGCAACAAGTGGTTTAAATGTTCTTTTTGTAATGCTATTTCAACTTACCTTAGCGTTATTATTCTTAATAATCGCATATGCTTCATATAAAAAGTATAAAGAGAATCCTAAAATTATTTATGTGGTATTGCCGCTAGCTATAGGAATTTTAAATATTAGTTTAATTGTTGGTGAAAGAAGAAGTTATCAACTTTATACAATGGTTGCTGTTTTAACAGTGGTGTCAATCTTGTTTTCTAAGCATAAAAGACGTATCAATATCATTATTATATTTGTAGGTATTTTCGTATTAGCATTGATGACACTATATAAAGAATTGTATGTGTTTAATTATAGTTCATATAGCGAGGCGTTAAATAGTACAAGTGTAAGTAATCTTAAAATAGTTGACACGTTGCAGTCATATTTTTATGGACCTAGCAATATTGCAGCTTCTATAGACTATTTGAATTACTATAATGGTTCGTTCAAACAATATTTATTTGATAATACCAGAGCTGTTTTTGGGTTTAATTTCTTTTTAGATAAAAAGCAGTTGATTACTAGCCAACTTTTTAACCAATTGATATATGGTAGTAAACAATTGACTGGTCATCTAATTTCGAGTGCTGGATATGGAATTATTTATTTTGGACCCTTATTCTTCTATTTGAATTTAATTGCAAATATCTTTTTTGCATTTCTGAGTGAGTATATTATTCGGAAGAGTCATTCGTTAGAAGTGATATTTATTGGTACATATATTTATATGAGACTTATTACGAGTATTTTTAGTCACCCGACACCATTAATCACATTGATTTCTATGATTTTAGTTGTATATGTTATAGCTATTATCCCGGGCATTATAATAAAAAAATTTACTAAAAAAGTAGGGATAGAATGATTGTAAAAACATTTATGAAATCGAAAATATTTAGATTAATGAATACACCACTATTATTATTTTATAAGAAAGAATATTTAACTGGATATTATTTTGAAAATAAAGTGGCTGGATGGTTATGGGCGTGGAAAGCTGTTCCGTTCAAGTTGTTAGGAATAAATACAAGTTTGCCATTTCCTGCAGATATAACTGTTAGAATGCATAACCCTAATAACATTGTTTTTGATAAAAATGATATTCATATTTTTCAATCGCCCGGGACGTATTTTAATAATTTTTCAGCAGTTATATATATAGGTAGAGGTGTTTATATAGCGCCTAACGTAGGTATTATTACAGCTAATCATAATATTAAAAATTTGAAGTCACATGCACCAGGTGAAGATGTCAAAATAGGGAATTATAGTTGGATTGGAATGAACTCAGTTATATTACCAGGAGTAGAATTGGGGGAACATACAATTGTAGGGGCTGGGTCGGTTGTAACAAAAAGTTTTCCAGAAGGTAACGTTGTTATAGGTGGCAATCCAGCGAAAATCATCAAGAAAATCTGAGGTTAATTATGAGATTAAATAAATTTATTGGCGATTCGTTTTTAATGATTTTAAGCAGTGGCATCGCTCAAGTCATATTAATCATCACTACCCCAATTATTACAAGACTATATTCACCTACAGAGTTTGGTGAGTTTACAATTTTTTCAAATATCGCAATGATTTTAATACCAATAATAAATGCAAGATACGATTTGTTGATTGTGAATACCAAAAATGACCGTAGTGCTAATATACTTTCACAAATCAGTTTTTTGATATCATTGCTTATTTTATTAATACTGATACCAATATTTGCGATTAGTGCATGTTTATACCCAAACTTTATATTAGATTTTATTTTCATTATTATTATGTTGTTTTTGGTAAGTTTAACAAACATTTTTACAAATTATCTAAATAAGGAAAGAAAGTATAAAGTGTTAAGTTTGATTAATGTGTTTAGAGCTGGATCAATGGCTTTACTTCAAATCATTTTCGGACTTTTAGCATTAGGAAGTTTAGGATTAATTATTGGTTTTTCATTATCCTATATCGCAGGCATTACACTAGGGTATAAAACGTTTAAAAAGCACTTTAATATTGTGAGAGATAAAGAAGAAACTAAAGCATTATTTTTAGAAAATAAAAATCAGTTAGTTTATTCAACACCATCAATATTATTAAATAGTTTGTCTTTCTCGGTTGTTGTGTTCTTTATAGGTATTTTGTATACCAATACAGAAGTGGGTATTTATGGTATGGCCATAAGAGTACTAGGCATACCAGTGACAATTATTTCATTAGGGTTATCAAAAATATTTATGCAACAAGCCAATGACTATTATATTGAACATGGTAACTTCCGAAATTTATTACTTAAATTTAGTTCCATACTGGTTATAGTTTCTATAATTCTTTATGTGCCACTTTATTTGTTCAGTGAAGAATTAGTCAATATATTATTAGGACATAGCTGGGTTGACGCAATTACAGTTATAAAAATTGTTATCCCATTATTTGTTATAAGGCTGATTGTATCAACGGTATCACTTTCTGTGATTGTATTACAAAAACAACAGTTAGAATTAATACTACAAGCGTTATTTTTAATAGGTACTACTGCAACATTTGTTATATCAAAAATGCTTAATTTAACTTTTTTAAACTTTGTATCTATTAATACAATTGTTTTAATCGTATCGTACATGATATTTTTCATAGCACTCTATTATTTTGCTAAAAATAAACAGTTCAAAAATTCTTAGTCTAAATTCATTAATAAAAAGGACGTCGATTAGATGAGTGAAAAAAAGATTTTGATTTTATGTCAGTATTTTTATCCGGAATATGTATCTTCTGCGACGTTACCAACTCAATTGGCGGAAGATTTAATTGCGAATCACATTAATGTCGATGTCATGTGTGGATGGCCATATGAATATAGTAATCATAAACAGGTTTCTAAAACCGAGATGCATCGTGGTATTCGCATTCGACGTCTCAAGTATTCGAGGTTTAATAACAAAAGTAAGGTTGGAAGGATCATCAATTTCTTTAGTTTATTTTCAAAATTCGTGATTAATATACCTAAAATGTTGAAATATGATCAGATTCTTGTTTACTCTAATCCACCAATCTTGCCATTAATACCAGACGTTTTACACAGACTGCTTAAGAAAAAATATTCTTTTGTGGTGTATGATATAGCACCTGATAATGCGATTAAGACAGGTGCAACTCGTCCAGGTAGCATGATTGATAAGCTGATGCGTTACATTAATAGACATGTCTACAAGAATGCTGAAAATGTCATTGTCCTTGGTACGGAAATGAAAAACTACTTACTAAATCATCAAATTTCTAAAAATGCTGACAATATCCATGTGATTCCTAACTGGTATGACATGCGTCAATTACAAGACAATCGTATCTATAATGACACATTTAAAGCTTACCGTGAGCAATACGACAAAATTTTATTGTATAGCGGTAATATGGGGCAGTTACAGGATATGGAGACACTTATCTCATTTTTAAAATTAAATAAGGATCAGCCTCAAACGTTAACAATACTTTGTGGTCATGGTAAGAAATTTGCAGATGTCAAAACGGCAATAGAAGACCATCGTATTGAAAATGTTAAAATGTTTGAGTTTTTAACAGGTACAGACTATGCTGACGTATTAAAAATTGCGGATGTATGTATTGCATCGCTGATTAAAGAAGGCGTCGGTTTAGGCGTGCCGAGCAAGAATTATGGCTATCTTGCAGCTAAGAAAGCGTTGGTACTCATCATGGATAAGCAATCTGATATCGTTCAACATGTTGAACAATATGATGCGGGTATCCAAATTGATAATGGCGATGCACATGCCATTTATAACTTCATCAACACTCACTCGAGTAAGGAATTGCACGAGATGGGTGAGCGCGCACATCAACTGTTTAAAGATAAATATACGAGAGAAATTAATACTATGAAGTATTACAGTCTGTTGAAGTGAGGAGATAATTATGAAGCGATTATTCGATGTAGTGAGTTCAATATATGGTTTAGTAGTTTTAAGTCCGATTCTGTTAATTACAGCATTACTAATTAAAATGGAATCACCTGGACCAGCCATTTTCAAACAAAAAAGACCGACGATTAATAATGAATTGTTTAATATTTATAAGTTTAGATCAATGAAAATAGACACACCTAATGTTGCAACTGATTTAATGGATTCAACATCGTATATAACAAAGACAGGGAAGGTCATTCGTAAGACCTCTATTGATGAATTGCCACAATTATTGAATGTTTTAAAAGGAGAAATGTCAATTGTAGGTCCTAGACCAGCGCTTTATAATCAATACGAATTAATCGAAAAACGTACAAAAGCGAACGTGCATACGATTAGACCAGGTGTGACAGGACTAGCTCAAGTGATGGGGAGAGATGATATTACTGATGATCAAAAAGTAGCGTATGATCATTATTACTTAACACATCAATCTATGATGCTTGATATGTATATCATATATAAAACAATTAAAAATATCGTTACTTCAGAAGGTGTGCATCACTAATGAGAAAAAATATTTTAATTACAGGCGTACATGGATATATCGGTAATGCTTTAAAAGATAAGCTTATTGAACAAGGACATCAAGTAGATCAAATTAATGTTAGGAATCAATTATGGAAGTCGACCTCGTTCAAAGATTATGATGTTTTAATTCATACAGCAGCTTTGGTTCACAACAATTCACCTCAAGCAAGGCTATCTGATTATATGCAAGTGAATATGTTGCTGACGAAACAATTGGCACAAAAGGCTAAAGCTGAAGACGTTAAACAATTTATTTTTATGAGTACTATGGCAGTTTATGGAAAAGAAGGTCAGGTTGGTAAATCAGATCAAATTGATACACAAACACCAATGAACCCTACGACCAACTATGGTATTTCCAAAAAGTTCGCTGAACAAGCCTTACAAGAGTTGATTAGTGATTCGTTTAAAGTAGCAATTGTGAGACCACCAATGATTTATGGTGCACATTGCCCAGGAAATTTCCAACGGTTAATGCAATTGTCAAAGCGACTGCCAATCATTCCCAATATTAACAATCAGCGCAGTGCATTATATATTAAACATCTGACAGCATTTATTGATCAATTAATATCATTAGAAGTGACAGGCGTGTATCATCCTCAAGATAGTTTTTACTTTGATACATCGTCAGTAATGTATGAAATACGTCGCCAATCACATCGTAAAACGGTATTGATCAACATGCCTTCAGTGTTAAATAAGTATTTTAATAAGTTGTCGGTCTTTAGAAAATTATTCGGCAATTTAATATACAGCAATACGTTATATGAAAATAATAATGCACTTGAAGTTATTCCTGGAAAAATGTCACTTGTTATTGCGGACATCATGGATGAAACGACAACCAAAGATAAGGCATAAGTCATCTATTAAATAAAATCAACATACAAATCGTTTTATTTGGAGGTTATAGTATGAAGTTAACAGTAGTTGGCTTAGGTTATATTGGTTTACCAACATCAATTATGTTTGCAAAACATGGCGTCGATGTGCTTGGTGTTGATATTAATCAGCAAACGATTGATAAGTTACAAAGTGGTCAAATTAGTATTGAAGAACCTGGATTACAAGAGGTTTATGAAGAGGTACTGTCATCGGGAAAATTGAAGGTATCTACAACGCCAGATGCATCTGATGTTTTTATCATTGCCGTTCCGACGCCGAATAATGATGATCAGTACCGGTCATGTGACATTTCGCTAGTTATGCGTGCATTAGATAGTATTTTATCATTTTTAGAAAAAGGAAATACCATTATTGTAGAGTCGACAATTGCGCCTAAAACGATGGATGATTTTGTAAAACCAGTCATTGAAAATTTAGGGTTTACAATAGGTGAAGATATTTATTTAGTGCATTGTCCAGAACGTGTACTGCCAGGAAAAATTTTAGAAGAATTAGTTCATAACAATCGTATCATTGGCGGTGTGACTGAAGCTTGTATTGAAGCGGGTAAACGTGTCTATCGCACATTCGTTCAGGGAGAAATGATTGAAACAGATGCACGTACTGCTGAAATGAGTAAGCTAATGGAAAACACATATAGAGACGTGAACATTGCTTTAGCTAATGAATTAACAAAAATTTGCAATAACTTAAATATTAATGTATTAGATGTGATTGAAATGGCAAACAAACATCCGCGTGTTAACATCCATCAGCCTGGTCCAGGTGTAGGCGGTCATTGTTTAGCTGTTGATCCGTACTTTATTATTGCTAAAGACCCTGAAAATGCAAAGTTAATTCAAACTGGACGTGAAATTAATAATTCAATGCCGGCCTATGTTGTTGATACAACGAAGCAAATCATCAAAGTGTTGAGCGGGAATAAAGTCACAGTATTTGGTTTAACTTATAAAGGTGATGTTGATGATATAAGAGAATCACCAGCATTTGATATTTATGAGCTATTAAATCAAGAACCAGACATAGAAGTATGTGCTTATGATCCACATGTTGAATTAGATTTTGTGGAACATGATATGTCACATGCTGTCAAAGACGCATCGCTAGTATTGATTTTAAGTGACCACTCAGAATTTAAAAATTTATCGGACAGTCATTTTGATAAAATGAAGCATAAAGTGATTTTTGATACAAAAAATGTTGTGAAATCATCATTTGAAGATGTATCGTATTATAATTATGGCAATATATTTAATTTTATCGACAAATAAAATGTGTCAAACTAGGGCATACATGATTAAGGAAAGATAAGCTGTCATGTGTTTGAACTTCAGAGAGGATAATGTTATGAAAAAAATTATGGTTATTTTCGGTACGAGACCCGAAGCAATAAAAATGGCACCATTAGTAAAAGAAATTGATCATAATGGGAACTTTGAAGCGAACATTGTGATTACAGCACAACATAGAGACATGTTAGATAGTGTGTTAAGTATATTTGATATTCAAGCTGATCATGATTTAAATATTATGCAAGATCAACAAACGTTAGCGGGCCTTACGGCTAATGCGCTTGCTAAACTTGATAGCATCATTAATGAGGAACAGCCGGATATGATTTTAGTACATGGTGATACTACAACGACTTTTGTAGGAAGTTTGGCAGCATTTTATCATCAAATTCCGGTCGGACATGTAGAAGCTGGACTTCGAACACATCAGAAATACTCACCATTTCCTGAAGAGTTAAATCGAGTCATGGTAAGTAATATTGCTGAATTGAATTTTGCGCCAACAGTAATTGCAGCTAAAAATTTACTTTTTGAAAACAAAGACAAAGAGCGTATCTTTATTACTGGAAATACAGTTATTGACGCATTGTCAACAACAGTTCAAAATGATTTTGTTTCAACGATTATTAATAAACATAAAGGCAAGAAAGTTATTTTACTAACAGCGCATCGTCGTGAAAATATTGGGGAACCGATGCATCAGATTTTTAAAGCAGTAAGAGATTTGGCAGATGAATATAAAGATGTTGTCTTCATTTATCCAATGCATCGTAATCCAAAGGTAAGAGCGATTGCCGAAAAATATTTATCTGGGAGAAATCGGATTGAATTAATTGAGCCATTAGATGCGATTGAGTTCCATAATTTTACAAATCAATCGTACCTCGTGCTGACAGATTCTGGTGGTATTCAAGAGGAGGCTCCTACATTTGGAAAACCTGTGTTGGTATTAAGGAATCATACAGAGCGTCCCGAAGGCGTTGAGGCGGGAACATCGAGAGTAATTGGCACAGATTATGACAATATTGTTCGAAATGTGAAACAATTGATTGAGGATGATGAAGCGTATCAACGTATGAGTCAAGCGAATAATCCATATGGTGATGGACAAGCATCACGACGTATTTGTGAAGCAATAGAATATTATTTTGGATTGCGCACAGACAAGCCGGATGAATTCGTACCTTTACGTCACAAATAATAAAAAACCCCTAATCATGAAGTTGGTTTAGACAACCAGCGGTGACTAGGGGTTTTTAATATATTTATTTTTGATAGTGGTAGCCAATATCATATTTGAATACTTTATTTGATAATATTGGACTTTGCTGTCCATCGTCATCACTTTTTAAACGTACATTTTTATGAGCTTCTTTAAATACATCGGAATTCAACCAATTATTAAAGCTATCTTCAGATTCCCAAATAGTTAAGATTTTAACTTCGTCTGTATCCTCGGTATTTAATGTTTTAGTGACAAACATTTGTTGGAAGCCTTCAATAGTTTCAATACCTTGTCTATTGTAAAAACGTTCAATCGTTTCTTCCGCACTGCCTTTTTGTAATTGTAATCTATTTTCTGCCATAAACATGGGCAATCACTCCTCTATTTTATTATTTGATTTGGGTAATGTTTTTACAAATGTAAAGAGTACAGCGGTTTGTATGATAACCAT
Organism: Staphylococcus sp. EG-SA-14; assembly: GCF_017151935.1. Taxonomy (NCBI): domain Bacteria; kingdom Bacillati; phylum Bacillota; class Bacilli; order Caryophanales; family Staphylococcaceae; genus Staphylococcus; species Staphylococcus sp. EG-SA-14. Next base: position 47,928 of record NZ_JACVZM010000004.1, on the reverse strand, counting down.
TATGATTAATCCTACACGGACTGCAAGAACATCCACCATATAAATTGAAAAACCTATTACAATGTATAAGCTAATTAAAATTTTAATTTTCTGTTGTAGCGTGTAGCCTCGATGTAAATAAAAGTTTTCTACATATTCTTTATAAATTTTTTGATTAATAAGCCAATTGTAAAAGCGATCTGAACTTCGAGCAAAACAAAAAACTGCTACGAGTAAAAAAGGGGTCGTTGGCAGTAAAGGTAATACGGCACCTGCAATACCAAGCGCTGTAAATATTAAGCCAATGACGATTAAAATAAGTCGCATTGAAAAAACTCCATTCTAGTACTAATGCGCATGTAATATTGTTTTAGTAATATAACTCATGCTAAATATAATGTGTATGATAAGTGCAATGACTCAGTAAAATGAAACGTTGTTGAATTATTCTTGTCCCATTAACGCATTTTAAGCGCGACTTTCATAACAACCAAACTATTTAATGAGAATTATTCTCAAGTATTATAGTTATATTATGTGTTTTATTTTTGAAAAGTGCAATATGTTTTCGAAAATAAGATTATTTTTATGTGCAAAAACGACGCAAAAGTTTTAAAAATGAGACTTCTGTGAGCTGATTATTTTATAAAATGTAAACGCTTACTATATAATGTGAATCATATCGTTTAAAAGCATTATTAAATATGATGCTAAGAGATTTATATTATAGCCAATAAACAAAGGAGAGATAATATGGCAGTAAACGTTCGAGATTATATTGCAGAGAATTATGGTTTATTTATCAATGGGGAATTTGTTAAAGGTAGCAGTGACGAAACAATCGAAGTGACTAATCCAGCAACTGGAGAAACACTATCACATATTACAAGAGCAAAAGATAAAGATGTCGATCATGCAGTCAAAGTGGCGCAAGAGGCATTTGAATCATGGTCATTAACTTCTAAATCAGAACGTGCACAAATGTTGCGTGATATTGGTGATAAATTAATGGCACAAAAAGATAAAATTGCAATGATTGAAACATTAAATAATGGTAAACCGATTCGTGAGACAACAGCAATTGATATTCCATTTGCTGCAAGACATTTCCATTATTTCGCAAGTGTTATTGAAACAGAAGAAGGTACAGTGAATGATATCGATAAAGACACAATGAGTATCGTACGACATGAGCCGATTGGCGTCGTAGGTGCTGTTGTTGCTTGGAACTTCCCAATGCTATTAGCTGCATGGAAGATTGCGCCAGCCATTGCTGCAGGTAATACAATTGTGATTCAACCTTCGTCTTCAACACCATTAAGTTTATTGGAAGTTGCTAAAATTTTCCAAGAGGTATTACCTAAAGGTGTTGTCAATATACTAACGGGTAAAGGTTCAGAATCAGGTAATGCAATTTTCAATCATGATGGTGTAGATAAATTATCATTTACGGGCTCAACTGATGTAGGTTATCAAGTTGCCGAAGCTGCAGCAAAACATCTAGTACCCGCTACATTAGAGCTTGGTGGTAAAAGCGCCAATATCATATTAGATGATGCTAATTTAGACCTTGCAGTTGAAGGTATTCAGTTAGGTATTTTATTCAACCAAGGTGAAGTATGTAGTGCAGGTTCTCGATTATTAGTTCATGAAAAAATTTATGATCAATTGGTGCCACGTTTACAAGAGGCATTTTCAAATATTAAAGTTGGAGACCCACAAGATGAAGCTACACAAATGGGTAGTCAAACTGGTAAGGATCAATTAGATAAAATTCAATCATATATTGATGCAGCAAAAGAATCAGATGCACAAATTTTAGCAGGCGGTCATCGCTTAACTGAAAATGGATTAGATAAAGGGTTCTTCTTTGAGCCGACATTAATTGCTGTGCCAGACAATCATCACAAATTAGCACAAGAAGAAATATTTGGACCAGTGTTAACAGTGATTAAAGTGAAGGACGATCAAGAAGCAATTGATATAGCTAATGATTCTGAGTATGGTTTAGCAGGCGGTGTATTTTCTCAAAATATCACACGTGCATTAAATATTGCTAAAGCTGTTCGTACAGGACGTATTTGGATTAACACTTACAACCAAGTACCAGAAGGCGCACCATTTGGTGGTTATAAAAAATCAGGAATCGGTCGAGAAACTTATAAAGGTGCGTTAAGTAACTATCAACAAGTTAAAAATATTTATATTGATACAAGCAATGCTTTAAAAGGTTTGTACTAGAATAAATATCGTTTCTGAAGCGTGTTTGTAGGCAGTCTAGCGGTAAGTCTTAGCATGTTTACGGCGTTGTTTAGATTTTAAGCGAAACAAAATATTTAGGAACATGCATCATGATATTAGGATATAATGACTAAAATAATAGCAGTAGGGTGGTTTTTAATTGCAAATCATCTTACTGCTTTTTTTAATTATGCTAATTTGCGATGCGGCTATTATAAGGACAGAGTTGTTTATTAATTATGGTGATTTAGAAATATGAAGTTCAATATGCAAAGTCATCGTTTGTTTTAATATGTGGAACAATCATTAAAGTTATTGTGATTTTTTGAACTTAATGAAACTAAACAATAAATTTGAGATACTTTTTTGTCATTTTTATGTAACTAACACAATAATCTCGTACATTATTAAAATTTTCTATATGATAGGGATAAAGTAAAGAGCGAGTGTGCTGTAAAAGTTTTTCCAAGGTGATATTACATAAAGGTATAAAGGGTAAAGATTAATGAGTTGTCATGTGAAGAACGATGGTGTATAAATTATGGTTAATTACGGAAGCATTAATATTAATCTGAGAAGCTATAAAGAATTATTTTTAAAAGCGACAATATTAAATACGACGCATTTATTTAGGAGTGGCAAACGTATGAATGGGAAAAAGGCGAATACGATAAACAGATACAAATATTTTCATCATGTCAATCATCAAAAAATTCAACAAAGTTCTAAAAAGACGCTGTGGGCATCACTAATCATCACATTGTTATTTACAGTGATTGAATTTGTCGGAGGTTTAGTATCTAATTCATTGGCATTACTGTCAGATTCATTTCATATGCTTAGTGATGTATTAGCACTTGGTTTATCTATGTTGGCCATTTATTTTGCAAGTAAAAAGCCGACTGCACGATACACATTTGGATATTTAAGATTTGAGATATTAGCTGCATTTTTAAATGGTTTAGCATTAATTGTAATTTCAATCTGGATTTTATATGAAGCTATTGTACGTATTATTTATCCGCAACCAATTGAAAGTGGCATTATGTTTATGATTGCTAGTATTGGTTTACTCGTTAATATTATTTTGACAATTATCCTTGTAAGGTCTTTAAAACAAGAAGACAATATCAATATTCAAAGTGCATTATGGCATTTCATGGGAGACTTATTGAACTCTATTGGTGTCATCGTTGCAGTTGTATTGATTTACTTTACAGGATGGCGCATCATCGACCCAATCATTAGTATTGTAATTTCACTCATCATTTTACGTGGTGGTTATAAAATTACGCGTAATGCGTGGTTAATTTTAATGGAAAGTGTGCCTCAACATTTGGATACTGATCAAATTATGGCAGATATTAAAAACATAGATGGCATATTAGATGTACATGAATTTCATTTGTGGAGTATTACAACAGAGCATTATTCATTAAGTGCCCATGTTGTGTTAGATAAAAAATATGAGGGTGATGATTATCAAGCGATTGATCAAGTATCATCATTGTTGAAAGAAAAATATGGCATTGCACATTCAACGTTGCAAATTGAAAACTTGCAATTGAATCCATTAGATGAGCCATACTTCGACAAATTAACATAAATAAAACATTGTACAGGCTGGGACATAAATCAATGTTCTATGCTCTACGAAGTTATATTGGCAGTAGTTGACTGAACGAAAATGCGCTTGTAACAAGCTTTTTTCAATTCTAGTCAGGGGCCCCAACACAGAGAATTTCGAAAAGAAATTCTACAGGCAATGCAAGTTGGGGATGGGCCCCAACAAAGAGGAATTGGATTCCCAATTTCTACAGACAATGCAAGTTGGCGGGGCCCCAACATAGAAGCTGGCGGAAAGTCAGCTTACAATAATGTGCAAGTTGGGGTGGGACAACGAAATAAATTTTGCGAAAATATCATTTCTGTCCCACTCCCACGTTTGTTTTGGATTATGTTGCATCATTTAAATGATTTTCGTCAATTTCTTTGATGCTATCTACATCTAACACGACATCTTTAGGTTTCAAAATATGAATATGTTTTTCATCATTTGTATGTAAAATGCGTTCTATGATGTACCTTTGACCGGCCATTGTTTCTACAGCAATCTTTTTGTTTCTAGCTAAACTTGCTACGACAGATTCTTTATCCATAATGATAGCCCCCTATATATATGTTTATTTACTTATACCCTAACATGATTTTTATACTCTTTGAAAATATATTTTACAGAATTTTATCTAAATATTTAAAAAAAACGCTCAATATCCTTGTAATCCGATAAGAATTATAGTAATATTTTTTCAACCATTGTTATAGGAGGTCTTATTAATGACATTATTTTTATTAGAAGCTAACAATCTTGATTTTGCATCAACGAAAGAAGAACTAGAAGCAAAGGCAGCATCACTATCTACGAAGACAATTCCAACATTAATTGAAGTACAAGCTACTGAAAATTTAACTCATGGTTATTTTATTGTGGAAGCAAATGACGAAGCAGAAGCTAAACAATTTTTAACAGAAGCAGATATTAGTATTCAATTAGTCAAAGAAGTACGCTTAGTTGGTAAAGATTTAGATGAAGTTAAAAATGGTGATGCACATGTTGATTACCTTGTAACTTGGAACATTCCGGAAGGCATTACGATGGATCAATATTTAGCACGTAAAAAGAAAAATTCTGTTCATTATGAAGAAGTGCCAGAAGTTGAATTTAAACGCACATATGTATGTGAAGATATGTCTAAATGTATTTGTTTATACAACGCACCTGATGAAGAAGCGGTACGTCGCGCGCGCAAAGCAGTTGATACACCGATTGATGGCATCGAAAAACTTTAATAAGACAACAAGTTGATGAGATATATGTATATAGGTTTGGCGTGGATTTCGATTGCAGTTAATTAGAATAGCTCAATGCTATAAATGTAAGTAGTTGATATGAAGAAACTAATGAACTAAATGCAAGTATTGTCTAAAACAATCATTTTATTGAAATTTAGTAGAGCTGAAATTAATATAACGTCGTTAATTGAATAACGCTTATGTTATAAGAGCACTCATACCAAACCATAATCATCTATAGATATAACAATTCACGATATAAGGGCTGTGTTTGGCATAGCCCTTTAGATATACACTTAATTCCTATTAAAATAGTAGGGATTAAAAGGGGGCTTGTCATGATTAAAATTCAACAATTACAACATCACTTTGGATCACATAAAGTAATTCATAACTTTAATTTGGACATTAGTAAGGGAGAAATAGTCACTTTCATAGGGAAAAGTGGTTGCGGGAAGTCTACTTTACTCAATATCATCGGTGGATTTATTCATCCATCATCTGGTCGTGTCATTATTGATAACGAAATTAAACAACAGCCGTCTCCAGATTGTTTAATGCTATTTCAACATCATAATCTGCTGCCATGGAAAACGATTAATGACAACATTAGGATTGGATTCCAACAGAAAATTAGTGATGAAGAGATTAACGCACAGCTTAAATTAGTTGATTTAGAAGGCAGGGGAAAGCATTTTCCCGAGCAACTGTCCGGGGGTATGAAACAACGTGTGGCACTATGTCGAGCGCATGTGCATAAGCCTAACGTTATATTGATGGATGAGCCATTAGGTGCATTAGATGCATTTACACGTTATAAACTTCAGGATCAACTAGTGCAACTAAAACATAAAACGCAATCAACTATTATTTTAGTGACGCATGACATTGATGAAGCTATTTATCTTTCCGACCGCATTGTTCTGTTAGGTGAAGGGTGCAATATTATTTCTCAATATGAAATTACAGCATCACATCCACGCAGTCGTAATGATAGCCACCTACTTAAGATTCGTAATGAAATTATGGAAACATTTGCATTGAATCATCATCAAGTTGAACCTGAATATTATTTATAAGGAGTGAGTGACGATGAAAAGGTTAAGCATAATCGTCATCATTGGAATCTTTATAATTACAGGATGTGATTGGCAAAGGACGTCTAAAGAACCGTCTAAAAATGCCCAAAATCAGCAAGTGATTAAAATTGGATATTTGCCGATTACACATTCAGCTAATTTGATGATGACTAAAAAATTATTATCACAATACAATCATCCGAAATATAAACTAGAATTAGTTAAATTCAATAATTGGCCAGATTTAATGGACGCATTAAACAGTGGTCGTATTGATGGTGCATCAACTTTAATAGAGCTGGCGATGAAATCAAAACAGAAGGGCTCAAATATAAAGGCTGTGGCATTGGGCCATCATGAAGGCAATGTCATTATGGGACAAAAAGGTATGCACTTAAATGAATTTAATAATAATGGCGATGATTACCATTTTGGTATACCACATCGTTATTCAACACATTATCTTTTACTTGAGGAATTACGTAAACAATTAAAGATTAAACCGGGGCATTTTAGCTATCATGAAATGTCGCCAGCAGAAATGCCAGCCGCATTGAGTGAACACAGAATTACAGGGTATTCTGTAGCCGAACCATTCGGTGCACTGGGTGAAAAGTTAGGCAAAGGTAAGACTTTGAAACATGGTGATGACGTTATATCTGATGCGTATTGCTGTGTGCTAGTACTGAGAGGGGAATTGCTTGATCAACACAAGGATGTAGCGCAAGCATTTGTACAAGATTATAAAAAGTCTGGCTTTAAAATGAATGATCGCAAGCAAAGTGTAGACATTATGACGCATCATTTTAAACAAAGTCGTGACGTTTTAACACAGTCAGCGGCATGGACATCCTATGGTGATTTAACAATTAAGCCATCCGGCTATCAAGAAATTACGACATTGGTAAAACAACATCATTTGTTTAATCCACCTGCATATGATGACTTTGTTGAACCGTCATTGTATAAGGAGGCATCGCGTTCATGACACGTCCCACAAATAACAAATTTATATTACCTATTATCACATTTATTATTTTCTTAGGCATTTGGGAAATGGTCATTATTATTGGGCATTACCAACCTGTATTGTTACCTGGTCCTGCTCTTGTAGGAAAAAGTATATGGACTTTCATTGTTACTGGAGAAATTTTCCAACATTTAGCAATTAGTTTATGGAGATTTGTAGCGGGCTTTGTTGTCGCATTGTTGGTTGCTATTCCATTGGGCTTCTTGCTTGGAAGGAATCGTTGGCTATACAACGCTATCGAACCGCTATTTCAATTGATTAGGCCGATATCTCCGATAGCATGGGCACCATTTGTTGTTCTATGGTTTGGTATTGGTAGTTTGCCAGCGATTGCGATTATTTTTATCGCCGCTTTTTTCCCAATTGTATTCAATACTATTAAAGGCGTTAGAGACATTGAACCTCAATATTTAAAAATAGCGACAAATTTAAATTTAACTGGGTGGTCATTGTATCGCAATATATTATTTCCCGGGGCATTTAAACAAATCATGGCTGGGATACATATGGCGGTAGGAACAAGTTGGATATTTTTAGTTTCTGGTGAAATGATTGGTGCACAATCGGGATTAGGTTTTTTAATCGTTGATGCACGAAATATGTTGAACTTAGAAGATGTTTTAGCAGCAATATTCTTTATCGGATTATTTGGTTTTATTATTGATCGATTCATTAGTTATATTGAGCAGTTTATACTTAGAAGATTTGGTGAATAAGGAGAGATGATGATGACTTTAGAAACGCTTATCAAAGAACAATTAGATCCTCATTTAGTAGAAGTTGATGAAGGGACGTATTATCCGAGAACATTTATTCAACAATTATTTGTAGATGGTTATTTCGGTGAGGCGGCATTGAGAAAAAATGCTGAAGTAATCGAAGCTGTATCGCAGTCTTGTTTGACAACAGGATTTTGTTTATGGTGCCAATTAGCTTTTTCAACGTATTTAGAAAATGCCACGCAGCCACATTTAAATAATGACTTACAACAGCAATTGTTATCTGGAGAAATATTAGGTGCTACCGGATTGTCTAATCCGATGAAGTCATTTAATGATTTAGAAAAGTTGAACCTTGAACACACTTATGTTGATGGACAATTGGTTGTCAGTGGACGTATGCCAGCTGTAAGTAATATTCAAGAAGACCATTATTTTGGTGCGATTTCGAAACATGAATCATCAGATGAATTTGTCATGTTCATTCTACGTGCCAATCAAGATGGTATCACTCTCGTTGAAAAAACAAACTTTTTAGGAGTAAATGGCTCGGCTACGTATCAAATTACTTTGAATCAAGTCGTAGTGCCACAATCACAAATTATCACGCATGATGCAAAGCAGTTTGCGGCAACTATTCGCCCACAATTTATTGCTTATCAAATTCCAATAGGATTAGGCTCAATTAAAAGTTCTTTAGAGTTAATTGATGCATTTTCAAATGCGCAAAACGGAATAAATCAATATTTAGAGTATGATGTTGAAGCTTTTAAAAAACGTTATCGTCAACTTAGAGAGGAATATTATGCAATATTAGATGACGGTAACTTAACTTCACATTTAAGTGAATTAATATCATTGAAGAAGGACATTGGCTATTTATTGTTAGATGTAAATCAAGCTTCTGTTGTCAATGGTGGTTCAAGAGCGTACACACCATATTCGCCACAAGTTCGCAAGTTAAAAGAAGGATTCTTCTTCGCAGCATTGACACCAACATTAAGACATTTAGGTAAACTTGAGGCAGAGTTGAAGGGGTAAGTATGATATGCTAATTTGTTGTTTAGATGCGTTTGTTGAAACATTTTTTAAAATAATATAAATCTTAGTTTATAAACATTTTCTGTTTATTTGTTATATCCTTTTAACTAGGAAAATATACATTTCGTAATAATAATAATCGTTATCATTGAAAAAGTGTTAATAAGGTGTATAATGAAAATGTGAACAATTAATGAACTTCTTATTTTAAAGAAGGTGAATACTATAGATACGCATACTAAAGAACAACAATTCTCGAATCTAGTAAGATCTTATCGTAAAGAATACGTGGGTAAAGGACCCAATAGTATTCGAGTGTCGTTTAAAGATAATTGGGCGATTGCACATATGACAGGTGTTTTGAGTAAAGTTGAGAGTTTTTACCTAAACGACAAACGCAATGAATCGATGCTCCATTATACACGCACAGAGAAGATTAAACAGATGTATAAAGAAATAGATGTAAATGAGATGGAAAGTCTTGTAGGCGCTAAGTTCGTAAAATTATTTACAGATATTGATTTGAATGATGATGAAGTCATTTCAATATTTGTTTTCGATAAGTCAATAGAATAAGTGTTGCTGGTGTAAGGTACACGGTGCTGTTTGCTAACTTCGCTTTGAATTTAACAATAATTCAAGGGGGTGGTATGTCAAACGGTGCCGTTTTTTTGTCATATTTTTAAAACAAGCAACATGCAACACGTACTTTAAGGAAGTCAAAATTTATCATTTAGGAGAGATGGATATGAAAATCGTAGCGTTATTTCCAGAAGCAGTAGAAGGTCAAGAAAATCAATTACTTAATACTAAAAAAGCATTAGGATTAAAAACATTTTTAGAGGAAAGAGGACATGAGTTCATTATATTAGCAGATAATGGTGAAGACTTAGATAAACATTTACCAGATATGGATGTGATTATTAGTGCGCCATTTTATCCTGCATATATGACTCGTGAACGTATTGAAAAAGCATCGAACTTGAAATTAGCAATTACAGCAGGTGTAGGATCTGACCATGTAGATTTAGCGGCAGCAAGTGAACACAATATTGGTGTCGTTGAAGTTACAGGAAGTAATACAGTTAGTGTGGCAGAACATGCGGTTATGGATTTATTAATACTTCTTAGAAACTATGAAGAAGGTCATCGTCAATCAGTAGAAGGTGAATGGAACTTGTCTCAAGTAGGTAATCATGCGCATGAATTACAACACAAAACAATTGGTATTTTTGGATTTGGTCGAATTGGACAACTTGTTGCTGAAAGATTAGCGCCATTTAATGTAACATTACAACACTATGATCCAATCAATCAACAAGACCATAAATTGTCTAAATTTGTAAGCTTTGATGAACTTGTTTCAACAAGTGATGCGATTACAATTCATGCACCATTAACACCAGAAACTGATAACTTATTTGATAAAGATGTTTTAAGTCGTATGAAAAAACACAGTTATTTAGTGAATACTGCACGTGGTAAAATTGTAAATCGCGATGCGTTAGTTGAAGCGTTAGCATCCGAGCATTTACAAGGATATGCTGGTGATGTTTGGTATCCACAACCTGCACCTGCTGATCATCCATGGAGAACAATGCCTAGAAATGCTATGACGGTTCACTATTCAGGTATGACTTTAGAAGCACAAAAACGTATTGAAGATGGAGTTAAAGATATTTTAGAGCGTTTCTTCAATCATGAACCTTTCCAAGATAAAGATATTATTGTTGCAAGTGGTCGTATTGCTAGTAAAAGTTATACAGCTAAATAGAATAAGGATGCTGGGCTAGCGATTAACGCTTTCAATTTTATATAAATGAATCATATAAGCACTACTGCTGTTGTAAAGATGGCAGTAGTTTTTTTATGATTACATCTAAGTATAGTCACGGCTATGTTAGGACAATGATTTAACATTTACGCACATATGTGTTCACTTACGCAATTATTGATAAATTTCATTCATTTGGAATAATATATAGTCATATAGTGCTAATTTTTTTGAGGCATTATATGCAAGATGCATTGTAAAATCGATGCATTTGTTTGTTAAATAACTTTGTATAACTAAAAATTCTTTGTTTCAACGTATAATCTAATAATAGATTTTATATAAATGGTAGTGTGTATATATGTGGATAGGGGTGTAGTTATTAATGAAACGCTTAAGTACGACTTTGAAAGTACGATTGATTAGCAATTTTTTACAGCTAATTATTACGACAGCATTTATACCGTTTATAGCACTATATTTAACAGATATGTTAAGTCAATCAATTGTCGGTATATATCTTGTTGGTTTAGTGGTTCTAAAATTTCCATTGTCCATTATATCTGGTTACCTTATTGAGATTTTTCCGAAAAAGTTGCTAGTACTTATTTATCAAGCGACGATGGTGATAATGCTTGTGTTCATGGGCGTATTTGGGTCACATCAATTGTGGCAAATTATTGGTTTTTGTGTTGCATATGCCATATTTACAATCGTTTGGGGATTACAATTTCCAGTTATGGACACATTAATTATGGATGCAATTACCGAAGACGTGGAACATTATATTTACAAGATTAGCTATTGGATGACGAACTTATCGGTAGCTATTGGGGCATTGTTAGGTGGCTTGATGTATGGCTACAGTATGTTACTACTTTTCTTAATAGCAGCTTGTATATTTTTAATTGTACTCTTTATTTTATATATTTGGTTACCTCAAGACCGAAATCAAGTAAAGCAAAGTGATGACAAGAGGCATGCAAGTCGTTATCAAAAATTACAAATAATGAATATATTTCGCAGTTATAAATTAGTTTTGAAAGACCGTAATTATATGTTATTGATTTCGGGGTTCAGTATCATCATGATGGGTGAATTTTCAATCTCCTCATATATTGCTATTAGACTAAAGGATCAGTTTGAAACAATAAGTATAGGTTCATATGATATTACAGGTGCTAAGATGTTAGCAATCTTGCTAATGATTAATACGGTCGTCGTCATTTTACTCACGTATTCAATCTCGAAAGTTGTATTGAAAATAGATTTTAAAAAAGCTTTAATCACTGGTTTGCTGATTTATATTGTTGGCTATAGTGGTCTAACCTATCTTAATCAGTTTGGCTTATTAGTTGTTTTTATGATAATTGCGACTGTAGGTGAGATTATTTATTCGCCTATAGTTTCAGAACAACGCTTTAAAATTATTCCTAAAGCTAAAAGAGGAACATATAGTGCAGTTAATGCATTAGGTATTCATTTTTCAGAAACACTAGCTAGGTTAGGGATTGTGTTGGGTGTTTTCTTAACGTCATTACAAATGGGACTGTATATGTTTATCGTTTTAACAATTGGTGCTAGCATGCTTGTTGCTGGTGTATTCGGGGGACAAAAACAAGTGAATACAAATTGAATTTATTTAAATATTTATTTTATGCATCTTTTTATATTGAAAACCTATTAATTTGGTCGTAATTAAAATAGAGATAAATTTATTAAGAATTTGTTAAAATTTAAGGATAACAATTGTTTTATGCGAGTTGTTTGTTTAATATAAACTTGCTTCATGGATATTTTGTAACAACAATATTGAATTTGCAATGAGATATGAACAACAGAAAGTGATTAACGAGTTGTAGTGTGCTATTTATCGAAGATGTATGTAATTTACATTGAAAAATATACCAATTGTAACGATGATACAAGATGTATTTTAGGGTAGAATATATCGCTCATATGTTGCGAATGGTGTTTTATATTAATCATTACATAACGAGTTAATTAACATTTCGTCGGTTATCATATCATCATGCAATTTCAGTAAGTAATGAGTATTATGATATGAAAGAAGGACTTTTTATGATTATGGGTAATTTGAGATTTCAACAGGAATATTTTCGTATATACAAAAATAATACAGAATCAACGACACACCGTAATGCGTATTGGGTTAAACTCGCTAAAAATGTTGAAGCTACTAAAATGATGTATGCATTATCGACAATTGTGCAACAACATGCATCTATAAGACATTTTTTTGATGTTACTACCGATGACAATTTAACAATGATACTTCATGAATTTCTGCCTTTTATTGAGATAAAACAAGTTCCAACTTCTTCCGCAAACTATGATTTAGAAGCTTTTTTTAAGCAAGAATTAAGTACTTACCATTTTAATGATTCACCTTTATTCAAATTTAAATTGTTTCAGTTCGCTGATGCTGCATATATACTATTAGATTTTCATGTGTCCATTTTCGATGATAGTCAAATTGATATTTTTCTTGATGATTTATGCAATGCATATCGTGGCAATACTGTTATTAACAATACTCGACAGCATGCACATTTAAATAGAAATGATGATAAAGACAATCAAGATGCATCGCATATAGCATTAGACTCAAACTATTTTCGGTTAGAGAATAACTCTGACATCCATATTGATAGTTATTTACCAATTAAGCATCCATTTGAGCAAGCTTTATATCAAACGTATTTGATTGATGATATGACATCAATAGATATGGCATCGTTGGCTGTTAGTGTGTATTTAGCTAATCATATAATGAGTCAACAACATGATGTCACATTAGGTATACATGTACCATCACATTTACCAAATGATTTACACGGAAATATTGTGCCGTTAACGTTAACAATCGATGCAAAAGATGTATGTCAACGTTTTACAACAGATTTTAATAAATGTGTGTTGCAAAATATGTCGCAATTACAGTGCGCGAAGTCTTCGCTTTCACTAGAGACTATTTTTCATTGTTATCATCATATGATGTCTTGTTGTAATGATGTTATTGAGGATGTACATCAAATACATGATGCACATACATCTTTAGCGGATATTGAAATTTTTCCACATCAACACGGGTTCAAAATTATATATAACAGTGCAGCATATGATTTGCTCTCAATCGAGACGCTGAGTGACTTAGTTCGAAATATTTATTTGCAAATTACTGAAGAAAATGGAAATAAACGAACAACTGTAGATGAACTTAATTTGATGACAGAACGTGATATTCAATTATATGACGATATCAATTTAAGTTTGCCTGAGATAGATGATGCGCAAACAGTTGTTACCTTATTTGAGCAACAAGTTGAAGCAACGCCGAATCATGTCGCTGTGCAATTTGACGGAGTGTTTATAACATATCAAACATTGAATGCACGCGCGAATGATTTAGCACACCGTTTGAGAAACCAGTATGGTGTTGAACCTAATGATCGTGTCGCTGTCATAGCTGAAAAAAGTATTGAGATGATAATAGCGATGATAGGTGTGTTGAAAGCTGGTGGGGCTTACGTGCCAATTGATCCGAACTATCCAAGTGATCGTCAGGAGTACATTTTAAAAGATGCAACGCCTAAAGTTGTAATAACGTACCAAGCTTTATATGAAAATGGTAAACAAAATATTAATCACATTGATTTGAATAAGATAGCGTGGAAAAATATTGATAATCTTTCTAAATGTAACACGTTAGAAGATCATGCTTATGTTATTTACACGTCGGGGACAACTGGTAACCCTAAAGGGACACTAATTCCGCACCGAGGTATTGTTCGCTTGGTCCATCAAAATCATTATGTACCATTAAATGAAGAGACGACGATTTTGTTATCAGGAACTATAGCCTTTGATGCTGCAACATTTGAAATATATGGTGCATTGCTCAATGGTGGAAAGCTGATTGTTGCTAAAAAAGAACAATTATTAAATCCAATAGCGGTAGAACAATTAATCAATGAAAATGACGTTAATACTATGTGGTTAACCTCCTCATTATTTAATCAGATTGCTAGTGAACGAATAGAAGTATTGGCACCGTTAAAGTATTTATTAATTGGTGGAGAAGTATTGAATGCTAAGTGGGTGGATTTGCTTAATCAAAAACCGAAGCATCCTCAAATTATTAATGGTTATGGACCAACTGAAAATACAACATTTACAACGACGTATAATATACCTAACAAAGTTCCAAATCGTATTCCTATTGGTAAACCGATTCTTGGTACTCATGTTTATATCATGCAAGGCGAGCGTCGATGTGGCGTTGGTATTCCTGGAGAATTATGTACAAGTGGCTTTGGGTTAGCTGCAGGTTATTTAAATCAGCCAGAATTGACAGCAGATAAATTTATCAAAGATTCAAATATAAATCAGCTGATGTATAGAAGTGGTGATATCGTTCGTTTGTTACCCGATGGCAACATAGATTATTTATATCGAAAGGACAAACAAGTTAAGATTCGAGGGTTTAGGATTGAGTTGTCAGAGGTTGAGCATGCGCTCGAGCGTATACAAGGTATTAATAAAGCAGTTGTTATTGTTCAAAATCATGATCAAGATCAGTATATCGTTGCTTATTATGAAGCGATGCATACATTATCACATAATAAGATTAAATCACAATTACGTATGACCTTACCGGAGTACATGATACCAGTTAATTTCATGCATATTGAGCAAATTCCTATTACTATTAATGGGAAATTAGATAAGAAGGCATTGCCTATCATGGACTATGTCGATACGGATGCCTATGTAGCACCGAGTACAGATACCGAACACTTGCTATGCCAAATTTTTGCAGATATTTTACATGTGAATCAAGTAGGTATTCATGATAATTTCTTTGAATTAGGTGGCCATTCATTAAAAGCAACGTTAGTGGTGAATCGGATAGAGGCATCTACTGGGAAACGATTACAAATTGGTGATTTATTACAAAAGCCAACTGTATTTGAACTAGCACAAGCGATTGCTAAGGTTCAAGAACAAAACTATGAAGTGATTCCAGAAGCTATAGTTAAAGATGATTATGTGCTGAGCTCTGCACAAAAGCGTATGTATTTATTATGGAAATCAAACCATAAAGATACGGTGTATAACGTACCTTTTTTATGGCGGTTATCATCAGGACTTAATGTAGCTCAATTGCAACAAGCAGTTCAGCATTTGATAGCGCGACATGAGATTCTACGAACACAATATATTGTTGTAGATGATGAGGTTCGACAACGTATTGTGGCAGATGTTGTAGCTGACTTTGAAGAAGTTAACACGCATTTTACGGATGAACAAGAAATTATGCGCCAATTTGTGGCACCTTTTAATTTGGAAAAGCCAAGTCAAATTAGAGTGAGATACATTAGAAGTCCCTTACATGCATACCTGTTTATAGATACACATCATATCATTAATGACGGTATGAGTAATATACAATTAATGAATGATCTTAACGCACTTTATCAACATAAATTATTGTTACCACTTAAATTGCAATATAAAGACTATAGTGAGTGGATGTCGCATCGTGATATGACGAAACATAGACAATATTGGTTATCTCAATTCAAAGATGAAGTACCTATTTTAAGCTTACCGACAGACTATGTTAGACCAAATATTAAAACGACAAATGGAGCAATGATGTCATTTACAATGAATCAACAAATGAGACAGCTACTTCAAAAGTATGTAGAAAAGCATCAAATTACTGATTTTATGTTCTTTATGAGTGTGGTTATGACGTTGTTAAGCAGATATGCTCGAAAAGATGATGTTGTTGTCGGTAGTGTGATGAGTGCACGTATGCATAAAGGCACGGAGCAAATGCTAGGCATGTTTGCTAATACGTTGGTATATAGAGGGCAACCGTCACCTGATAAAATGTGGACACAGTTTTTACAAGAGGTTAAGGAAATGAGTTTGGAGGCATACGAGCATCAAGAATACCCATTCGAATGTTTAGTAAATGACTTAGATCAATCACATGATGCCTCACGGAATCCATTATTTGATGTCATGTTAGTACTACAAAACAATGAAACGAATCATGCTCATTTTGGGCATAGTAAATTAACACACATTCAACCCAAATCAGTGACGGCGAAATTTGATTTATCTTTCATCATTGAAGAAGATCGCGATGACTATATAATCAATATCGAGTATAATACCGATTTATATCACTCAGAAACAGTTCGTCACATGGGTAATCAATGTATGATTATGATTGATTATATTTTGAAGCATCAAGATACACTACAAATTTGTGATATACCAAACGGCACGGAGGAACTTCTAAATTGGGTCAATACGCATGTTAACGATCGAATGCTTAATGTCCCGGGAAATAAATCTATCATAAGTTACTTTAATGAAGTTGTCTCACGACAAGGTAATCATGTTGCGCTAGTCATGAATGATTTGACAATGACGTATGAAACATTACGCAACTATGTGGATGCCATTGCGCACATGCTCCTATCAAATGGTGTGGGCAATGGTCAACGGGTTGCCTTGTTTACAGAACGTAGTTTTGAAATGATTGCGGCGATGTTGGCGACAGTTAAAGTAGGTGCATCTTATATACCTATCGATATTGATTTTCCGAATAAACGACAAGCTGCAATTTTGGAGGATGCTAAAGTAACTGCAGTCATGTCTTACGGCGTTGAAATTGAAACGACATTACCAGTCATTCAATTGGAAAATGCTAAAGGCTTTGTTGAATCAAAGGAAAATGAACAATATGATGATTTACATGGCAATCAACTTGAAAACACAGCGATGTTAGATAATGAGATGTATGCTATTTACACATCTGGTACGACCGGGATGCCTAAAGGGGTTGCCATACGACAACGAAATTTGTTGAATTTAGTGCATGCATGGTCAACTGAATTGCAATTAGGCGACAATGAAGTATTTTTGCAACATGCAAATATTGTTTTTGATGCATCAGTTATGGAGATTTATTGTTGTTTGTTAAATGGTCATACGCTTGTGATTCCAGATAGAGAGGAACGTGTTAATCCAGAACAGTTACAACAACTCATTAATAAGCATCGTGTGACGGTTGCGTCGATTCCGTTACAGATGTGTAGTGTTATGGAAGACTTTTATATTGAAAAGTTGATTACAGGCGGGGCAACTAGTACGGCATCCTTTGTTAAATATATTGAGAAGCATTGTGGCACGTATTTCAATGCCTATGGACCATCTGAGTCAACAGTCATCACATCGTATTGGTCACATCATTGTGGTGATTTGATACCTGAGACGATTCCAATTGGCAAACCCTTATCTAACATCCAAGTGTATATTATGTCAGATGGTTTGTTATGCGGTATTGGTATGCCAGGCGAGTTGTGTATTGCAGGTGATAGTTTAGCGATAGGATATATTAACCGTCCAGAATTAATGGCTGATAAATGGCAAAATAATCCATTTGGTAAAGGAAAGTTGTATCATAGTGGTGATTTAGCACGTTATACATCTGATGGTCAAATTGAATTTTTAGGAAGAATAGATAAACAAGTGAAAGTTAACGGGTACCGTATTGAACTTGATGAAATTGAAAATGCAATATTAGCTATTCGTGGTATATCTGATTGTGTTGTAACAGTAAGTCACTTTGATACGCATGATATATTGAATGCTTATTATGTCGGAGAGCAACAAATGGAACAGGATTTGAAGCAATATTTAAATGATCATCTGCCTAAGTATATGATTCCTAAGACTATAACGCATATCGATTGTATGCCATTAACCACGAATGACAAGGTGGATACTACGCGTTTGCCAAATCCATCACCTATACAACAGTCTAATAAAGTGTATAGCGAACCATCTAATGAAATTGAGCAGACATTTGTTGATGTATTCGGAGAGGTATTGAAACAAAATGATGTCGGTGTTGACGATGATTTCTTTGAACTTGGTGGTAACTCATTAGAGGCGATGTTAGTTGTCTCGCATTTAAAACGATTTGGCCATCATATTTCAATGCAGACATTATACCAATATAAAACCGTGCGACAGATTGTTAATTATATGCACCAAAATCAACAATCATTAGTTGCATTACCGGATAATCTTTCGGAATTACAAAAGATTGTTATGTCTCGTTATAATTTGGGTGTTTTAGAGGATAGTCTAAGTCATCGACCTCTAGGAAATACACTATTGACTGGCGCTACAGGGTTTTTAGGTGCTTATCTGATTGAAGCACTACAAGGATACAGTCATCGCATTTATTGTTTCATACGTGCTGATAATGAGGAAATAGCATGGTATAAGTTGATGACGAATTTAAATGATTATTTTTCAGAAGAGACGGTTGAAATGATGTTATCAAACATTGAAGTCATTGTTGGTGATTTTGAGTGTATGGATGATGTTGTTTTACCAGAAAACATGGATACGATTATTCATGCAGGTGCTCGTACAGATCACTTTGGTGATGATGATGAATTTGAAAAAGTAAATGTTCAAGGTACTGTTGATGTCATACGTTTGGCACAACAACATCATGCAAGGTTAATATATGTGTCTACGATAAGTGTGGGAACTTATTTTGATATAGACACAGAAGATGTGACATTTTCAGAAGCGGATGTCTATAAAGGGCAACTACTAACATCACCATATACACGGAGCAAATTTTATAGTGAATTAAAAGTATTAGAAGCTGTAAATAATGGCTTAGATGGTCGGATTGTACGTGTTGGTAATTTGACGAGTCCTTACAATGGAAGATGGCATATGAGAAATATAAAGACTAACCGTTTTTCAATGGTAATGAATGATTTGTTACAACTGGATTGTATCGGGGTTAGCATGGCTGAAATGCCTGTAGATTTTTCTTTTGTGGATACGACTGCAAGACAAATTGTCGCATTAGCACAAGTCAACACACCACAAATCATTTACCATGTGCTATCACCTAATAAAATGCCGGTGAAATCTTTGTTAGAATGCGTTAAGCGCAAAGAAATTGAACTCGTCAGCGATGAATCATTTAATGAAATTTTACAGAAACAAGACATGTACGAAACGATTGGATTAACTAGTGTTGACCGTGAACAACAACTAGCAATGATAGATACAACATTAACATTAAAAATAATGAATCACATCAGTGAAAAATGGCCAACGATAACTAACAATTGGCTGTATCATTGGGCACAATATATCAAAACAATATTCAATAAGTAAGTAGGGAAAGTTATGACAGTATTTGTAATGCAATTACAGAGTAACTTGAAAAGTATTGAAGAATTAATATCACAAAGTCGTTGGTCATATAAAAAACCGCGTACAGTCAACTATAGATACAATCAAGATAAACTCATGCACAGATTGGGAGATATTTTAGTGCAATATGGAATTCAACATGACACAGGTTTATTACCACATGAATGGCATTATCACATTTCGCCACGAGGTAAGGCAGATATTGTTCAACACAATCGTGATGGACAGCCCATCTATGTGAGCTTATCATATAGTTATCCTTATATCGTGTGTGTTGTCGATAAAGAACCAGTTGGTATAGATATCGAAAAGATATCACAACGTTTAGACTGGCGTACGTTAGTGACGTGTTTCTCTACAAACGAAGCACATCAAATATGTAGTTTAAATGATTTTTATCAAATATGGACACAAAAAGAAAGTTTTACAAAATTGATTGGTGAAGGTTTAATCAAAGGATTGGACATTTATGATATGACACAATCACACTTTTATCAATCACGTGAAGTGAAGTTCAAACAATTTATTTTTGATCAGTTTATGGTACAGGTATGTTTCTTAGGACAGGCACCCTGGGGTTATAAAAAAGTGTCTGTATTTCAGTTATTGAGTAGTTAATATGACGTCTGACAGTATCATTGCGCAGTGATTTTAAACTATACTGCCTAAATGTTTACTGTTAGATGTTTTTTTATTGGAAAAATGAAAGGTGAATACACGATGGCATCATTCAAAATCATGACGAGATTAAAGTAAGTGATAAGGTGAAAATATACTGAGCAATATTGAAATTACCGAAAATAATAGTTTGTTACGACGCATTTGAGACTTTAATGCTCACGTAAGTTGGCTGGAATCATATCATGTCAGTTAATAAAATAACGTGAGCATCAATCATCATACTCAAACGATGATTTAAAACTCACGTTAATGTTAGTCAGTGTATTAATTTAATTTATAGCGATAGACAAAATGTTGTCGCACTAATTCAATTGTCATCATCCAGACGATATGGCCAAAGAATTCTGACAGATGCTCTTGGAATGGTTGATCCCACACAGCAGGTACAGTATGCATGATTGGCATAATGATAAGGTGGAATAATACCCAAATAGCAATACCAAAAACAGCACCTTGTCCCATTGCTAAGTAAGCGTATTTTTTAACTAATATGCAGTAAATAATTGCAATGACGATAGAAAAACTAAAGTGAACAATGAACCTTACCCAAGGTAATTCCATATTTGAAAATGTATACGTCTGATGTGTAAATTCACTACTAAATCCTAATTGTTGCAATAACTCTTGAGGTGGGTTCGTTGCATTACGTTCTGGTGTGCGAGGTGGAAACATGACTTCCCAACCTAATTTTACAATTCCAGATAACAAGCCACCGATAATTCCAGCATAAATGAATATACCCATTTGTCGTTTCGTCAACTTAAGGACTCCTCTCTATTTACTATCCTCATTATAGTATTTTGTGAAAATAATCACAATAAAAAGCTTTGCAAAACTTAAAATATTTTGATAAACAAATTTGTAAAAGGTTATTAGTTTTTTACATCTCATATTGTATCGTACTGTATTCAAAATTGTTAACGAGATGAACGGTAAATAAATGTTTTAGCGCAATGGATAATCGAACTGGAATCATCGCGTGTCAAAACTTGTTAGGCCTTAATTTCATAGTTATGAATTAAGGATTGTTGTGCCAACAAAATCATTATTGTAAATAGATTCAATGATATTTGGCTTGTTTCCTGATGCAATGATAACTTTAGGACAGCCATTTTCAATCGCATTTTTGGCATCTAGCACTTTGGGAATCATACCTCCATAAATATCACCATGTTCAATATATTGATGAATATCGACTAATGGCAATTGAGGTATAACCACATCATTGATGAGTACACCTGCAATATTACTTAATACATAAATAGGCGCTTTTAATGATGATGCAATAAAATAGGCAAGCGTGTCAGCATTAATATTGTAAAATTCTCCATCATGGTTATTGAAACCAATCGAATTGATGATAGGTACAAATTTAGTACATATATACTGTAAAGCATCCTTATTTAAAGCGGTCGGGACACCGACATATCCATATTGTTGATCAAAACGTTTAATTTCAAATAATTGAGCATCCAAACCACATAAGCCTATCGCAGAACATTGGTGCTGGTTAAATTGAGCTACTAATGCAGTGTTAACGTCTGCAATGAGCGTGTGTTTAGTAATGGTCATGGTTGCTTTATCAGTCACTCTTAGGCCATTAACAAAGTGTGGCTCGATTTGCTGGTTTGATAATGCATCATTAATAAATGGGCCACCGCCATGAACGATAATAGGGTAGATGTTGTTTAATCGTAAATGCTTAATATTGTTAATAATTGATGGATGCATGTCACTAAGTGTACTGCCACCAATTTTAATGACAATAAATTTCATCTAACCAACACCACCTTATGTTCGATATGATGCGTTGATACGCACATAATCATAGGATAAATCACAACCGTATGCAGTCGCTGCAGCGTTACCTAAACCAAGCTGAACGTCAATTGTGACATTTTCATGAGTTAATGTATTCGACATAGCTTGCTCATCAAATAGTACAGCCATACCTTTATCAACGACAGGTATTTGGTTCAGTTGAACATATGTGCAGTTAGGATCAATTTCACATCCGCTGTAGCCAATAGCTGTAATGATTCGACCAAAATTGGCATCTTCGCCAAAAATAGCTGATTTTACTAGATTTGAACTTACGATAGTTTTACCGATTTTTCTTGCATCTGATATTGATTTAGCGCCTGACACATTGACGCTGATTAACTTTGTTGCGCCTTCGCCATCTCTGGCTATAGCTTTAGCTAAAAATGTACAGACAAAATTGAATGCATCAACAAATGTTTCCCATTGTGGATGGTCTTGACTAAGTATTTGGTGTTCAACTTGGTGATTTGCCATGACTAATACCATGTCATTTGTACTTGTATCGCCATCAACAGTAATCATATTAAATGTATGGTCAGTCGAAGATTTTAATAATTGATGAAGTGTATTCGATTCAATCGATGCATCGGTTGTTATAAAAGCAAGCATGGTAGCCATATTTGGGTGAATCATACCTGAACCTTTGGCGCTACCACCAATTGTAACGGTTTTACCATCGATTTTTAGTGATACAGCGATATGTTTTGTACAGGTATCAGTTGTTAAAATTGCCTCGTTAAACGCACCTGGCGTTGCAAAATTAGCATCCTTAATATGTTCGGTCCCAGTCTTAATTTTATCCATAGGCAAATATTCACCAATGACCCCAGTTGAAGCAACAGCAACATGCTCAGATGGTATTTGAAGTTGTTGAGCAACCCATGTTTGTGTTTGTCGTGCATCATCTATGCCTTGTTGACCGGTACAAGAATTTGCATTAGCTGAATTAACAACAAGTGCTTGTAATTTTCCTTTAGACTTTTGTAAAGTGTCTTCAGTGACAATAAGTGGTGCAGCTTTAAACTGATTTAAAGTATATACGGCAGCTGCACTTGCCAAAGACGATGAGTAAATCCACCCAAAGTCTTTTTTGTTAGCGCGTAAACCGATGTGCATACCACCAGCCGTGAAGCCTTGAGGTGTACTGATATCGCCATGTTTAATAATTGAAAAGTTATATTGTTGTGATGTCGTTTCTTGATGTTTCATTCTAACACCCCTTATGGATAAACTGGTGATTGATTTAGGCCAGTCGTCACTTCAAAATCATATAATATATTTAAATTTTGAATGGCTTGCCCACTTGCGCCTTTGACAAGGTTATCAATCACTGATACTAAAATTGCTGTTTGCGTTGTTTCATCTACATAGATGCCGATATCGCAGTAGTTACTACCGAGTACTTCTTTTGTGGTTGGAAAAGTCCCAATATCTCTAATTCTGACAAATGGCTGATTAGCATAATAAGAGGTCATTAATTTATGTAATGATTCAGTCGTATATTCAGATGATAATTTGACATATATTGTTGATAAAATACCTCGTGTCATTGGTACGAGATGTGGTGTAAATATGACTGATACATCTTGACCCGCAATGATAGATAAATATTGCTCGATTTCCGGTTTGTGTTTATGGTTTCCGATTGCATAAGCGCTTAGATTTTCATTCATTTCTGAAAAATGAACACGTTGTGATAATGAACGACCAGCACCTGACACGCCGGTCTTAGCATCAATAATAATAGATGACAAATCTACTATTTTTTCGCTAATAAGTGGATGTAATGCTAATAATGTTGCTGTAGGGAAACAGCCAGGATTAGAAATGAGCTTCGTTCCATTGTTATCAAACGATTGCCATTCTGAAATGCTGTAAATAGCATGATTCAAATCATCTTGTGCTGCAGCAGTTTCTTTGTAATATGCTTCATATATTTCACGATTCTTAATTCTAAATGCGCCAGATAAATCGATAACATGAATACCTTTTTCTACTAAGGGAGGGATACATGTTTTACTTACGGGTGCTGGTGTCGCAAAGAAAATTACATCACAGTCATTATTGTCCACTGTAAGTGCTTCGAAATGTTGTATAATATGTTGTAAATGTGGAAATGTTAATTTCAACGGTTCATCTACTTTTGAATGTGAGTAGATGTGTGCAATCGTTACATGAGGATGTGTTTGTAACAATCGAATTAATTCAATTGCGCCATAACCGCTACCGCCAACGATACCTACTTTAATCATCATGAATCCCTCCTATGTCATATATAAATGATTAATTGTTAATTTTTAAAAACGTCTTGAAAAGCTGCAACAATTTGATGGATTTCCTCTTTATCAATGACTAGAGGTGGAGACAATCGAATGATAGTACGATGCGTGTCTTTGCATAAGATTCCACGTTGAATCAGTTGATCCACAAAAGGTGCAGCATCTGTGTTAAGCTCTATGCCTATAAATAAACCACGACCTCTAATTTCTTTAATACTAGGATGTTTAAGTTGTAGCAACGCTTTTAATAAAAATGAACCTAAGCGTTCTGATCGTTCAACCAGTTGTTCATCTTTAAGTACATCAAGCGCTGCCGTCGATATTGCAATGGCTAAAGGGTTACCACCAAATGTCGAACCATGTGTACCTGGTGTTAGAACACGCATGACATCATTATTTGCAAGTACAGCAGATACAGGGTATAAGCCGCCACCCAATGCCTTACCTAAAATATAAATGTCTGGAACAACTTGCTCCCATTCCATAGCAAACCATTTCCCAGTTCTACCAAGACCAACTTGAATTTCATCTGCAATCAATAATATTTGATGTTTATCACATAGTTGACGCACAGCTTGAATATATCCTTTCGGTGGTATATTAACGCCACCTTCACCTTGAATTGGTTCCAAAATAATTGCTGCTGTATTCGGTGAAATAGCTTGTGTTAATTGTTCAATGTCTCCAAAATCTACTGTTGTAGTGCCTTGAAGTAGGGGGTGAAATCCTGCTTTATATGCGTCGTGGTTAGATAGTGATAATGAGCCAAGTGTACGACCGTGAAAATTGTTATTCATAGCGATGATTTCAACTTGTCCGTCAGTAATGCCTTTAACTTCAGAGCCCCATTTTCTAGCAATTTTAATGGCTGCTTCAACAGCTTCAGTACCAGAGTTAAGGGGGAGTACTTTGTCTTTCTTAGCAAGATGACAAATTTTTTCTTCCCATTTCCCGAGATTGTCACTATAAAGGACACGTGAAATGATAGACAACTTTGAAGCTTGTTCTGTCATCGCTTTAACAATTGTTGGATGACAATGGCCTTGGTTTGCAACTGAAAAACCCGAAATGCAATCTATATATTGTTTGCCATCAGTATCCCAAACTTTGACACCTTTACCTTTAGAAATGACAAGCTTAAGTGGTGCATAATTATTAGAGCTATAATAATCAGTTAATTCAATGATTGAATTCATCGGTCTCCCTCCTTTATATTTATACAATTTAAAGAATTAATATTAATATATTACAGTTGTTCAATATAAGTGTCAAATGTAAATTTAATAATATAAAGATAAGGTTGTGTTTGTATTAATGTGATTTGTAAAATGAAAGTACTAATATTTTTTGTGGATAATCATTGATATGTATGTATACGATTGCAGTTTAATGTAGTATGAATAAAAAATGCCACAAGCATATGTTTAACATATGACTGTGGCATAGTATTATGCTTGTGGAATTTTACGATGCTTAATTTTAAAAATAATGAAGCCGATAATGAAACCAATCAAACTGAGAACAACCCAGCCCATACCAATGTCTGATAATGGTAAATATTTTTGGCTGAAATTAATCAAAGTTTGTGAGAATGATGTGCTTGAAATGAACTCTGGACTAGCTTTTAATCCATCTACTAATGCAGCAATCATTGTAAAGAAAATGGTACATTGATAAATAATTTTTGAATGATGGAATTTGCTACTAAATAATGTTAGTACAATCAAGGCAATTGCTAATGGATATAAGAACATTAACACTGGGACTGAGTACATAATAATCTTAGTTAAACCAACATTCGCGAATAAGAACGAAATAAAGCTTACAACTGTTGCAATCGCTAGGTAATTCATTTTAGGGAAAAGGTGTTCGAATGTTTCTGAAAATGCCGTAATCAAACCGATGGCTGTTTTTAAACAAGCAACCATAACGATAAGTGACAACAGGACGATACCGTAGTTACCTAAGTAGTATTGCGTAATTTGCGCTAAGGCAATACCACCATTTTCACTAAGTTTGAAATGACCAATACTTAATGTACCCATGATTGCTAGTAGGGTATAAATGATCCCCATCATAATGATACTGATAGTACCAGACTTAATTGTTTCTTTAGCGATATCAGTTGGATTTTCGATACCTAACTTTTTAATCGTTGCAACAATGATGATACCAAATGCCAATGACGCTAGCGCATCTAAGGTATTGTATCCATCTAAAAAGCCGTTAAATAAGGCATGTGATTGATATTGTTTACTAATAGGTGCATCAGATATGCCACCTAATGGATGGATAAAAGCAAATAATAAAATAATTGCTAATAATACTAAGAATACCGGATTTAAAAATTTACCGATATATTCTAAAATTCTTGATGGCTTTCTCGCAAAAAACCATGCAATCACAAAGAAGACGAAGCTAAAAATAAATAAATATAAAGTGATTTGCTTTGGTGATAAAAATGGCGAAAATGCAATTTCAAATGATGTCGTTGCCAGTCTAGGTAAGGCGAAAAATGGTCCGATAACTAGATATAAGGCAATCGTGAAAATGTAAGCATATGTTTTATTAACACGCGATGCAATTTCAAATAAACCAGATGTCTTTGAAATGCCAATAGCAATGATACCTAGAAATGGTAAGCCAATTGCTGTAATTAAAAATCCTAAGTTAGCGATAAAAACGTTAGAACCAGCAGCTTGACCCAAGTGTATTGGGAAGATAAGATTGCCGGCACCAAAGAATAAACCAAATAACATAGAACCTATAAACATGTTTTCTTTAAATGTTAGTTTCTTCTTCATATATGTATTTGTTCTCCTTTTTAGAACTTATAAAAATCTACTTAATTAAGATAATATCAAAAATTAAACATAAAGTGATACATAATTTTGCAATAAATACTAAATTTTTTGAAAATTCCGGAATAAATACTGTTTTTTATGTAGTAGGGGCGTAAGTTAAGAACGATTTAACAGATATAGAATATGTTAAATATAGAAGGTTAGACAACCCGACGTATTAATACTTTGTGAAATAAAGATCCCCCT
The DNA here is from genome assembly GCF_017151935.1 of Staphylococcus sp. EG-SA-14. Lineage (NCBI taxonomy): Bacteria > Bacillati > Bacillota > Bacilli > Caryophanales > Staphylococcaceae > Staphylococcus > Staphylococcus sp. EG-SA-14. The sequence goes on along the minus strand of NZ_JACVZM010000004.1, from coordinate 20,081 downwards.
CAACATGATTGAAGGGGGGAAGTATATGTTTAGTTCAATACATTTAGAAAGTCGTTTGTAGTTATTGTTTGTCCCATCAATGGGAATACATTATCTATTGGAAATTGATGTAGCGTTTCGTTTTGTGCACTCATCATATCTGTAACAAAAAACTGATTGTAGTTTAATTGATAGGCATCTCGCGCTGTCGTATCTACGCCAATATGCGTTGCGACACCACCAAGAACAATCGTATCAATTCCTCGACGTCGCAATTGTAAGTCCAAATCTGTTCCTACAAATGCACTAAAATGTCGTTTGTCTATGACAAAATCGTCATCTCTCTTGTCTAATAAATGATGGAAACGACTGTAGTCGTCGCCTTCTTTTGGTGGTAATGAGATCATTGCATTTGGTTGCAATACATCTTTACCATCATAGAAATTCACGCGAACAAAAGCGATAAAGCCATTGTTTTTTCTAAAAACATTTATTAATTTATTAGCGTTTTGAACGACATTTTCAGCTGTATGTGGCGCATAATCCATCTTAAGTATACCTTCTTGCAGGTCGATTAACACTAAAGCGGTTTTATTAAAATTAATCATCTTATATCAGAGTCCTTTTCGTTTAATAAAGTATTCGCTTAAACTTATACCCTGTATACGATGAAATTATTTATTTTGTTGTGAAAAAGCTTTAGCGATATCGATCAGTTTCTTCGGTGCGTCTTCGACAGACATTTTGACTTCGACAAAATGCATCACATCGGGATGACCATTAATTGCATTAAACGTGTCTTGTAAATCTTTTGATGATTCAACGTCATGAATTTCAACATTTTTACCACCAAATACAGCTGGTAAAGCTTTATAATCCCACATGTGAATTTCATTATAAGGTTCATACATGCCGTGAATAAGTCGTTCTACCGTATAGCCGTCATTATTAATCACAAATAATACCGGTTTAATATGCTGTCTAATCATAGTTGAAATAGCTTGAACAGTTAGTTGCAATGAGCCATCACCAATTAATAATAAGTTACGACGATCTTTGTCTGCTAATTGTGAACCTAATGTTGCAGGTAATGTATAGCCGATAGAACCCCATAACGGTTGCCCTATAAAAGTATTGTTTTTGTATAATGCTAAATCATAAGCACCAAAGAATGATGTACCTTGATCAGCAATGATGACATCGTTTGGTTTTAAGAAATTTTGCATCATTTTAAAATAAGTTTGTTGTGTTAATGGTGCTGTGCCAACAGTATAATCGGGTGATGTTGGACGATGATAAGCAGGGAACGATGCGTTATTCGTATATGAAATATTGGATAACTGTTTTAACAACGATGGTAGAGATATTTCGTCATTTGTAACATCGTCAATTTTGATATTATGATGATTTAACATAACGACATCATCGATATTGAATTGGTATGAAAATCCTGCTGTTGCTGAATCTGTTAATTTGGCTCCAATATTTAAAATTAAATCGCTGTTGTCCACATAATCTCGTATTTTATCTTCGGCAATTTTCCCATCGTAAATACCCATATAATATGGATTTTCCTCATTAAAAGCACCTTTTCCTAATGAAAGTTGTGCTACTGGTATCTGTGTTTGATTTACAAAATCTTCTAATTCTTGATGGAGGTGAAAACTGTTAATTTCATGTCCAGTAATGATGATAGGCTGCTTCGCTTGATGCAATTTAGATGCTAATAACTCTATATATGTTGATGCATCCGTATCTTTAGTTGCCGTCACTTCAAATGGTGTCGGTATCTCAATTTCAGAGATTGCGACATCGATTGGTAAATGTAAATGAACTGGGCGTCTTTCGGCGATTGCTGTATTAATTAAACGTGGTATTTCGGTTGTTGCATTTTCAGGTGTGATATAACCTTGTGCAACGGTTATATGTGCAAACATTTTTCGGTAGTCGTCAAATGTACCTTCACCAAGTGAGTGATGTACATATTTACCGCCTTGTTCAACAGCACGTGTCGGCGCACCTGTAATCGCAATGACAGGTATGCGTTCAGCATATGAACCTGCGATACCGTTGACGGCACTTAATTCGCCAACACCAAATGTAGTAACTAATGCAGCGAGTCCATTAAGACGGGCATAACCGTCCGCTGCGTAACTTGCGTTTAATTCATTTGTATTTCCTACCCAATCTACATTGGGATTGCTGATAATATCGTCTAGAAAAGCGAGATTAAAATCACCAGGAACACCAAAAATTTTATCGACGCCTGCTCGATGAATAGCGTCAATTAAGTAAGCTCCAATGCGTTGTTTCATAAAAAAACCACCTTTTCTCTATATTTACACTTAAAATGATAGCCTCGAATATAGTGTAAGGTCAAGGAAGTTGACTTTGTTGTGAAAACGCTAACAATAGTGAACAATTAATATTTTTTAGGAAATGAGTATGAAGGGGGGCTTTAATTGATGATCTTAAAATTCAAAATTTAAGGGGAGAGCGAACTATCAATGATGCTGCAAAATACAATAGCAAAGAAAAAACAGGCGCGTCACCTTATGAAGGTATACGCACCTGTTTATAGTAAGCATTATTTAGCTTCAAATAATTGATCGCCAAATGAAATGTTGCCATGTTCACCTTGTTTAAAATCAAGGTTTGTAATGTTTCCTTGTGTCACGATAATAGGCGTAATATCACTCTTTGCATGATTGCGGATGTAGTCTAAATCAAAGTTGATTAATAAATCACCTTGTTTAACTTCTTGACCTTCCTCAACATGTAAAGTAAAGCCTTCTCCGTTTAATTTAACAGTGTCTAAACCGATGTGGATTAATAGTTCTAAACCACTATCTGATACAAGACCAATTGCATGTTTTGTTGGGAAAATCATTTGTACTTTACCGTTGAATGGTGCACGAACTTCACCTTGTGAAGGTTTGATAGCGATACCGTCACCCATCATTTTTTCGCTGAACACTTGATCAGGCACTTCTGATAATGGTGTTACTTCACCAGTTAATGGTGCATGCACGATATGGCTCAATTCGCTTGTTGCAGATTTATCTTCTGCAACAACAACAGTTTCGTCTTTATCGTCTTCCATAGTAGTAGGATTTTCTACTACTTGACCATTCATAATCTGTTGCATTTCATGTTTGATTTGGTCAGATTTAGGACCAAAAATTGCTTGCATATTATTGCCGACTTCTAATACACCAGATGCGCCTAAATCTTTCAAACCAGGAACATCAACTTTAGATTTGTCGTTAACTTCAACGCGTAGACGTGTGATACAAGCGTCTAAATGTTTAATGTTTGCTTTGCCACCCATAGCTTCTAATACTGCATATGGTAATTCAGTTGCTGAAGCAGTAGCCGCTTGTGATTGTTTATCTTCACGACCTGGTGTTTTGTATTTTAATTTTACAATTAAGAATCGGAATACGAAGTAGTAAATAACTGCGTATACAAGACCTACAGGAATAACTAACCACCATTGTGTCTTATTAGGTAGTATACCGAGTAAGAAGTAGTCGATGAAACCACCTGAGAATGTATAACCTAGATGAAGATCTAATAAGTACAATGTTAAGAATGATAAACCATCAAGTACTGCGTGAATAAAGAATAATAATGGTGCTACAAATAAGAATGAGAATTCTAATGGTTCTGTAATACCAGTTAAGAATGATGTTAAAGCAGCAGAACCCATTAAACCTGCTACTACTTTCTTATTTTCAGGTTTAGCTGTGTGATAAATTGCTAAAGCTGCTGCAGGTAAACCGAACATCATAACAGGGAATTCACCTTGCATGAATTTACCAGCTGTCAAATGTGCGCCTTCACGAATTTGTTCGATAAAGATACGTTGGTCACCGTGAATAATTTCACCAGCTGCATTTTTCCATGAACCAAACTCGAACCAGAACGGTGCGTGGAAAATGTGATGTAGACCGAATGGAATTAATAAACGCTTGATGAAACCAAATAAGAATACGGCAACACCAGTATTTGAATCTAATAATCCTGTACTGAATGCATTTAATCCTGATTGAATCGTTGGCCAAATTAATGCCATTGGGAATGCTAAAATAAATGATGTTGTAGCCATCATAATAGGTACGAAACGCTTACCAGCGAAGAAACCTAAATAAGATGGTAAGTTAATGTTATAGAACTTGTTATAACACCAAGCTGCCAGGGCCCCGATTATAATACCGCCGAACACACCTGTTTGTAATGTTGGGATACCTAAAATGCTAGCGTAACCACTCGCTGGATCACCAATATTCTTAGGTGTAACTTGTAAAAAGTCGCCCATTGTTTTGTTCATGATTATGTAACCGACGAATGCTGCGATAGCTGCTACGCCATCACCGCCAGCTAATCCGATTGCGACACCTAATGCGAAAATCATAGGCAAGTTATCAAAAATGATACCACCAGCACCTGTCATTAATTTAGCGACAGTTTGTACGCCACCATTTTGTATAAACGGCAAGTAGTGTTGTAATGATTCACCTTGCATAGCTGTACCGATAGCTAATAACAGACCAGCTGCTGGTAAAATCGCAACAGGTAACATTAGCGCTTTACCAATACGTTGCAATTGACCGAAAAGTTTCTTCCTCACTTGTCCAACCTCCAAAGTTGTATGTAATATTTAAGATTCAATAAAAAAGACACGAGCAAATAGACTGTGTTGGTAACCATCACAGCTTAATTTAACTCATGCCTAATCTTACTTAGTAACACGTTGGTGTATGTAATTAATGTAAAAGAAGCAATTGACTAAGTAGTATATAAAACTGATACGTTAGTTTATCTAGCTTACCATCACATCTTATTGAATCTTATTTGTTTGCGACTCCTATTTTAGCATGGTGAAGTATGCGTTTTCAATACAATTATTAAATTCAATTTCAAATCTCTTAAATGTTCACAGATTATTATTAAAACATAATATAAGATAATCCTGAATAAAATGTATAAAAGTTGTTGTAATAATCCAGCAGTAGCAGCTATTATCAGCACTTAAAAGAAAGGATAATCTTTGATGGTGTAATAATTAACTTGTGACAGAAATATGTAAGATTATTACAATGAACAGGCTTTAACTGATTAATATTGTAATGTGTTTTCTCTTATAGTAAAATGTAAGCGATTACACAACTCAACTATATTTTCCTAATAATTATATTGTTAAGGAGGGCTACTTTGACAGGCTTTTCAGTGTATTTAGGACAACCTTTAGATGAAGCGTATATTAAGCGAATGATTAAACAAGGTTACCAAATGATTTTTACATCTGTACAAATACCAGAAGAAGATGACGAGACAAAATATCATTATTTCACAAAACTACTCAATTTATTGAAACATGAACAAGTGACTTACCTCATAGATGCTAATCCATCTATTTTAACACCATCTTTTTATGAGCATCTTCGACAATATGATGCACAATTTATGATTCGTATCGATCATAGTACATCAATTGAGGCAATCGAAGCGATAATGGCACAGGGTTTAAAGTGCTGTTTGAATGCAAGTATTATTTCCCGGGAATTGTTAACAAGCTTACATCAACAATTGAATGATTTTACATTACTTTCATTTTGTCATAACTATTATCCAAGACCAGATACGGGATTATCTGTTGACTTGGTCAATAAGAAAAATGAACTCATTTATCAATTTAATCCAAAGGCACAAATATATGGTTTTATTGTAGGGAGTGGTTTGCGAGGTCCTTTGCATAAAGGCTTGCCAACAATTGAAGCAACGAGACATAGTCATCCTGTCGTTGCAGCTAAATTATTACAAGAAACTGGTGTATCTGAAGTGTTAGTTGGAGACTCATTGATTGAAATGAGGCAGGCAAAACAACTTATAGATTTTTGCAAGCATAGGCATTTCACGTTATGTATTGAAGAAGTGTTTGATACGACAGTGACTTACCTTTTCGATATGTGTCATAAAGTACGCCCGGATAATCCGGAAAATGTCATTCGTTCGGAAACGTCAAGACAAATATGTCCACATTCGATTCAACCACAGTTTACGACGCAACGACGCATTGGTTCAGTAACCGTTGATAATTTGAATAACGGACGTTATCAAGGCGAAATGCAAATTGTGAGACAAACGCTTAGTGCACATGACAATGTGAATGTTGTTGCACAAATTATTAAAGAAGACTTACCACTGTTAAGTTGTATCGAGCCGAATGATACATTTGATTTTCAAAAAACTAGGGAGTGTAAGAAGTGATGGAAAATAGTACGACCGAAGCGCGTAATGAAGCGACGATGCATCTTGATGAAATGACTGTGGAAGAGGCTTTAATTACGATGAATAAAGAAGATCAGCAAGTCCCGTTAGCAGTTCGAAAGGCAATACCACAATTGACAAAAGTAATTAAAAAAACAATTGCACAGTATAAAAAGGGTGGACGATTGATCTATATCGGTGCAGGTACAAGTGGAAGATTGGGTGTCTTAGATGCAGCGGAGTGTGTACCTACATTCAATACTGACCCTCATGAAATTATAGGTATTATTGCTGGTGGACAACATGCTATGACGATGGCTGTAGAAGGTGCGGAAGATCACAAAAAATTAGCGGAAGAAGATTTGAAAAATATAGATTTAACATCAAAAGATGTCGTTATAGGAATTGCCGCGAGTGGCAAAACGCCATATGTTATAGGCGGTTTAACATTTGCTAACACAATCGGTGCTACAACAGTATCTATTTCATGCAATGAACATGCAGTTATAAGTGAAATTGCGCAGTATCCAGTAGAAGTTAAAGTTGGTCCAGAAGTATTAACTGGTTCAACGCGTTTAAAGTCTGGTACAGCACAAAAGTTAATTTTAAATATGATTTCAACCATCACAATGGTTGGTGTCGGAAAAGTTTACGATAACCTCATGATTGATGTTAAAGCAACCAATCAAAAACTGATCGACCGTTCAGTGCGTATTATTCAAGAAATATGTGCTATCACATATGATGAAGCAATGGCGTTATATCAGGTATCTGAGCATGATGTGAAAGTTGCGACAGTTATGGGTATGTGTGGCATTTCTAAGGAAGAAGCAACAAGACGGTTATTAAACAATGGTGACATTGTTAAACGAGCAATCAGAGATAGACAACCTTAGGAGGGATTTAAATGACCAAAGAACAACAACTTGCAGAACGAATTATTGCTGCAGTAGGTGGTATGGATAATATAGATAGTGTCATGAACTGTATGACACGTGTGCGTATTAAAGTATTAGATGAGAATAAAGTAGATGACCAAGAACTAAGGCATATTGATGGTGTCATGGGTGTTATACACGATGAACGCATTCAAGTTGTGGTTGGACCTGGTACAGTCAATAAAGTGGCTAATCATATGGCGGAATTAAGTGGTGTTAAACTAGGTGACCCAATACCACACCATCACAATGATAGTGAAAAAATGGACTATAAATCATATGCAGCTGATAAAGCAAAGGCGAATAAGGAAGCGCATAAAGCAAAACAAAAGAATGGTAAGTTGAATAAAGTATTGAAATCAATTGCCAATATCTTTATACCGTTGATTCCTGCATTTATTGGAGCTGGATTAATTGGTGGTATTGCAGCAGTACTGAGTAACTTAATGGTGGCAGGCTATATTTCAGGTGCTTGGATTACGCAACTTATAACAGTATTCAATGTCATTAAAGACGGTATGTTAGCATACTTAGCTATTTTCACTGGTATTAATGCGGCTAAAGAATTTGGTGCGACACCAGGACTTGGTGGCGTGATTGGTGGTACAACGTTATTAACGGGTATTGCTGGTAAAAATATTTTAATGAATGTCTTCACTGGAGAACCATTGCAACCTGGACAAGGTGGGATTATTGGCGTTATTTTTGCCGTTTGGATTTTAAGTATTGTCGAAAAGAGATTACATAAAATTGTGCCAAATGCGATTGATATTATTGTAACGCCGACTATTGCATTGTTGATTGTAGGACTATTAACTATCTTTATCTTTATGCCATTAGCAGGTTTTGTTTCAGACAGTTTAGTTTCAGTAGTTAACGGAATTATTAGTATTGGTGGCGTATTTAGTGGATTTATCATTGGTGCAAGCTTCCTACCGTTAGTTATGTTAGGGCTTCATCATATTTTTACGCCAATTCATATAGAAATGATTAACCAATCAGGTGCTACTTACTTATTGCCAATTGCAGCGATGGCTGGTGCTGGACAAGTAGGTGCCGCATTAGCACTTTGGGTAAGATGTAAACGCAACACAACATTACGTAATACTTTAAAAGGTGCATTGCCAGTTGGTTTCCTAGGTATCGGAGAACCATTAATCTATGGTGTGACTTTGCCATTAGGTCGACCTTTCTTAACTGCTTGTATTGGTGGTGGTATTGGTGGCGCTGTAATAGGTGGAATTGGACATATTGGTGCCAAAGCAATAGGCCCAAGTGGTGTGTCACTATTACCATTAATCTCAGATAATATGTATTTAGGTTATATTGCAGGATTACTTGCTGCGTATGCTGGTGGATTCGTTTGTACATATTTATTTGGAACGACAAAGGCGATGCGACAGACAGATTTGTTGGGTGATTAATGATGACAAATATTTTATATCGCATTGATAAGCAGTTGAGTGATTTTACGAAGACAGAAAAGATAATCGCTGATTACATTTTAAAGAATCCACATAAAATCATTGATATGACTGTGAATGATTTGGCAGATGTTACGAATGTTAGTACAGCATCAATTGTTAGATTTAGTCGGAAAATGACACATCAAGGTTTTCAAGAGCTAAAGATTGCGATATCTCGATACTTACCCGAAGATATTGCAACCAATCCACATTTAGAATTGATTGAAAATGAATCTGTAGAAACTTTGAAAAATAAAATGATTGCTAGAGCAACGAATACGATGCGATTTGTAGCTACTAATATTATGGATGCGCAAATTGATGCAATTTGTGATGTGTTGAAAAATGCCAGGACAATATTTTTATTTGGATTTGGCGCATCGAGTTTGACTATTGGTGATCTTTTTCAAAAGTTATCTCGTATTGGCTTAAATGTCAGGTTATTACATGAAACGCATTTACTTGTGTCAACATTTGCGACGCATGATGATAGAGATTGCATGATTTTTGTGACGAATCAAGGTAGTCATAGTGAATTGCAGTCAATTGCACAGGTGGCCACACATTACAGTATTCCCATCATAACTATATCTAGTACAGCTAATAATCCAGTGGCTCAAATTGCAGACTATGCATTGATTTATGGCAGAACTGATGAAAATGAAATGCGTATGGCGGCTACAACGTCACTATTTGCACAGTTATTCACGGTAGATATATTGTACTATCGATTTGTAGCATTAAATTATCATGCGATTCTAGATTGTATAACCCAATCGAAAATGGCACTTGATAATTACAGGAAACATCTTGCGACGATAGATTTTAAACATTAGATTAATATAAAGTTAGTTGCAACGTAAACAATTGAAGTTTTTGATGTGATTCAGTTGCTTGATGAAAAATTGTTGCTACAAGTTTGTAAAACTGGCATAGAGGCTATTTTGAAAATGATAAAGGCGTGACAAATTAAAGCAAAGTTCAGATTTGAGCTTTGCTTTTTTCATAGATGGAAATTAAATGCTGTTATTAATGGGGGAATTAATTTGGAACTTAACGAGATGATTAATTTTGTAAAAGAAAACAATAAGATAATTGTTACTTTATCGCTAACAATTTTCACGTCTGTAATATTTCCTGAGTTAAAAAGTTGGTATTCAAAAATCATTAATACTGAAAACAAATATAGAATATTCGATAGGGCAATTATTATGATTGGCACAGTGTTACCAATGTATTTTCTTTTAGGATTCTTGAATTATAAAATATATATTAAACTGCTAGAGAGACCTCATAGTGAATTTATTAATACAATATGGTTTTTATTAATAGTCATAAGTTATGGATTAATCTTATTTATAGCTATTTCAACTTACCGAAATTATTTAGCGATTGTTAATAGATTTCAATTATATAAAATGTGTGGAAATTGTGATTACATACATCCCTATAGGTTTGTTGTAAATAAAGAAAGTACATTAATTAAAGATTGTTTTAAAGTTGGCAATAATGACCTTTACGAACCTGGATCAAACTACAAAATAATTGACCTAAATCAAACCATATATGGACACTATGAAAAAGTTGAAAGTTTTTATCAAAATAAAAACGACAAAATATTCCATATCATTACGCTAAATAGAAAAAACTTAATAAGAAGTTGGCTTTTTATAAATAATTGGTCTATTATTTTATGTCGTTTTACAATGCCGATAGTGTTCATTTTATTTATTTTTTCTTTATCCTATTTTGATAATGACATGTATAATGCTTTTATTCCAATTGTTATGTACATTTTCACTTTTGTTTTTCAATCAATCATATTCAATAAAATATATACAGAGAACAAACAATTGAGGACACAATATATTCAAAAGTTGAACTCTGGCATAGAAGTATAAAAATATAAAGGATAGTGTGTGTTGGTGTTTTTAGTATACGACTTATCTCAAAGACAAATATTAAAAGATAAGACAATAAAATTAGAATAAATTTACGTTTGAAGATAAAAAACAAACATTTTTCATTAAAGTTTATGATATATTTAGAGCAATAGAAAGTGTATGGAAGGGGATATGAATGGCATACCAAAGTGAATACGCATTAGAAAATGAAATGATGAATCAACTTGAACAATTGGGTTACGAAAGAGTAACGATACGTGATAATAAGCAATTGCTTGATAATTTTAGAACGATTTTAAATGAGCGTCATGCGGACAAATTAGAAGGCAATCCCTTAACAGATAAAGAATTTCAACGTCTGTTAACGATGATTGATGGGAAAAGTATTTTCGAGAGTGCCCGTATTTTACGTGATAAATTACCACTTAGACGTGATGATGAGTCTGAGATTTATTTGTCGTTTTTAGATACGAAAAGTTGGTGTAAAAATAAGTTTCAAGTGACGAATCAAGTATCTGTCGAGGATACATATAAAGCACGTTATGATGTAACGATATTAATCAACGGACTACCCCTTGTCCAAGTTGAATTGAAACGTCGAGGTATTGATATTAATGAGGCGTTTAACCAAGTAAAACGTTACCGTAAACAAAATTACACAGGCTTATTCCGCTACATACAAATGTTTATCATTAGTAATGGTGTTGAAACACGATACTTTTCTAATAATGATAGCGAACTATTGAAGAGTCACATGTTTTATTGGAGTGATAAACAGAATAACCGTATCAATACATTGCAATCGTTTGCTGAGTCATTTATGAGACCTTGTCAATTAGCTAAGATGATATCGCGCTATATGATTATTAATGAAACAGATAGAATACTGATGGCAATGCGTCCGTATCAAGTGTATGCGGTAGAAGCACTTATTCAACAAGCGACTGAGACAGGGAATAATGGATATGTATGGCATACAACTGGAAGTGGTAAGACGTTGACTTCTTTTAAAGCGAGTCAGATTTTATCACAGCAAGATGACATTAAGAAAGTTATCTTTTTGGTTGACCGTAAAGACTTGGATAGCCAAACAGAAGAGGAATTTAATAAATTTGCTAAGGGTGCTGTAGACAAAACTTTTAATACCTCGCAACTGGTACGCCAACTAAATGATAAAAGTTTGCCACTTATTGTAACGACGATTCAAAAAATGGCTAAAGCGATTCAAGGTAATGCCCATTTATTAGAACAGTATAAAACGAATAAAGTTGTATTTATTATTGATGAGTGTCATCGCAGTCAATTTGGTGACATGCATCGTCTAGTTAAACAACATTTCAAAAATGCCCAATACTTTGGGTTCACTGGCACGCCACGTTTCCCAGAAAATAGTAGTCAAGATGGTAGAACAACTGCAGATATTTTCGGTAGATGCTTACATACGTATTTAATTAGAGATGCCATTCATGATGGTAATGTACTTGGTTTCTCAGTTGACTATATTAATACTTTTAAAAATAAAGCTTTAAAAGCAGAAGATAACAGCATGGTTGAAGCAATTGATACGGAAGAAGTATGGTTAGCGGATAAACGTGTGGAATTAGTAACACGACATATCATCAATAATCATGATAAATATACACGTAATCGTCAATATTCAAGTATATTTACAGTCCAAAGTATTCACGCGCTTATTAAATATTATGAGACATTTAAGCGACTTAACAAAAAGTTGGAACAACCATTAACGGTAGCTGGTATATTTACGTTTAAACCTAATGAAGATGATCGTGATGGTGAAGTGCCATATCATTCACGTGAAAAATTAGAGATAATGATTAGCGATTATAATAAAAAGTTCGAGACGAATTTTTCAACAGACACAACTAATGAGTATTTTAATCATATTTCAAAAAACGTTAAAAAGGGCGTTAAAGATAGTAAAATTGATATCTTAATCGTTGTTAATATGTTCTTAACTGGTTTTGATAGTAAAGTACTGAACACTTTATATGTTGACAAGAATTTAATGTATCATGATTTAATTCAAGCGTATTCACGTACAAATAGGGTTGAAAAAGAATCAAAGCCATTTGGTAAAATTGTAAACTATCGTGACTTGAAAAAAGAGACAGACGATGCACTGAGAGTATTCTCACAAACAAATGATACGGATACAATTTTAATGCGTAGTTATGAAGAGTATAAAAAAGAATTTATGGACGCTTATCGTGAGCTTAAAATGATTGTGCCGACACCACACATGGTTGATGACATTCAAGATGAAGAAGAGCTAAAGCGCTTTGTTGAAGCTTATCGTTTATTAGCTAAAATAATATTACGTTTAAAAGCATTTGACGAGTTTGAGTTTACAATTGATGAAATTGGAATGGATGAACAAGAGAATGAAGACTATAAAAGTAAATATTTAGCTGTGTACGATCAAGTAAAAAGAGCGACGGCTGAGAAAAATAAAGTATCCATTTTAAATGATATTGATTTCGAAATAGAAATGATGCGTAATGATACGATTAATGTGAATTATATTATGAATATATTGAGACAAATTGATCTTGAAGACAAGGCGGAACAACGTCGTAACCAAGAACAAATTAGACGTATTTTAGATCATGCAGATGATCCGACATTGAGGTTAAAACGAGATCTAATTAGAGAATTCATAGACAATGTTGTACCCTCTTTAAATAAGGATGATGATATCGATCAAGAATATGTCAATTTCGAAAGTATTAAAAAAGAAGCGGAGTTCAAAGGATTTGCTGGAGAGAGATCTATCGATGAACAAGCCCTAAAAACAATTTCAAATGACTACCAGTATAGTGGTGTTGTAAACCCACATCACCTTAAAAAAATGATTGGTGATTTGCCATTGAAAGAAAAACGTAAAGCAAGAAAAGCCATTGAATCTTTCGTGGCAGAAACAACTGAAAAATACGGTGTGTAATGATTCAGCCCCCTCGCTAGATTAGTGTAGGGGGCATTATTATTTTCTATCTTTTGTAAGTTATCATGTATTTGGCAATCATCACTTGGTTTCAATACAATTTTATCATCGTATGCGTATAGAAATAATGTCTATAGGCATTTAAAATAGTTTATAATATTAACAGGATAAGTATTAAATGTATGTTGAAGGAGGTGCGTAGCTATGGATAATAGAAATATGATTAATCGTGTTTTTAGTCAAAAGATATTACATCAAATTGCAATCAAAAATAAAAGTGATGTTGTTGATGAGGCATATGATTTTTATATACAGGGACCTAAAAATATCAATGTAATACAGAAGATGAAATCTTTATATAATTATCTTAAAAAGTCTTATCGTAACGAATATTTTTACAAAAACACAATACTTAATAAACTCCTTCTAGGACGACATTCTATTAATACAACTACTGCACTTTCTGAGATGCCCATAGGGAAAAGTATTGCTGATTTTATATTGTTAAACGGCAAAGGCGTTGTCTATGAGATTAAAACAGAATTAGATAAGCTGGATACGTAGCATTTTCAGACTATTCTGTTATAGGTGGAGAATATGTAGACGGTGGCTTTTCGCCATTAGCTATTGCGATACATATTGTCTATTTTGATGAGGCTAATGAGTTAAGAGTTAAACATTTTGTCTCTGATTCTAATAACGATAGATTAAATCCAGCTAAAAAGTTTTTTGAGGCTGTAGATAAATTAGTAACTTGGTCTAAAAACTTAGATAATAAAAATAGATCTTATGCAATCGGACAATTTGAAGAATTAAATGAAAATAATAAGTATCCAGGATTAGGTTTAATTAAAAGGTTATCTATCATGCATCATCTAGAAATTATGAATAGATACTTGGAGTCTCAAAATGAAAATATGTGAAAAATGTTTTAATAATACTGAAATCGTAGAAATCATTGTAAATGATAATAGCAAATTTGACAATTGTGATATTGATAACGATCATCTTGGTGTTAAAATATTTGATACGACTCGACACATAGATAAATTAGAGCAGATTAGAGATTATTTAAGACCAGCGTTAGAATTATATGATATTAGTATAAATTTACCAGATACTTTTAGCCAAAAAGAAGGTAAAAAAATTGAAACAGCATTAAAAGATGATTGGAGTATATTTAATGTTGAAGAAGATAAAATAAGTTGTATTTTAAATGAACTTTTTAAAGATGATGAAAATATAGATAGACGGGTGTTGGAAGGTTTAGTAAGCGCTAAAATCATTAAAGATAAAAAATATACAAATGAAAATCTAATTGTAGCAAATAATGACTGGGATGGATTTTGTGAGAGCTTGAAGTATAAAAATAGATTTCATAATAATATGATCAATTTAGAGAATTTAGCGTTCTTTCTCGATATCACTACTAATTACTATAGTATTGAGGAATTTAGAGAAAGATTTGAACCATTATATAGATCTAGAATAGTTAAGTTCATTACAGAGAAAAGTGAACTAATGTCACCACCAAAGGGATTTGCAACGGCAGGAAGATTGAATTCTAAATGGATAAGCGTATTATACCTTAGTACAAAAGAACAGGTCAGTATAGAAGAAGTTAAACCTAAGCATAATGACATTATTTATATAGGTAAGGTTAAGTTACAAAAAAACGTTACAAAAGAGAAATTGAAAATTGCGAATTTAACTAATTTAACTAGTAATGCAATCAAAGCTGGCGATGATGGATTTAGAAAGTATTTTGTAAATCACCAAACATTAAAAAAGATTCATAAAGGAATAACAAATCCAAGCGATGAACAAGGAATAGATTATTTGCCATTTCAATATTTAGCTGATTATATTCGAAGCCTTAAATATGACGGGATAATGTATGAGAGCATATTGCAAGATGGTACTTTTAACTTTGTGTTTTTTGATCAAAATTTATTTGAATGTGTTAATTATGAAAGAAAAAGAGTAATTGATGTTAAATATACATTGACTAAGCTAAGTTGACACACTCGAAAATCTGAATATTCTAATAAAATATAAATAATCCCCCGCACTTCACATAGTGGCGGGGGATTTATTCTGGCGTCAAAATGCCCAGAGTATGGGTGTGACCCTTAAATCATGGCAAGGCACTTAAAACTTGATATGGTGCCGAGCCCTAACTTAGCACAATATAGTTAGTATGACAAAGTCATCTAACATAACACATCAGAGGTTGCCCGATTTATTCCAGACCATACAGTGATAAAGTTACACAACGCATGACTTTTATTTAGCAATAACTGCTACTTCTGAAATAAGTTGCTTTGCATAGTCTGATTGCGGATGTTTGATAATATCTTCTGTGTTATTCAGTTCAACGATTTCGCCATTTTTCATAACTGCAACGCGATCACATATTTCATTGATAACACCCATGTCATGTGTGATGAATAAATAAGTGATGCCGAAGTCTAACTGTAATTGTTTTAATAACTCGATGATATCTTTTTGAATTGAAACGTCTAAAGCGGACACTGCCTCGTCGCAAACAATCACTTTAGGTTCTACAGCAAGTGCTCTCGCGATACTTACACGCTGACGTTGCCCACCAGATAATTCGTGTGGATAGCGATATAAGAAACTTTGATCTAGGCCAACCTTTTCTAACAACGATACGACAGTTTTAATAATGTCATCATTATCTTTGACTTTCCCATGAATGATTAGTGGTCGTTTAATCACATCAATGACTTTAAATCTTGGATTAATAGATGCGAATGGATCTTGAAAAATCATTTGTATCTCTTGTCGTAAAGATTTCAATTCATCATCTTTAAATAAACTTAATGGTAATTCGTTATACCAAATAAAGCCTTCTGACACTTCCTTTAGACCGACGACCGTCTTAGCTAATGTCGATTTCCCTGACCCTGATTCACCGACAATGCCTAATGTTTCGCCTTTTCTAATAGCCAAGTTAATATCATTAACTGCTCGGTATAGGCTGCCACTCGGTGATGTGTAATCCACGCTCACGCGATCGAATTTTAATAAAATATCATTGTTTAACGGTCTTGGCGGACGGGTTTGATGAATATCAGGAATTGCATCTATTAAGCGTTTCGTATAGGTATGTTGTGGCGATTTAAAAATACTTTCAACCGTGCCACTTTCAACGACACTTCCATCTTTCATTACAATCACATCGTCGCAAAATTGATACACAGCGCCTAAATCGTGAGTGATAAAAATAATAGACGTTTCGGTGTACTCATAAAGGGACTTCATTAACTGCAGTAATTGATTTTGTGTACTGGCATCTAATGCCGTTGTTGGTTCATCTGCGATTAAAATTTGTGGCTTTAAAATCAATGCCATTGCTATCATGACACGTTGACGCATACCACCAGAAAGTTCATGTGGATAAGCATCAAATTGTCGAGTTGCATGTTTTATACCTACTTTTTCTAAAATGTCTATTGTCATCGACTTTGCTTCAGATTTAGATACACGTTTATGTTGAAATAGTACTTCTGTAATTTGTTTGCCGATCGTTAATCTTGGATTTAACGAAGAGAGTGGATCTTGAAAAATCATTGAAATATCCTTACCTCGAATTTGTTGTAACGCTGAAGTTGATAAATTAGTTAACGATTGCCCATTAAAAATAATTTCTCCTGTTAATGTGTGATCTGGATAATCTGGTAGTAGCCCTAAAATAGATTTAGCAGTAATACTTTTTCCTGATCCTGATTCACCAACAATACCTAGGATATGTTTTTTTCGTAATTCGAAAGAGACGTTTTTTACCGCTTGAACTGTAGTTTCATCATAATTGAATTGTACATTCAGACTGTTGACTTCTAATAAATTTGACATGATGTTGTGCCTCCCTATTCACAAATGTGTAAATTTATTCTATACTTTTGTATATCATAGTAATCTACTCAAGATTATTTTACAAGGAGTGATTATCATAATTACTTATTTAGAATCTTTTAAGTCGTTGTATCACAAGGCATTTTACAAGTTTGTATTATCGGTATTAAGCTTGCCAATATTTTTATATGCAGTGATAAAGTTTTTCTTTTCTGCTAAGAGAAAAAATTTTTACGCTAATAATTCTGAAATTTCAGAAATTGAACGAGCGTTACATCAAAAATATAAATATTTATCGCAGCAAAAGTCATCCACACAAATACATAAAGAAGCATTAAAAATATTCAAGGCACAAAGTTCTAATACGAGTTCAAAGAATATTGAACAAGCACATTTTTCAACATACTTTGAAAATTTATTATTTCATAAGTTCATCATGATCAAAGTAATATTGGCCTTGCCGATGTTCATCTTATTGACTATTTATTTACAGCCATTAGTTAGATATATTTTTGAGCGAATTGTCATGGCTGTGATTGTCATCATTGGTGTTATTGTCAGTGTGTTTACCATTCTGTATTTTTCACCGCTTGATGCGGCTTATAGCATACTGGGACAAAATGCAACAAAGGCACAGATACATCAATTCAATGTATTACATCATCTTAACGAACCTTATTTTATTCAATTGTGGGATACCATCAAGGGTGTTTTTACCTTTGACTTAGGTACGACTTACAAAGGGAATGAGGTTGTGACTAAAGCAGTTGGCGAAAGAATTCCAATTACAATAATTGTCGCAGTATTAGCGCTAATTGTGGCATTAATTATTGCAATACCAATTGGTATTATCAGTGCGATGAAGCGAAATAGTTGGCTTGATATCACGTTAATGATAATTGCATTAATTGGTTTATCTATTCCAAGTTTCTGGCAAGGGCTATTATTCATTTTAGCGTTCTCATTGAAATTGGATATTTTGCCACCATCTTATATGCCAGAACATCCAATATCGTTGATTTTACCTGTACTTGTCATTGGAACAAGTATTGCTGCTTCTATCACGCGTATGACAAGGTCTTCTGTACTTGAAGTAATGCGCAGCGATTATGTTTTAACTGCTTATGCAAAAGGATTATCGACGACACAAGTTGTTATTAAACATATTTTGAAAAATGCCATTATTCCAATTGTAACGTTAGTTGGTCTTCTAGTGGCAGAGTTACTAGGCGGTTCAGCAGTGACGGAACAAGTATTTAACATTAATGGTATCGGTCGTTATATCGTCCAAAAACAACTAATACCTGATATCCCAGCAGTCATGGGTGGGGTCGTATATATATCAATTGTAATATCTTTAGCAAACTTAATTATTGATATATTTTATGCTTTAATCGATCCAAAATTACGTAGTGAAATTAACGAAAGGAAGTGAGGCATATGGTAAAACTTACAACAAAGATAGCTTCCTTAAAACTATTCGCAAGTTATGC
Source organism: Staphylococcus sp. EG-SA-14 (assembly GCF_017151935.1). Classification (NCBI taxonomy): domain Bacteria; kingdom Bacillati; phylum Bacillota; class Bacilli; order Caryophanales; family Staphylococcaceae; genus Staphylococcus; species Staphylococcus sp. EG-SA-14. The sequence goes on along the minus strand of NZ_JACVZM010000004.1, from coordinate 1,184 downwards.
TATAGCAACTTATATTTTAGTTATGTTAACGAGTGCATTAAATCTTTTTAAAGGTTATGTGGCCGATACGTTCTATATTGCTGAAACATTGCTAATCATTTTAACCATCATTTTAATTATCATTTTAACAACGGAACAAACATGGAAGCATCATGACTTATGGCGACGTATCGTCGAAGTGTTGTTATTGTTGATGACATTAACAGGCAACGTATTTACATTATTAATGTTTGTAAGTATTAGACGTTACCAACGTACATCGCAAATACATAGTTATAACGGGTGGGAATCGTTTATACGAAAAACTACTAGACATCGTATTGCGATTATCGGGTTACTTATTTTAGTCTACATGCTGACATTATCAATTGTGTCACAATTTACATTTGATACGACATTGGCTACTAAAAATCAGTTCAATGCACTGTTACATGGACCGAGTCTAGCCTATCCGTTTGGTACTGATGATTTCGGTAGAGACTTATTTACACGCGTAGTTGTAGGAACGAAGCTGACATTTTCAATTTCAATTATTTCAGTAGTTATTGCAGTTATTTTTGGTGTGTTACTAGGCACTATCGCAGGTTATTTTAATCATATTGATAATTTAATAATGCGAATTTTAGATGTAGTGTTTGCAATTCCATCATTATTGTTAGCGGTGGCAATTATTGCATCATTTGGAGCAAGTATTCCAAATTTAATTATTGCTTTAAGTATCGGTAATATACCATCATTTGCACGGACAATGCGTGCCAGTGTTTTAGAAATTAAACGCATGAAATATGTAGATGCAGCACGTATCACTGGTGAAAACACTTGGAATATCATATGGCGTTATATTTTACCGAATGCGATTGCGCCTATGATTGTACGTTTTTCATTAAATATAGGTGTGGTTGTATTAACAACAAGTAGTTTAAGTTTCCTAGGACTTGGTGTTGCACCTGATGTAGCTGAATGGGGCAACATTTTACGTACCGGTAGTAACTACTTGGAAACGCACAGTAATTTAGCTATTGTACCTGGTGTTTGTATTATGTTCGTCGTTTTAGCATTTAATTTTATAGGTGATGCAGTGCGTGATGCACTAGATCCAAGAATTCATTAAAAAGGTAGGGATAGATGTGAAGAAAATCATTAGTATCGCAATTATAGTTTTAGCGTTGGTATTAAGTGGTTGT